>CAZCMU010000247.1:0-3899 GCA_964499725.1 uncultured Opitutales bacterium
CATGATTTTGCCGAACATCTCCTTCGGCGCGTCGTTGAAGGCGATGTAGTTGTCCGAGCTCTTGGACATTTTTTTCACGCCGTCCAGCCCCACCAGCAGCGGCGAGCAGATGACGATTTGCTCCGGCTGGCCCGCCTCCTTTTGCAGCGCCCGCCCGACGAGGTTGTTGAACAGTTGGTCGCTCCCGCCCAGTTCCACGTCCGCCTTGATCATCACCGAGTCATGCCCCTGAATGAGCGGGTACAAAAACTCCACGATGGAGATGGGCGTGTTCGCCGCGTAGCGCTTGGCAAAGTCGTCGCGCTCCAGCATCCGCGCCACCGTCATCTTGCGCGCCAGGCCCAGCGCGTCGCCCAGCGTCATTTTATTGAACCACTCGCTGTTGTAGCGCACCTCCGTCTTCGCGCGGTCGAGGATTTTGAACGCCTGGTCGAGGTACGTCTGCGCGTTCGTCTGCACCTCCGCCTCGCTCAGCACCGGGCGGGTGGAGGAGCGGCCGGACGGATCGCCAATCATCGCCGTGTAGTCGCCGATGATCAGCACCGCCTGGTGCCCGAGGTCCTGGAACTGCCGCAGCTTGTTAAAGACGACCATATGCCCAAACGTCAGGTCCGGCCGGGTGGGGTCCACGCCCAGCTTCACGCGCAGCGGCCGTCCCGTGGCCATGCGCTCGCGCAACTCCCCGGGGCTGATGAAGTGCTCGGTATGGCGCTGCAAGGCGGCGACGGCGTCGGACATGGGGAACGCCAACCATTAGGCGTCCGAAGCGGGTATGTCAAACCCGGCTACTTATCGTTGTTGAGCCCGATTGAAATTTGGCCGATTTAAATATGCTCAATATACCAAAGCCCATGCACTTTTTTTAAAACCACCTCGGTTCTCAACGGGTCGTCCATATGCGTCTCGAAGGTGGCGGTGTTGTCATCATCGGTCAGAATTGGGGGCTGGTCTTGAATTGATTTCAGGGCCGCCAGATTTTTTAGCATGGCATCTCTGTATTTCGGGCTTTCCATTTCTTGGGCTAAGAGTTCAACCGTATCACCGCGAGGAAGCATCGCCAAATATTTTGGTGGGAAAACTGCCTTCACATAACCGACCATATCGTTAATTTCGATCAAGCGGATTGCTTCGGCTGTAGCGGTGTTTGGATTTGTGCGGGGGTCGGCATCCGCTAGCGCATCTGCGCCCGATATCGGGTCACTCTTGGCTGCCACGGGTGGAAGTTTAGGCAATTCAACTTGCGCGGCCTTCGCGACTGGCATGGGCGCATCGGCCTTGATTGGCGGCGGTAATTGCGCGTTTTTTTCCTGACTTGCCACTGCTCGTTTCATCAACCACCAGATGCAGACTGCCAACATGGCAACAAGCAAGAAAGCCAAGACGAAGTTTTTAGGCTTCATGCGGCCATTTTATCGCTCTTTATGTCCCGCAAGGCAACCCATCTCTCACGCCTCCAGCACCACGCGATACCGCATTTTTCCGGTTCTGACCCGGTCCATTGCCGCGTTAATATCCTTCATCGCAAATTTCTCAATCTGCGCCTGCACGCCGTGGCGCGCGGCGAAATTAAACATCGTTTCGATTTCCGCCGGGCTGCCGGTGCGACCGCCGCCAAAAGATTTTTCATGCCCAATCAATGCAAACGCATTGAGTTGAATATCCGACTCCGGCACGCCCACGACCACCATTTTCCCCTGCGGCCGCAGCGCGTTGATATAATCATTCCACGGCAGATTCGCCGGCACCGTGCTGATAATAAAATCAAACTGCTCCACGGCTTTTTGCAATTCATCCGTGCCCTTGGTCGCGATGAAGTGCGCCGCGCCAAACCCGCGCGCCTCGTCGTCCTTGGCATGCGTGCTGGAGATGGCCGTCACTTCACAGCCAAGCTTCGCCAAAAACTGCACCGCCAGGTGGCCCAGCCCGCCGATCCCCACCACCGCCGCGCGCGTGTTACCCGTGACGCCATGGTGCAGCATCGGCGTAAACACCGTCGTGCCCGCGCACAGCAGTGGCGCGGCCTGCGCGGAGTCGAGCGCATCCGGCAGCGGAATCGCAAACGTGGCGTCGGCCCGCACGCGCTCGCCAAAGCCGCCATGGTGGGCGACGATCGTATCCCGCTCCTTCGCGCAATACGCCTGCCGGCCCACGCGGCAGTACTCGCACTCGCCGCACGACCCGCATTGCCAGCCGATGCCCACGCGCTGGCCGATCTTCAGCCCATGCACGTCCGCGCCCAGCGCCGCCACCGTGCCCACGACCTCGTGCCCCGGCACCAGGGGAAACGTGCTAAAATGCCAGTCGTTGTCAATCATCGCCTGGTCGCTGTGGCAGATGCCGCAGTGCGTCACCTTGACTTCCACTTCCTTGGGGCCGAGCGCCCCCAGTTCATACGAAAACGTTTCCAGGCGCCCCTTGGGGGCCTTTGCGGCATAGGCTTGGATGGGCATAATGGGATGAATATAAGACAGAAAATTGAAAATGGAAGAGCAGGATGCAACAGTAGGTGAAGACCTGCCTTTTAACCCCATTCTTTCCCCTTGCCGAAGGCGTTTGGAGGAGTATGGTTACTGTTCCTTCGCTGAGTTCGCCCGTCCTGCAATCCACCGCTTTTAACTCCAATCCCGCAACTCCCAACTCGAAACTTCTTATGGCTCTCGCAACTGGCACCCAGGCTCCGGCCTTCTCCCTCAAGTCCAAAACCGCCGACGGCCTCAAGGACGTCGCCCTCGCCGACACCCTCGGCAAAAAGCAGACCGTCCTGCTCTTTTTCCCCCTCGTTTACACCAGCGTCTGCACCGCCGAGATGTGCAGCGTCAGCCAGGGCCTTGACACCTACAAGAGCCTCGACGCCGCCGTTTACGCCATCAGCGTGGACAGCCCCTTCGCGCAGGAAGCCTGGGCCAAGGCCAACGGCATCACTTTCCCGATTCTGTCCGATTTCAACAAGGACGTGGCCAAGGCATACGACGTGCTCTATGCCGACCTGCTGGGCTTCAAAGGCGTGGCCAAGCGCTCTGCGTTCGTCATCGGCAAGGACGGCGTCATCAAATACTCCTCCTCCAGCGACGACCCCAAAGTGCTGCCCGATTTCTCCGCGATTCAGGCAGCTTTGAAAAAATAAAACGACCATTTAACCAACGGATAGTCAGCAGCTTACATAGAAGTTATGAGCCAGCCCGCCATTCCCTTTAACGCGCGCAAACCATTCACCGCGCCGGACGGACGCGAGGGTTACATCGCCTCGCTGCCCGCGCTCGAGGCCGCCGGCCTCGGCAAAATCTCCCGCCTGCCGGTGTCCATCCGCATCGTGCTCGAATCCGTCCTCCGCAATTGCGACGGCCTGCGCATCAACGAGAACGACGTGCGCACGCTCGCGGCTTGGAACGCCGCCAAACCCGTGGATGCCGAGATTCCCTTCGTCGTCTCCCGCATCGTACTGCAGGACTTTACCGGCGTGCCGCTGCTGGTGGACCTCGCCGCCATGCGCGACGCCGTGGCCCGGCTGAACCGCGATGCCGACCTCATCGAGCCCCTCGTCCCCGTGGACTTGGTCGTGGACCACTCAGTCCAAGTGGATCGCTCGGGCACGCCCGCCGCGTTTTTGCAAAATTTGCAGATCGAGTTCGAGCGCAACCGCGAGCGCTACGAATTTCTCAAGTGGGGCCAGCAAGCGTTCAAAACTTTCAGCGTGGTGCCGCCAGCTATCGGCATTGTCCACCAGGTAAACCTCGAATATCTCGCGCGCGTCATTTTTGCCCGCGAAACCAACGGCGCAACTTGGTTCTTCCCCGACACTCTCGTCGGCACCGACTCGCACACGACCATGATTAACGGCCTCGGAGTCGTCGGCTGGGGCGTGGGCGGCATCGAAGCCGAGGCCGGGATGTTGGGCCAAC
>CAZCMU010000248.1:0-3879 GCA_964499725.1 uncultured Opitutales bacterium
CTGGTTCACATAAGTGCCCGAAAAAGTCAGTACCCGGTGGTAGAGTTCCGGGTGATACCACGCCATGATTAAGGCGCAGGAGCCGCCGGAGCTGGTGCCCGTTGTCGCGCGCCCTTCCGGGTCTTTGGTCAATTTCACGCCGAATCGTTTTTCCACCTCGGGCAATACTTCTTTTTCGACGAATTCCGCATATTTCCCCGACATGGTGTCGTATTCCAGTCCGCGCTCGCTGCCCTGCGCATCACCGCCGCCATTTTGGATCGAAATTCCAATCATCACCGGAATTTTGTGTTCCCCAATAAGGTTGTTCAACACCATGAACATGCCGGTGTCCACCCCGTCGGCTCCAACAATGAATGGCGCCGCCGTGCCGGGAACATATTGTTGGGGTACAAAGACCGCCACATTTCGAATATAGGGACCCGGATGGCTGGTGGTGACCACCAGTTTGGCCGGGTCGGTGGGGTCGGCCGTGCCCAAAACATCCCGCATAATGCCGGGATAAATTTTGCTATCTGCCGAGCCCAGCAGAAAGGCATAAACTTTTCCCTGGGGCAAACTTGGTTGGGCGTTGTACTCCGGTGCGACAATGTAATCCGGGCCGATGATGAAATTGCCGTCGGTGTCCGCCGGGGGATTGCCGGGGGCGGGGATCGTCTTGGCCTGGACGTAGCCGGGAGCATTGGGGTCGCGAGTGGGATACGGTCCCGGGTCCGCGGCAAAAGACAGGCTGGCGCCGGCCACCAGTCCGAAAAAGATGGCGATATTCAACAATTTGGGGTTCATCAAAGTTTGCCAATGGTTTGCCGGCAGCAACCGTCACCGGCGGGGTAAGTGGAAACTAAATGCCCGCGAGCCGCGTGTCGGCGTCACCAAACTTGTCGAGCTTCACGCCCATCCGGTCCATGATGGACAGGTACAAGCTGCAGAGCTTGCGGTTTTCGTCGCCGGACTTGGAGTAATCCAGCACCCGGCCGCTTTCGAGCGTGCCGCCCAGGCTCCCGGCCGTCAGCAGCGGCACCTTCGTGCTGTCGTGCGCGCTGCCCGACCACATGTTCGACATGAAGATGAGGCCGCAATTGTCGAGCACCGTGCCTTCGCCCTCGGGCATCGAGTCGAGTTTCTTAATGAGGTAGGCAAACTGGCTGGTATAATACTGGTTGATGCGGAGAAAATCATCGGTCGTGTCCTGGTGGCTGGCCAGATGGTGGGCGAGCTTGACGTTCAGGAACGGATAAAACAGGCCGGAAATGTCGCGGCAGAGCAAGAGGGTGGCGATACGGGTTTTGTCGGTCTGGAAACCCAGGGCCAGAATATCGCACATCAGGCGCATGTGTTCGCGGATGTCTTCGGGCAGGCCGTTGTCCGGGCGCTTCATGGCGACAACCGGCTCGTCCGCCCCTTTGGCGTTTTCGTCGGCCTTGGCTTTCGCGGCGCGCATATGTTCCGCGCGAACTTCAACCTCGCGTACGCTCGTAAGGTATTCGTCGAGCTTGGCTTTATCCGTGGAACTGACTTCGCGGCTCAATGTCGCGGCCTGGTCCATCACGCGGTCGAGGACGCTTTGATTGCGCTGGCTGCCTTTGTTGTCGAACAGGCAGTCGAAGGCCAGCGAGGGATAAACTTCCATGGGCACCGGTGAAGTGACGCTCGACCAGGAAATATGCGAGCTGTAGGCCATCGAGTAATTGGTCTCGTGATAGCCGGTCACGGGTTGCTCACAGCCGATGACCATGCTCGGCTGCACGGTCTGATCGCCAAGGTGGTTGGAGAGCACCTGGTCCATGCTGACGCCTCCATGCAATTCAGCGCCTTTGGTCAGCGGCATGCCGGATAGTAAGTTGCCAGTCATGCCGGGATGGATGCCTACGCCCGTCGCGGCTTTATTGAAAAGGCCCTTGATGAAATTAATTTTGGTCTTAACCGGCTCCAACGGGGTCAAGCTGTCGCCCAACTTCATGTCGGCGCCCGCGCCTTCGGCACTCCAATGATTGGGGTTGATGCCATTCGCCATGAACAGGACGGCCATGCGCTTGGGGAAGGCCGCCGGCTGGCCAGTGGGCAACATCGGTTCTGCGCCCCAGACCGGGATGGACTCCAACCAGGGCAGAGCCATGACCACGCCCGCGCCGCGCAGGAACCGCCGGCGAGAAAGCTGGTAACGATTCCTTATGATGTTATTATTCATGGGGTTATACTTGCTAGATTGGATGACCCTCGGGAAGCTGGCGGAGTGCGCTTCATCAGGAATTGCGGGCTGGTGATGATACTCTCAATCAGAGTATCAAAGCGGTATCCGTTACTGGAAAGCTTTTGATGCACGTCGGCAATGAGGGGTTCATCCGAAGGCTGCAAACTTCTCCCTAGGCCATATACCATCAGTTTGCGAGTAAGGTTGTCAAGAAATTCATCCTGCGTTTTCGTTCGAATATAAGTGCGCAGACCAGCCAGGCCGGTCTCTTCGCTGCCATCGGGAAAAGTCGCGTTGGTTTCAACCGGGCGGTTGCCCAAATCGAGGGTGCGTGCCTCGCCAATCGGGCCGTAACCTTCGAAAACCAATCCAAAGGAGTCAAATTTCTCGTGGCAACTGGCGCAGTTGGGGTCCGCGTGATGCTGGGCGAGCGTTTCGCGCAAGGTCAGATTACCGAGCTTGGACTCATCCGAGGGAATAGCCGGGACATTGGGGGGCGGCGCGGGAATGTATTCGCCAAGCAATTTGCTCACCACCCAGAAGCCGCGTTTGACCGGGCTGGTGCGCAGGCCGGGTGCATTCTTGGTCAGGAAAGCCGCCATCGGCAGCAACCCGCCGCGCTGGTATTTTTGCGCATCGTCAATCCGCACCCACTCATTCGGCGCAACTGTGGTGGGTACCGGCATGCCGTAGTGCTTCGCGAGGATGGGGTTGACGAAGGTGTAATCGCCATAGAGGAAATCGAGCACGGAGCTGTTATGGCGGACGACGTCCACAAAAAAGTGAATCGGCTCCTGGAACATCGCCTCGCGCAGGTCGTCCGTAAAGCTGGGGAAGTGGTCGCGATCCACCGCGTTGTGTTCTTCAAAACGGCGGATATCGAGCCAGTTGCAGCCAAACTCCGTCGCCAGACCCCGGATGCGGTCGTCCTGCATCATGCGGTGCGCCTGCGCCGTGAGCACGGCGGGTTGGTGCAGGTCACCCGCTGCGGCATGGGCCAGCAATTCGGCGTCGGGCATGCTGGACCACAGGAAATAGCTCAATCGGTTCGCCAGTTCGTAATCGGACAAAGCTTGCGCCTTTTGGCCAGGACTTGGTTTTGCGCCCGGAAGGTCCATCTGGAAGCAGAAGGAAGGCGACATCAACACGCTGACGACCGAAAAACGGATGGCGTCTTCGTGGCTGATGTTTTGCGACCGCAGCGTGTCGTAGAAGCTCAGCACGTCGTTTTGCTCCGTTTTTGACAATGGCCGGCGAAACGCGCGCTCCGTAAATTTCACCAACGACTGGAGTTGTTTGACCTCCGCCGCTTTTTGCTCCTGCTCAAACTGGCGGATGTTGGCGTTCATCGTCACAAAATAGTCCTGCACCACTTGGTTGACTGTGTCCCCGAGGTTGTAGCCTTTCACCTTGGTAAAATAAACCTCGCCAAGTTTTTTGATAACCGCATCGGAGGTGATGGTAACATCCTCGGGGCGAAAGTCATTGAACTCGGTACTGGTCATTAGGCTGGGCGGCTCGGCGCGCTCGAACCAGAGGAACTGCTTGTATTGCCGCAAGGGTTGCTGGGTGATGAAACTCACTTCATTCCAGAGCTGGTCCAGCTCGTGCTTTTGCGCGTCATCGAGAACCAGATTGTACAGCGGCGCATCATCGCGGAAATAGCCCATCTGGCTGTGGAAACCGGC
>CAZCMU010000249.1:0-3860 GCA_964499725.1 uncultured Opitutales bacterium
TGTGCAAATCCACCGGCACGCCGGCTTTCTTAAAGAGCAGGTAAACATTGGGCAGGCCTTCGGAAATGTCGGGCCGGTCCATGCCGCCACAGAGGAGAAAGGCCGGGGGTGAATTCTTGTCGGGCTGGATGGATTTGGAGTTGCCGGGATAGCATAGTGCCTGGAACGCCGGCTTGGTGCTCTGGCGGTCGAGGGGGTCGGTCGCGTCAGGTTTGCCGTCCTCATAGTGCATCGAAATCATATTGCAGAGTTCTCCGCCGGCGGAAAAGCCCATGACGCCGAGGCGCGCGGGGTCCAGTTCCCATTCGGCGGCGCGGGAGCGCACGATGCGCATGGCGCGGACCACGTCGGCAAATTCGTCTTTCTCCACGGTGTAGGGCGGGCCGGAGTCTGTCGTGGCGACCACCGCGCCACCCGGGGGTTGGCGGGCGAGCCGGTATTTTAGAACGAACGCTGAAATGCCGTGGTCGGCCAGCCATTGAGCGACGTAGGTGCCTTCCGAATCGAAGGACAACTGGTAGTGTCCGCCGCCGGGCATGACGACGACGCCCGCGCCGGTGGCTTTGTCTTTCGCGGGGAGGAAAATGGTCAGGCTGGGAAAATTGACATTAAAAATGGTGCGCTCGCCATCGCGACTGGTGACCACGCGTTCGGGGGAGGTCTTGCCCTCGGAGCCGGGCGCTCCGTTGGGCCACAATAAAACAACGGGCGGTTCGTCGGCCGCGCGGGCAGTGAGGGTTAATAGAATAAGTGAGGCGAATAGGAGGGCGGGGGTTTTCATGGGGGATGGGGGGTTTGAGACATTTTCCTAATCATTCGCACCGGTGCAATATATATTCTTTCGGTAAATCTAGGGCGGCAATTGCGTATTCAGCCAGTTGGCGCGGCGGCCTTGGAGCATATCCAGGGTCTGTTCCGTCAAACGCTGGCCGGCGCGCTGGGATTGTTCCGGGGTGAGCAGCGCAATGTTATATCCGCCCACATGGGCGACCTTCAGCGAGTTGCCGCCAATCCATTGCGCGACATGCTGGGGGTCGAGCCCATCGAGGATGATAAACTGAGGCGCGGGCCGGGCGAGGCCGTGGCCATTGCTGGACGTCGAAAAATAATCGAAAGCGTTGTTGCACCAAAAGCACGGGAAGAAATCGTCGGCGATGTTGCCCAGGCGCGGTCCGCCGAAGCGCCACTCCACCGCCAGCAAATGCGTGTGCCAGAAATCGGCCAGGCCTTCGTGCAAATTATGGCGCGCACAGAATTCCTCCAGGGCTTCGGCTTCCGGCGGCCGCGGGAAAAACATTTTATCCGTGGAAATGCGCGGGAAAGAAAGCACGATGCCAAGCATCGTTACCAGCGCCGCCAGCCGGGGTAGCCAGAGATTTGGCGTGGGTTTATCATCCAGGCGCAGCGCCAGCATCCACAGCGGCAGCATCAGCCAGTTCAAGAGGTAGCGGATGCTCGTCGGGTTGACCCAATAGACGGTCGCGATCGGCGCGGCCCAGGCGAAAAGCAGACTGAGCAGCCCGGCCAGAAAGGCGACGCGCTTGACGGGGTCCGTTTCGCATTGCGGGCGCAATCCATCGAGCGCGGCCGCGATACCTGCCGCGCCGAACAACCAAAGCAGCCAGTGGCCGGTGAACACGCCGCCCATGAAAAAATTATTCACGAAATGGGAAAAACTTTCCCAAACATAGGCAGGCGTCGGCGGGTATTGCAGCAGCTTGGTAAAGAAAAAAACCTGGGCCAGCGCGAAGGCCAGCCGTTGCGTGACCGCCAGTGCCAGCGCGATGGCTGCGCGCCAGAACAAGCCATTCGCCACCGGGCGCAAATTTTTCACGCGCCAGGCCACCCACGCGAGCGCCAGCCCGCTGGGCGCCAGCCAATGCACCAGGAACAAGGTATTCGAGGCCAATCCAAGGGTGAGCAGGGCCAGGATGGCCACCGAACGCCCGCGGCTCCATTTTCCGGCGCGGACCGCGCCGAGCACCAATGCCAGCAGCGCAAAGCCGTTGGCCACGTTGGTGCCGTGGTCGCACGGAATGCCCAGCAGCCACAACCAGCCCGCATGTCCCGGCAGAAATTGGGTCAGAAGCGCGACATCCATCGCCAGAAACGCCGCGATGACTGCTTTCCGTTTTTCGACGGCCGCCTCAGCCAGCGCCCAGGCCATCATCGCCCCGGTGATTAAATAAATGGCGACGGTGTAGAGCGGATACTCCAACCCGGAATTGCCGCAGAGCCAGTAGAGCGGCAGCAAAATGGCGTAATCCGGAAACCAAAACGTCGCCGAGCCAAACGTCCAGCCCGACACCGGATGCAGCGGGTCGGACAGGTCGTGCATAAAAACCTGCGGCCAAAGCAGGTCGCTGTTGATTTGCGATTGAAATTCAGTGCACGCCAGCGCGAGCGCGAGAAACGCCGCTGCCATAACCAGCCCGACCGCGAGCCAAAAGGCCATACGCGGGCGCCGGGTGGGGGAATCGGAGGTGGGAACGACCATGGAGGCGAAACGATAAAGAATCTTTTATCTCCCGTTCCCGCCGCTTGCGATAGGGAAAATACCCGCCAAGATTCGACTGGCTAAGCCCGTCCCGCCCCCAATAATAATGCCTTCAGCTTAACCTTTCTATCTTTTCCAACCATGAGCCTGCTCACTTCCTTCGAACAAAAATTCAACTGGCCGGACCTCGGCCTCCTCATCCTGCGGGTGGTCTTCGGCGCCATTATCCTGATTTTCGGGGTGGGCAAACTTATCGGCGGCGGTGACATGCTGGCGATGATCGGTGGCGCGCTGGCCAAGTTCGGCCTCACCAAGTTTCCGATGGTTTGGGGCCTGCTCGCGGCGCTGACGGAGACGCTCGGCGGCATCTGCATCCTATTCGGCATTTTTTTCCGGCCCGCAGCGTTGCTGTTGTTTTTCAACATGGTCGTGGCCACGAGCTTCCTCTGGGGCGCCGGCCCGCACCTCGCGTCCTATGGCGATTTGCTGACCTTCCTCGGCACGATTAATCCCCCGCTGGCCTTCTGCACGGTTTTCCTCGCCCTCCTCTTCACCGGTCCGGGAAAGTATGCGATTCAGAAAAGCGGTGGTGGGCGGAGCAAGTCTGCTTCGCAAGGATAGATGGTCTATTGAGACTAAATTGAGACAATAGGCTTGACCCTCGGTGGCGGAGTGGTAAATTGGATGGTTTCACGACCACTTTTACCACTACCAGCCATGGCCAAGAGTCTTTTCCAGAAAGTTTGGGACGCCCACGCCGTCCGCACCCTGCCCAACGGGCAGACGCAATTGTTCATCGGGACGCACCTCATCCACGAGGTCACCAGCCCGCAGGCCTTTGGCATGATGCGTGACCTGGGCCTCAAGGTGCTCTACCCGCAGCGTACGTTTGCCACGGTGGATCATATCGTGCCGACCAACGAGCGCGTGGAGCCATTTTCCGACCCTCTGGCCGATGCCATGATCAAGGAACTGCGCAAAAACTGCAAAGAGACCGGCATCACGTTTTTTGACCTGAACACGGGCAAGCAGGGCATCATCCACATCGTCGGCCCCGAGCAGGGCATCACCCAGCCGGGTATGACGATTGCGTGCGGCGATTCGCACACGTCCACCCACGGTGCGTTTGGGGCGATTGCCTTTGGCATCGGCACCAGCCAGGTGCGCGACGTGCTGGCGACGCAGACGATGGCACTGGGCAAGATGAAGGTCTGCCGCATCAATGTGAACGGCCAACTGGGCCGCGGGGTTTATGCGAAGGATGTCATCCTGCACATCATCCGCCTGCTGGGCGTCAACGGCGGGCTGGGCTTTGCCTACGAATACGGCGGCGAGGTGTTCGACCGCTTCACGATGGAAGAGC
>CAZCMU010000250.1:0-3840 GCA_964499725.1 uncultured Opitutales bacterium
TCGATCACCCGATGGGTGGCGGCCAGGGCAAGAGCAAGGGCGGCGGCGGCTGGCAACACCCGGTGTCGCCTTGGGGCCAGCTCGCCAAGGGCTACCCGACGCGCGTCCGCAGCAAGCCGTCCAATGCTTTCATCCTTACCCGCCGCAATGGCCGGAAGGTCAAGAAGGTCTAACCCACTTTACTTTTTCACCCTTTATTTTTTCTCACCATGGGCCGCTCCGTTAAAAAAGGTTACTTCGTCGAACCGTCCTTGCAGGACAAAATTGACATTGCGCAGAAGGATGCTTCGCGCAAGCCGATCCAGACCTGGTCGCGCCGCTCGACCATCACGCCGGACTTTGTCGGCCTGAACTTCGCCGTGCACAACGGCCGCGCGTTTACCCCGGTGTACATCACTGAGAATATGGTTGGCCACAAACTCGGTGAGTTTGCCCCCACCCGCGTCTTTAAGGGCCACAATCCGCACACGCAGAAAAAAGTCTAACTTTTCATGTCCCGTCACTGTTCATCCGTTTTTTACGCTACTGCCGGCCTGCTGCTGGCGGCGGTCGGATGGCTGCGCGCGGAAGGCGCGACGGCGGACTGGCACCCGCCGCTGCTCGCCAGCAATAGCGTGAAGTCGGCGGCAAATCCAAACCGGCCGTATTGGGTGGACGAATCCATCGAGCCCTCCGGTCGTGCACACATCGCCCGCATGGTCTTTGGCGTGGTCTTGCTCGACGGCGGCTTGTATCAAGGTTTTCGCACCGGCGTTGTTTGCACCGTCCAGCGCGAAGGCGCGCCGGTCGCGCAACTGATCATCGTCGCCAGCGAAGAACACCGCGCCGCCGCCCTTATCACCGCGCAGCCCAACACGGTCATCATTACCCCGGGCGACGAAGTCCGTGTTTCCACGCTGTAAATTTTCTCCACCCGCCCAACCCTTTTCCCGCCATGGAAGTCCAAGCCCTTACCAAATACATCCGCGTTTCGCCCAAGAAATTGCGCGAAATCACGCACGTCATCCAAGGCCGCCCCGCGAATGAAGCGCTCGAATTGCTCCGGTTCATCCCGCGCAAAACTGCCCGCATTGTCCGCAAGACCCTTGTCAGCGCCGTGGCCAACGCGGAGAACAACCACCGCCTGTCGTCGAGCAACCTTGTCGTCAAGCGCGCGTTGACGGAGCAAGGCTCGGTCATTAAGCGCTTC
Organism: uncultured Opitutales bacterium; assembly: GCA_964499725.1. Lineage (GTDB taxonomy): Bacteria > Verrucomicrobiota > Verrucomicrobiia > Opitutales > JABDGR01 > JABDGR01. The sequence goes on from CAZCMU010000250.1 coordinate 1,190, forward strand.
CGACCCGCTTCCCGCGGCAGCGCCCACCCCATTCATAAGCACACCTCGCACCTTCGCATCATTCTCTCGGACAACGCCGCCGCCGCGGTCGCCGAATAACCAGCAATTTACCGTCATGGGACAAAAAACCAATCCGATCGGCTTTCGCCTCTCAGTTCGTCGCAACTGGGAATCCCGCTGGTATGCCAACAAGAAGGACCTGCCCCTGCTCGTCCACGAGGACTACCGCATCCGCGAGCACCTGATGGAAAAACTGCGCTATGCCTCCGTGCCGCGCATCTTTATCGAACGCGCGAGCAACCGGGTGCGCATCAAAATTTTCACCGCCCGCCCGGGCATGGTCATCGGCCAGAAGGGCCGCCAGCTTGAGCAAATCAAGGCCGACCTCGCCAAACTCACCGGCAAAGACGTGCTCCTGGACATTCACGAAGTGAAGAAGCCGGACATCGTGGCCTACATCGTAGCCGAACAGATCGCGCTGCAATTGGAGCGCCGCATTTCCTTCCGCCGCGCCATGAAAAAGGCCGTGCAAAGCGCGCTGGCGCTCGGCGCCGAGGGCATTCGTATTCGCGTCGGCGGTCGTCTCGGTGGCGCCGAAATCGCCCGCGTCGAACTCGTCCGCCAGGGCCGCGTCCCGCTGCACACCCTGCGCGCCAATATTGACTACGGCTTTTGCGAAGCGAACACCGTCGCCGGCAAAATCGGCATCAAGGTGTGGATCTGCCGCAAAGACGACGAAGGCCTGTAATTTCGCATCCCCCATCTTTAATTTTCTACTGTCATGGCCAATATCGCTCCCGCCAACCAAAAATACCGCAAGGTGATGAAAGGCCGCATCCGCGGCGTCGCCAAGCGTGGCAATCGCCTGGCTTTTGGCGATTTTGGCATCCAATCGCTCGAGCGCGGCGCCCTGCATGCGGCGGAGCTGGAAGCCGCCCGCGTGGCCATCACCCGCCACTTGAACCGCCGCGGCAAAGTCTGGATGCGCGTGTTTCCGCACAAACCCGTCACCAAGAAGCCGGCGGAAACCCGCATGGGTCGCGGCAAAGGCGGCGTCGAATTTTACGTGGCCGTCATCAAGCCCGGTGTCATTTTGTTTGAAATCGGCGGTGTGAACGCCACCTCCGCGCGCGAAGCGCTGGCGCTGGCCGACGCCAAACTCGGCTTCCACTGCCGCTTCATCAGCCGCGAAGCTCTCGAAAAATTCTAAGCCCACTCCTCCCATGCTTTCCAAAGAAATCCGCGAACTCCCCCCCGTCGAACTCGACCGCAAACTGCGCGAGCAGCACGACGAGCTGGTGGGACTGCGCCTGAAACAGTCCAGCGGCCAGGTTGAAAACCCGTCCCGCTTCAAGCAATTGCGCCGGGACATCGCGCGCCTGGAAACCCTCAAGCGCCAGCGCGAACTCGCGCCCACCGCCAAGTAACCCATCTTTCATTCCCACTTCGCCATGACCGACCAAGCCCAGACCACCCGCGGTGAACGCAAGCACATCACCGGCATCGTTACGAGCCGCTCCGGCGACAAGACGATCAAGGTCACCTATTTCTACAAAATCCCGCACCCGCTCTACCAAAAAGAAATTAAGCGGAAGACGGTGCTGCACGCCCACGACGAAGACAACGCCTGCAAACTCGGCGACAAGGTCGAAATCACGGAAACGCGCCCGATCAGCAAGTCGAAGCGCTGGCGCGTGATCCGCATCATTGAAGCCGCGCCCGCCGTCCTTGCGTAAGCTCACTTTTCCCGCCGCCCCACCACCTCTTTCGGAGTCCTGCCGCCATGGTACAAATGCAATCCCGCCTCGAAGTCGCCGACAACACCGGCGCCAAACACGTGATGATGATCCGCCGCCTCGGGCAGCGGACCCGCTTTGCGCATGTGGGCGACATCATCGTCGTTGCGGTCAAGGACAGCACACCGGACGCCCAAGTCAAAAAGGGCACCGTCGCCCAAGCCGTCATTGTGCGCACCAAGCAGGCCATCCGCCGCGCGGACGGCAGCTACTTGCGCTTCGACACCAACGCATGCGTCATCCTCGACACCACGGGCAATCCCCGCGGCACGCGCATCTTTGGGCCGGTGGCCCGCGAGCTGCGCGCCAAAAATTTCATGAAAATCATTTCCCTCGCCCCGGAGGTGCTCTAACCATGGCCACGACCATCAAACGCGGCGAAGAAGTCGTCGTCATCAGCGGCGCCCACAAGGGCAAACGCGGCAAGGTGCTGCAGATTCTGCGCGAGCGCGACCGTGTCATCGTCGAGGGCGTGGCCATCATCAAGCGCCACACCAAAGCCCGCTCCGAAAAGGAAAAGGGCGGCATCATCGAGCGCGAGGCGCCCATCCACCTTTCCAATGTCATGCTGGGCAGCCGGTATGACGCCAAGCGCGCCAAACGCCCGGCGACCGCCAAGGCCTAACCTGGAGAAATTTTGCCATGTCCGTCCCTACACTCAAAAAGTTTTATCTTGAAACCGTGGTACCCGAACTGATCAAGGTGCGGGGTTATAAAAACCCGCACGAGGTGCCCACGATCAACAAGATCGTGCTCAATTCCCGCATCGACTCCGAGGCGGATAAGAACTGGGTACAGGAAGTGGTCAAAGACATCACCATTATTTCCGGCCAGAAGCCCGTCATCACCCGTGCG
>CAZCMU010000251.1:0-3840 GCA_964499725.1 uncultured Opitutales bacterium
CGTCCATCGGGTTCGTGCAAAAATGCGGCGGCAGCGGAACGGTCGGGCCTTTCCATTGCACGACGCGGGTGCGAATTTCGGTGATTTTCATGGGGTGGGAATTCAGAAAAGCTCAGGTGAACAAATAAAATGGTGAAAAGGCGGGGTTTCGAAGCCCCAGTTCCGGGGCGAGGGCACTCGATTTCGAATCAGGCATTCGACTTTTTCCATCTTTCCGCAGCAAGGAGGATTTTTCACAACGAGGGGTGTATTTCCAGCGGAAAAATTCATATTTCATAGGCGGGGTTTGGAACGCTTGGCTATTGCAGTAGAGGCAGATTTTTGCTATAAAAAGTCATACCGAAGGCAACGCTGATTCAATCCGCAACCCGCGATAGACTAATGTATTTGTCCAAGGCGAAATATATGCGCAACGGCACAACCCATGAAAGCCCAAATTTTGCCGTGGGAATACGGATCAATGGCAGGCGCATTATCAAAGGGCTGGGCCAGCCGGCGCGCCATGTCCGCGCCTTCTTTGAAGGCCTGGTCGATTGGTTCCGCATGCAGGGCATCACAGACGCGGAGCTTGAATGTCCAGCGCTGGACATAAAACGAACAGCGCCTGCGCTGGCGCAACGCGGACACCGATGAAATCCAAGGATACTCCACCCAATCCGGCTGTGCCCCCGTCATACGCTGCCGAGGCCCACTCGAGCGCCTCATTTGCCCATACTGTCGCCGTTTGCGCAGCGATCTTTAACAATAAAATAGGCCAGGTTGATTCCAAAGCCGAGTGGAGAAAGGACCTTGATCGCGCAATTGCCTACGTTTTGCGCGCCGAAATCCATTGTTCCCGAAAATGGACCCCGGAAAAGATAAAAGAAACCAGGCTGCTGCTGGAAAACGAATATATTTTTGCAAATCTTTACCTTAACGACATGTCGCGCGGCGAGGTAAACTTTGAGATAGCCAAACTTGAACCGCAGCACTGGTTATTTTACCCCGGCGACGGTGGTGAATGCGACCTGGTGAATTTTTTGGACAAGAAGTTAAACTTAAAAGGAGGCAAAGACCAGAAACGCAAATTCGAAAATTTTCTTGATTACTACCGGGTTAACCATTTCTGGACGGACAGCCCATTAACCTTTGCCGAAGAACTTTCGTTACATGGCGACCACGAGCATGGTTTTTATTTTCACAAAAGCTTGATTGACATCATAGTTGACTGGCGAAAAAAGTTGAAGAAAAAGGGCGGCATAAAACCCCTCATAGCCTTGGCGAAAAAGTTTGAGAAAGAGCGGTGCCTGGCGATGGCGAGCAGCTTCAAAGACGAAAGTGAAGTAACGAGACGGAAGAAAGCCTTCTGGGCGAAAATGCGAGCTTGCATGGCGGGTTTAGACCGGCAATTACAAGCGGAATTGCCACATCGGACAAACGGAAAGCATGGCAGTTTGTCAAATAACCCTCACCCTTAGTTGCGGAAAAACCTCAAAATCACGCAAGCCATTGATTGTCAATGGCGGAGAGGGAGGGATTCGAACCCCCGGTACCTTGCGGCACACCTGATTTCGAGTCAGGCACATTCGGCCACTCTGTCACCTCTCCGTGTGCAACAAGCCGGGGACGGCCTGCGCAGGTCGTTCACGATGGCAAAATGCCCCGCCCGGGCCAAGTCTATTCATTCACCTTTCCTGCTGCAAAATTTTCTTGGCCTTGGCCAGCGCTTTGCGCCCTGCTTTGTCCAATTTCGGGTAGCGTGGGTGCAGCAGGCTCAATTCGCGGATGAGGGTGTGCGCCACGGCCAAACGCGCCACGTATTTGTAATCCGCCGGGATGACGTACCAGGGCGCCCACGGCGTGCTGGTGGTCGAGAGGATTTCCGCATACGCTTGGTGGTAATTGCTCCAGTACGACCGGTCCCGCACGTCGGCGGACGAAAATTTCCAGTTGCGCGCCTCGTCGTCAATGCGGGCCAGGAACCGCTTTTTTTGTTCCGCACGCGACAGGTGCAGAAAAAATTTCACGATGCGCGTGCCATTGCGCGCGAGATGCCGTTCGAAGGCGTTGATATCCTCCAGCCGCGCGCGCCAGAATTCCTTCGGCGGGTTGGCGGGGGCCTTAACGTTGCGGGAGTCCAGTTTCGCCGCATATTCGGCAAAGGCTTTTTTGCTCTTTGAGTCTTTTTTCAAATCCGTAATGTCGCCGGCCACGCATTGCGGCGGCAGCCGTTGGAATCCAATGTATTCCGTGCGCACGCGCGGGACCAGGACCTCCTCGTAGTACGAGCGGTTGAACACGCCGATGTGCCCGCGGGCCGGCAGCGGCGCGGTGCAGCGCCACAGAAACGAATGGTTCACTTCTTCCCCCACCGGCGCGGAAAAACTGGTCACGTGACACGACTGTTGGTTGAAGCCCGTCAGCACATGCTTGACGATGCCGTCCTTTCCCGCGGCGTCCATCGCCTGCAGGATGATAAGTAACGACCACGTGCGCTGGGCGTTGAGCCGGTCATGCAGGCTGCGCAACTCGGGTAACAGGTCCGCCAGCTCCTGCGCGGCCTCGTCTTTGTTGCGGAAGCCGAGGTTGGCGTCGGGGCGGTGATAGTGCAGCGGCTCGCTTTCGCCGGGGGGTACCAACAGGTCGGCAGGCTCAAAGGACATGCCCTTAAACTAAAATGACTGGTAAAAAATGAAAGCAGGAAAATGTTAAATTTCGGCTTTTTTCTAGCCCTGGGCGGTGTTTTGCGCGATACCTTGCTGGAATGGTTGATCCTCAGAGCTCGGACAAGGGACTGCTGGCCCGGTTGGCGCCGGGCCCCTTTGCGCCCATTGACTTTGCCGCCGCGCTCAACGAGGACCAATTGGCTGCCGTAACCGCCTCCGAGGGCCCGGCCCTGGTCCTCGCTGGCGCCGGTTCGGGCAAGACGCGCACGCTCACCTACCGTGTTGCGTGGCTGCTCCAGCAGGGCCTCGACCCGTGGAATATCCTGCTGCTTACCTTCACGAACAAGGCCGCGCGCGAGATGTTGGGCCGGGTTGAGGACTTGACCGGTGTGCCGCGTCACAAGTTTTGGGGCGGCACCTTTCACAGCGTTGGCCAGCGCTTCCTCCGCCGCCATGGCGAGGTCGTCGGCATCCCGCCCAATTTCACCATTCTCGACGAAGGTGATGCCGATGCCCTGATGAGCGACGTCGTCCGCAGTATTGACCCTGCTTTCACCAAGCACAAGGAGCACCCCAAGCCCAAGGTCATTCACGACATTTTCAGCTACGCGCGCAACACCCGCCAACCCCTCGGCCAGGTCATTACGGAAAAACACCCGTGGCTCGAGGAAATCGGCGAGCAGCTCCAGCGATTTTACACCGCCTTCCAGCAGGCCAAGCTCGAGAAACGCGTGTGCGATTACGACGACTTGCTCGAACATTGGCTCCGCGTCCTGCAAATGGACGAGCCCGTGCGCGCCTACTACCAGCAGCGTTTCCGGCAAATCCTCGTGGACGAGTACCAGGACACCAACAAGCTCCAGTCGGAAATTGTGGACCTCATCGCCGGCCAGCACCAAATCATGGCCGTGGGCGACGACGCCCAGTGCATCTACACCTGGCGCGGCGCGAACTTCGACAACATCCGCCTTTTCCCCGAGCGCCACCCCGGCGCGAAAATTTTCAAAATCGAAATCAACTACCGCAGCACGCCGGAAATCCTGCGCTTCGCCAACGGCATCCTCGACCACCAGCACGTCGCCGAGGGTTTTCACAAGCACCTGCGCGCCGTGCGCCCCGGCCGGCGCAAGCCCGTCGTCGTCGCCGCGCTCGACACCAAGCAGCAGGCCCAGCTCGTCCTCATGCGCATTCGCGA
>CAZCMU010000252.1:0-3813 GCA_964499725.1 uncultured Opitutales bacterium
CCGGGGTGAAGGCATGATCAGCAACGAAGGCTCCTTTTGGCGCGACATGCGCTACGTCGGCGTGCCGGGCATCGACAACCTCAATCAGATCGGCCCAGGCATCATTGCCGATTTTCCGAAGATTGCCGCCTCCGCCGCGCACGTCAACGGGCATCCGCAAGCCTGGGAAGAAGAAGGCGGCGGCGTGGGACAAAACGGTAAATTCATCGCCGATTACCAGCTCGTCCGCGGCGTGAACTACATGAACATCCGCGGCCTCAACAGCGCCAACGGCGCGTCCATCGGCCCTTATGTCAGCCGCTCCCAATACCTCCTGGCCATCGGCCGCCCCGCGGCGCAGGTCGCCTATTTTCACCCGACCGACAGCATGTGGATGGGCGACGAGGAGTCCGATGACGTGCTGGCGAGGCCCAAGGACAATCTGGTGACCCAGTTGCTCGAACACCAAATTGATTTTGATCACGTTGATTCCGACGCACTGGCTTCCGTCCTCCAACTCAAGGATGGGGACTTGGTCAATTTGAGCGGCCAGACCTACCGCGCGGTCATCTATCCGACGTCCACGGTCATTACTAAGGCCGTGTTCGACCGGCTGCGCGCATTCGCCATCGGCGGCGGCAAGGTCATCTTTGTCGGCCGCGCCCCCACCATGGTTGTAGACAAGAACTTTCTCCATGCCGGAGGCCCGCCGGACTTGACTTTCGCCACGCTCGTCGAGCCTTCACCAAACATTACCGACCACGTCCTCGCCGCGCTGCCGCCGCCTGACGTGAAGCTCGACCAGTCCTGCCCGTCCATCAAATACACTCACCGCAGCCTGAAGGACGGCGAAGTTTATTTCTTCTTCAACGAATCTGGTGATACCCAGACAAGTACGGTGACGCTCGCCGGCACGGGTAAGGTCACGGTTTGGGACGCCGCCTCGGGCACGATACACCCGGTGGATGGCGTGACGTCCACAGTCGGTCATGTCACCGTGCCGCTGTCCCTCGCCGGCCAGGAAGCGCGCTTCATTGTGGTGGGGGCGCTTCCACCTGGAGTTCAATAAGGTGTCATTGCTCACAAAAAGTTCACTTTGCATCTACCGGACACTACTGTGACTATAAGGTGCTTTTTCGGGGCTGCCCGGGTTGGAGAGCAGGAGTTATTTGCAGCCGGAAGGGGCGAATCAAAAATAGCAGGCGGGCACGCCGCCTTGGAGTGCGCAATCCTTTAATTTACGGATTGCCCATGGGGACAAGCATTAATGGCTCAAACGGGACTGTCGGAATGCCCGCGGGAGCGCGTGATGCCACCGTAATCTTTTGCGATGGGGGCTGCACCGAACTCAAAGCAAAAGATATATTAGCGGTTTGATTGAAATTCTCCAGTTCCGCGTTGGCGGCAACAAGGGGAATGGACGCGCCTTCGACGCTACTGCCCGTGATATAACCCAAAACCGGTTCCCACCGCGCCGCGACTTGAAGTTGCTGGGCCGGCTGGAGATCAAAGGACGGGACGAAATCTTCGGGATCGCCGGTCCGCCCAGGGTTAATGGAAATGCCCGGCATCGGCCTATAAGTCACCCCACCCACCAGACAATCCGCCAACACCTGGCGCAGCTGCCCGCCGGGGTTCCGACTAACCCTAAGAGTTCGGATGCCTTCGCGCAGGTCAAAATCGCCCACCGGCGTGTCAACCTCAAAGCGGGAGCCCCGGGCAACATTGAGTGGCTTGACCTCGATTTGTGCTATTTCATTGCACAAGTAGAGAATCGTCGAGGACTGGCTAGGGTCCTTACGCAGACTAAGGAACGTGCCTTCCATTTTTTCGTCGAAGGGCTCCTGCCTGAACGAAGTGACCAACAACTGGCCGAAGGGATATAATTTAACCATGGTTCCGTTGGAGAGGATCAACAATGCGCCACCACCCGGGCCGACCCTGACCTGGCTGCCTTCGGTGAACATTTCCCCGCGCACCAAGCGGTGGGACGTGCCGTCCTTGGTCGTTAGGTCAACGTTCCCTGTCACGATGAACGCCTGAACCTGCCCGAGCCCCGTCGCGAGCATTGGAAGATTTGGGCCGTCCGTTTGGGCCACAGGCACTGAGCCCGCGGGAGTGGAATCGGGAGGTTCCGCGCGCTCTGTCATGCATCCGGCCAGCAGCAGAGCCAGCGCCGCACCTGCACCGCAGGTCATAAATCCGGCTTTCATATCACCAAATTTGGTGGAGCGCCGCAGTGCGGTCGAATCTAAAAACGGACGGCGAACACGCCGCTTTCCTAATCATGCATGGCGGATTTGGTCGGAGGGGAGAGCGGCAAGTGTTTCCACTGGATGCCGGTAGGCAGCCCAAACAGCAGGGTATCGAAAACCCGGCGGGCCCGTTTTGCCTTCATGGTCTGGGTTCTTTCTGTGACCCCAGACTAACATACTTCCTTGCTCAAAAAAGCGAGACCACGTCAATGTCTGACTTGTTGAAATTATGTCCATTCTCCCCTTTCCCAACCCGCCAGGGTTGATTGATCAACGCCCAAGACCTCGGTAAAGGCCTTTTGCGTCCAGCCTTTAGTCTTCCGATACCAGACCAGCTGTTCTGGCAGTGTTTCGGCCGTTAACCTGGATTCTACCTTGGTGAGAGGTTGAACACTGATCATACAATAATTGGATTCCCACACTGGAATTATTTCGTTAAAGATAAAACCTACCCCATGAAAAAACCTCCACTACCCCTGAAAAATGCATTTTCATACTCGCTCAGCCCAGGTGTCTTCCCGCGTTCCAAATGTTGCTTGTCTTGGGGAGCCAGCCTACTGGTCGCGGTCGCCTTTTTTGCAGCCCATGGCCAATTGGAGGCCGCTGCCAGCACCGAAACGCCCACCGGGGGCGTAGTTACCCCCACGCCCCCGCGCGCGAACCCAAATTCTCCTGCTGCGCCGGTCGTGCTGCATTGGCTTGATGGCACTCCTCCGCCGGTGGCAAGTGGCGTCAGTTGGGGCACGCCCTGGCCTGAGGGTGCGGTACCCAAGAATCAATCTTTTACACTTACCGACAACAAAGGCTCGACACTGCCGGTGCAGACCTGGCCGCTCGCCTATTGGCCGGATGGTTCAGTTAAATGGAGCGGTTTTGCGACGGTGGGCAGTCCGGGCAACACCGGCGAATTCAAGCTCGCCAAGGGCGCACCAGCACCAGCAAGCGGCCCCGTCGTCAAGGTGGCGAAGTATGCCACGTGCTTTGACATAGACACTGGAAAATCAGTCACGCGCGTGCCATTGTCCGGCAGTAATATCACGGATTTTATGAGCGTCGGCGGGCATACTGTGATTGGTCCCGGGCAGCTCGTATGCATCTTGCAAAGCGGGCCCGACGACAACCCCGAAGATTCACCCCGTCGCGAACGCTATATAAGTTCCGTGAAAAAAGTCACCCTCGAGCAATCCGGCCCGGTGCGGGCGGTGGTCAAAATCGAAGGCGTGCACAAAGGCGTGACCAGTGGGCGCGAGTGGCTGCCGTTTGTCGTGCGGTTATATTTCTACGCCGGCGAATCAGACGTACGAATGGTGCATACCATTTTCTTCGACGGCGACCAAGAGAAGGATTTTATTCGCGGCCTCGGCGTGAGTTACACGGTGCCATTCAGTGAAGAGGTCCAAAATCGCCATGTGCGTTTTGCCAGTGAAGACGGGGGACTGTGGTCCGAACCGGTCCAGCCACTAATTGGTCGCGATGGTGCCAACTGCATCGTTACCTGGCCCAATGGCGGCGGTGATGTTTACCCGACCCAACTCCTGGGCCAGCGCGTGCCCAATGCCAGTGAGGTCAACGACCAGGG
>CAZCMU010000253.1:0-3808 GCA_964499725.1 uncultured Opitutales bacterium
TTGAGCCGCGAATTTGCCAAGCGCCTCGCCGCGCGCAAGGCGCCGGGCCGCATCATCAACACCGCCTCGATGCTTTCCTTCCAGGGCGGCATCCGCGTCGCCGCCTACACGGCCTCCAAGAGCGCGCTCGCGGGTCTGACCAAGGCCATGGCCAACGAACTCGCCCCCATTGGCATCAATGTCAACGCCATCGCGCCCGGCTATATGGCGACGGACAACACCACCGCGCTGCGGGCCGACCCTGTGCGCAACAAAGCCATCCTCGAGCGCATTCCCGCCGGGCGCTGGGGCGAGCCCCACGACCTCAATGGCGCTGTTGTATTCCTTGCTTCGGATGCCGCCGCCTATGTCCACGCCATTACGCTGCCGGTTGACGGCGGCTGGCTCTCGCGTTAAAAATTTACCCATTCTTTCATTCTACCCCTCATGAAAAAAACATTATCCCTCGTCACCCTTCTCTTTGTGGCCTTGTCCGCCCGCGCCGCCGACCGCATCGTCGTCACCGTGGCCAATGACTCGGGTCTGGCCCGCCCCGCCGAAACCATCACGGTTCCCTTCGCCCAAATCCGCGCCTTGCTGGATCCCGATCACGTGGACCAGTACTGGATCAATCGGGCCAGGGTTCCGGTCGTTCGTTTCGAGAATCTCCTCGTCAAGGACGCCGCGGGCAACGCCGTTCCCTCGCAAGTCACCAACCTCGACACCAAATTCGGCCGCAATTACGAATACAACGACCTGCTCTTCCAACACGATTTTGCCGCCGGCGAAAAATCCGCTACTTTTACAATTGAAGCCGTGGCCACGCAGGTGCCACCGTATCCTTCAAAAGTTTATTGCCGCTTTGTCCCCGACCGCGATGACGACTTTGCCTGGGAAAACGATTTGATTGCCCACCGCATTTATGGGCCGGGCCTTGAATTGCCCACCGCCGGGCCGGACCTCATGCCCGTCGGCGGCAGCGGCGTGGACGTGTGGAGCAAGCGCTTCCCTTACTTCATCATTGATCGCTGGTACAACAAGGATCACAACGCCCTGCACACTGAAACCGGCGAAGGCCTCGACATGTATGAAACCGGCCAGGCCCGCGGCGATGGCGGCACCGGGGTCTGGGACGGCCAGACGCTGCACGTCTCGCGCGATTTCCGCACCTGGAAAGTCATGGCCAACGGCCCCATCCGCGCCGAATTTGAACTCGGCTACGAGGCGTGGGACGCTGGCAATGGCGCGAAAGTTTCCGAGGTGAAACGCTACATCATGGATGCCGGCCACTATCTGGATCAAGTTGAGAGCACTTTCACCGTCACCGGCGCGGACGAAGTTACCATCGGCATCGGCCTCACCGAGCACACCGCGCGCAGCGATAACGCGCAGGTGTTTCCGGCCAACGAGGAGAAAGGTCTTTGGGAAAGCGTCTGGGAAATTTATCGCGCCAATGGCCAGTTCGGCACGGGCCTGGTGCTTTCCCCAGACGCCAGATTCGCCGGCTTCGCCAAATCGCAGAAAAACGACCCGCCTTCCACCGGCTTGCGCCCCGACGACCTCATCCTCGTGAAAGTCAAAAACGGCGAAACCGTCCGCTTTTACGCGGGCGCGGCCTGGGAAAATCTCGGTTCGATCAAGACCGCTGACCAATGGACGGCCTACCTTGCGGCAATGGCGGAACGCCTGCGCGCTCCCGTGAAAGTCAGCCTCGCTCTCGAAGGCGCGAAATAATTGCTTTTACCCACTTTACCCCAACCATGAAACTGCATACCCCGCATTTTCGTGGCGCAGGGTGGCTGGCCGGGGGGCTTTTGCTCCTCGCGCCGGCACTCGCTTTCGCCGCCGACGTCGCACCCGCGCAGTATGGTGGTGCCACAGCTCTGGCGTGGGCCACGCGCATGGCCGATTCTCAAGTCGCCCGCCTCGGCTCCCCGCCGAAGGCGAAGTGGGATTACACCGATGCGTTCTTTTCGACTTCGTTGCTGGCACTATCCGACCAAACCGGCCAGACCCGCTATGCTGACTATGCGACGAAATTGACCGGTGCCATGGTGGCCGCTGATGGCATGATTCCCGGCTACCAGGCTTCGAATCATGTGTTGGATGACATCGCCCCCGCCCGCGTTATCCTTGCCCTGTATAATCGCACCGGAGACATCCGCTACCAAAAGGCGGCGCAGCTGGTGCGCGAACAATTCACCGAGCAACCGCGCACCCGCGACGGCGGTTTCTGGCACAAGCAAATTTATCGCAACCAAATGTGGCTTGATGGCCTCTACATGGCCGAGCCGTTTTACGCGGCTTACGCGAAGACTTTTAAAGAGCCCGCGGATTTCGACGACATCACGAAACAATTTTTGCTCGCGGACCGGCACACCTACGACGCCCAGACCGGTCTCTTTTACCACGGCTGGGAAGACACCCGCGACCAAAGTTGGGCCGACAAGGCCACCGGTCATTCCCCTGCGTTTTGGGCCCGCGCCATCGGTTGGTACGCCATGGCCATCGTGGATGTGCTCGATGACTTGCCTGCCGGCCATCCGGCCCGCGCCAAAATCCTCGACACGCTTCAACGTCTTTCCGCTGGCCTCGTCCGTTGGCAGGATCCAAAGTCCGGCCTCTGGTGGCAGGTGGTGGACCAGGGCGGGCGTGAGGGCAATTATTTGGAGGCGTCCGGCTCCAGCATGTTTGTGTACGCGTTGGCCAAGGCCGTGAACAAGGGCTACCTGTCTGCCGTGCAATATGCCCCTGTCGCCACTCGCGGCTTTGCCGGGCTGGTGCGTGATTTGGTCAAAACCGATGCCAGCGGCGCGGTCAGCCTCACCCAAATTTGCGAAACCGCCGGCTTGGGCAATGGCCGCGACGGCACCTACAACTATTACGTTCATCAAACCAAAATGATTAACAACGACCTGAAGGGGGTCGGGGCCTTTGTTCTCGCCGGGCTCGCCGTCGCCCAACTCGGCGCCGTCACCCCTGCGGATTCTTCCTCGCCGCCAGCCTCCTCAACCGCTTCCGACCTTACCCCCGCGCAAGTCGCCCAAATGGGGTGGGACGCCTTGCCCGTCGTGCTCTCGCATATCAACGCGCCGGTTTTTGCGGATAAAAATTTCCTCATCACCGACTACGGCGCCAAGGCCGATGGCGCCACCGATTGCACCGACGCCATCCGCCAGGCCATCGAAGCATGCAACAAAGCCGGCGGTGGTCACGTCGTGGTTCCGGCTGGCACGTTTCTAACTGGCGGGATTCGCCTCCTCAGCAATGTGGATTTGCATCTATCCGATAAAGCGAAACTCCAATTTACCCCCGACCTCAGCAAGTACCCGCAGGTCACTATCCGCTACGAAGGCGTCGAGCGCCAAAATTATGCGCCACCCATTTACGCGCTGGACCAGGAAAATATCGGTGTCACTGGCCAAGGCACCATTGACGGCGGCGGCGAGGCCAACTGGCAGGCGGCTTTGCGTCCCGTCGGGGGTTTGCGCCCGAATTTCGTCGTGCCCTTCCACTGTAAAAACGTGCTGATTGACGGCCTCACCGTCCACAATTCGCCCATGTGGGAAATCAACCCTGTCTATTGCTCCAATGTCATCGTCCGCAACCTGCACATTGACAGCCACGACGCCAACAATGACGGCTGCGACCCCGATTCCTGCCGCTATGTCCTCATTGACGGCTGCACGTTCGACACCGGCGACGACTGCATCGCCATCAAATGCGGCAAGGACGATGATGGCCGCCGCGTCAATCTCCCCACGGAATTCGTCATCGTGCGCAACAGCACGATGAAGGACGGGCACGGCGGCGTCACCCTCGGCAGCGA
>CAZCMU010000254.1:0-3798 GCA_964499725.1 uncultured Opitutales bacterium
CCGGGATTTTTTCCCAAGCTGTGACGACGCGGGCCAACTCGGGGCATAGCGTGCCCAGTGCGTCGGGGCCTCCTTCAAGTACCCGGCTTTGCTCGGGTTTCGCTATCTGCTTGCCGTCAATGGTTTCCGGCTTAGAGTTAGTTGAGTTCGAATCTCTCCAGCCCGACCATTTTAAGCCCCTCAGGGAGAGGGGCTTGGGGAAAGTGGGGATGTTCGTCACCGCCTTTCGTCCTGAAGGGACGAAGGAATAAAGCCCAGGGCTGAACCGGCCACAGCCGGAGAAACCCTGGGTATTCAAGTTCACCTATTTCGCGCCCTGACGGGGCGCAGGACATCAACGAACTGTTCGTGATAGAAATAAACGACCGTTTCCTGCGACCTTACAGGCCGCCAATCTGACCTGGATTATTATTCCCAGGGTTTCGCTACACTCAACCCTGGGCTGTGTTCCTCCGCCCCTTCAGGGCGGCAAATAACCACACCTCCTCACCGCACTCTCCTCGGAGCGGGCTGGGCGAGCGCAGATGGGGACCAGCCAGCCCTCAGGGCGGGACATGTCTCCACCGCCCGCGCGCCACGTGCTCCACCAGGCTCAGGTCCCGCAAGTTTTGCAATTGCTGGCGGATTTTGTCCCGCACGTGCCGGTTGCCGGGATGCAATTTCCCCAATTGCGGCGCCAACGCATACATCTCCTCGTTCGTGAATTCGGTTTTGTTCAACGAACGAACCGCGGTTAATACATCCAGCGTCCAGCCACGTTCGGGGGTGGATAAATATGCCAACGGTTTTATTCGCAAAAAAATCCGGCGTACTTCATCAACCGGAGTTACCTGGCGGTCATTGACTATATATATGCGTGCCTCCAGGGGAATTTGATTCAAGGCAATGTTGCAGCCGACCCAGCCCGCCCGACGAGCGGTTGGTGAAAGAGGATTTCTTTTAATAATTGCCGAAGCAGGAAATGCAAAATGGGGAACCAGCAACAAACTGCGAACCCTCCAATCAGGAAGTTCGTAATGCATGAAAAAGAAATTGGGCGTTTGGTCGTTCCGAATTGCCGCCATCATGGTTTCGTAATCCCCATCGCCAATGGTGCCACCCAATTTGGTTTTTTGCCCTTTCAACTGGTACCAAAAGCCGCAGGCTGGACATTTGAAATCAACCGCCTTGGCATTGTTCTTCAAGGCATCGATTTTTGGTGAAGGACAATTCGGACAATACAAGTTTTTCGCGCCCCATGGCTCAGTAACAACCCGTGCACGCTGAGAACCGCTTTTGTAAAGTGCCGCAGCCTCGCTGGCCATCGAAAGCTTCATCAACGCTGACTAGATCAGCGTCAGATCAGCGCATCAACCTTGTTTTACCCGAAAAATTTCAGTTTCGCAGCGGATGATATGCGTAGTTTCGCGTTTGTTTGTAACGGGTGCTTTTGCCCAAACCCCGTCCATGCTGGAATCAATGGCCGTATGCACTACCCGACCCTCCTTTGTTTGCGCACAATTCAAAAACACGAATTTCGTTTCGTGAAATACGCGCTCAAAATCCTTCGGTTGGATTTCTTCCGGCATTTTCGATGATCGATCGATCAGTCCTGAAAACAGTTCAAGATCAATTTCTCTCGAAATCGTGACGGTAAAACCAAAGGAGAATTGTGGAAAATTTCCACTCAAACGAACCGCTGCCAACTGCACATAAATCACTTCCATCTCAATTCCCACGCATTTTCTCAACGTCCTGACTGCTGCGACAGCCGTCGTGCCGCTGCCCATGAAGGGGTCGAGGACGAGGTCGCCGGGGTTGGTGCTGGCGAGGAGGCAGCGCTCGACCAATGAAATGGGTTTTTGCGTGGGGTGTTTGCCGTGGGTTTTCTCCGCCGCGCCGGGGGCGGTGAAGCGCCACACGCTTTTCATCTGCTTGCCGCCGTTCAACTCGCGCATGTGCTGGTAATTAAACGCGTGCCGGCTCTGCGTGTTCTTGGCGGCCCACAAGACCGTCTCCGTGCTGTGGGTGAAATAGCGGCAGGACAAATTCGGCGGCGGGTTGGGCTTTTCCCAGACGATGTCGTTCAGGATTTTGTAGCCGAGCTGCTGCATGGCGTACCCGATGCTGAAGATGACGTGCGAGGTGCCCGTGACCCAGAGGGTGCCGTTGGGCTTGAGGGCGCGCTGGCAGCGCTCCAGCCACGCGCGGTTGAACTCGTGGTTGACCTCCGCGCCGCGGGATTTGTCCCACGCGCCCTTGTCCACGCGAACCATGCGCCCGGCGTGGCAGGTGATGCCGCCGTTGGAGAGGAAGTAAGGCGGGTCGGCAAAAATGGCGTCGAAGCGGCCGGCGGGATACTTCGCATTCAACGCGTCGAGCACTTCCAAGCAATCGCCCTGGTAGAGCCAGACGCCCCGGGTGTCGTCGCGATAGGCGAGCTTGAGCGGTTGGAGGGCGTCTTCGCGCAGGAGGAGGCCGGCGAAGGGGTCGCCAGGTTCATCATCCTCGTGGCGCACCGGGTACGGTTTTGCCACGCGCGGCTTGCGGGGTTTCCGGTGGCCAACTGGGGAGGACATACCCCTTGATCCGATCGATCAGGTCTGCGCAAGGGGCAAGATCTTTTTCCGGAAGTGATTCCGCCGCCGAACCTGAAACCACCACCTTGATTAATTTCTAGACTTACCCCGGCGCGGAAGGTAGTGATTAGGGCTCCAATGCTGACGATGCCTTCACCCCCCTCCACCCCGCCAACCAGCCGTCTTTCCATGACCACCAATTCGCAATACGCCGATTACGTTGTCCGCGCCGAAGCCGCCGTGGCCGGGGTCAAAGACCCGGAACTGCGCAAGACTGCCTTTCAAAAGATTCTCGACGACCTGCTGAGCAGCCGCCCGAAGCGCCTGCTGAATGCGAGAACTCCGGACGTGAAGTCCCGCCACACGCGGCCGCATATTCCCGGGAAGATTAAATTGGCCAAAAGGTCCTAGGCGCTAACGAGGACCGGCGGGTGCGGGTATGGCTGACGTCACTTTTGGCCGGAGTCCAAAATCTCCACCTGGATATTTTTGATCTTGGTTCCGGCGACCAGGGCAATCTCGTTGACGCCGTCGGTATCGAGCGGGCCGCGAATCTCGTGCTGATTCCCACCCAGCGAAAAGGTAATCCGGTACCGGGTCGCCTCCACTGAAAAAGGAATCCAGGTGTGCAGGGGAAAACTCGGCAAGGTGGCCACCTCAACAATGCTCGTCTTGAGGACTCCCTCGAGCAACCGCCGCTTGTCGCGCAGGCGGCCCGAATTTGCTTCGTAGCGGTGCAAGCCATCAACCTGCCGGAGAAAAAGTCCAAATCCCTCCGGTTCATCCAGCGGGTACTTCAACCTCGGCGAGGGCCCGTCCAGCCAAACCTCGCCCTTCAATTTGAATGATTTGCCCTCGGTTTGATTAAGTTTGATCGCCAAATCCTTGGTGGCGACAAACTCACCCGTCGGGACTTCATCGGAAGTTGACAGGTCCGACGACGGGCTTTCACCGTCGGGCGCGTCTGGGGGTGGCGGCGGGCTGGCGAGGTTTGGCGACGGCGAGTCGCTAATTTTTTCGATGGGCTTGGGCAAAACCGTAAACGGCCAGTCCACGGCGCGGGCGCCGCTCCAAGGTGGCACGGCCAAAACCACCGCGGTGGCGACAGCAGTCAGCAGCAACAGGGTGGCTTTACGGGGCATGGCAAGAAGGACAACGCAGTCCGGGGCTCAATTCCTTACGACGGGGAGATAATGCCATTATTTAAAATTTACCGCCCAAAATGCAAGAGCGAAGACCG
>CAZCMU010000255.1:0-3791 GCA_964499725.1 uncultured Opitutales bacterium
TGATAACGCCCTTCTGGACCAGGAGGTCCAGCGTGGCTTTGTCTTGGGCCTGGGCGGTGAGTCCACCAACCATGGCCAACCCAGCCAGAAGGCCGAGCATTTTCAAGGAATGATTTTTCATAAGGTTCAGTTTACTGAGGTTTAAGCGCGGCGTGAGCTTCGCGCCTGGGCAGACTTTTAGTGTAACCATGTTACGGTTTTAAGGCGGACTTGTTACATTTTGGGTCTATTTTGAAACTCGAGATTCCGACATCAACCAAGTACTAATTTATAACCTTCTCTATAAGAATGACATAACGGCGTCCATTCCGTTGCTTTCCGCAGTTTGGATGATGAAATTCGACGGTGGGGAATCACCCCATTGGCAGTGCGCCGATGGACGGCACGGGAATTTTCCGCCGCGTTAAAATGGAGCATCGTGGAGTCTTGACCGAGCCGCCGGGCCAGCCAGGCAACTAATTCACATTTCCGCACCGGCTCATCGTCTGCCACGTTATAGATGCCTCCCACCATTTCAGGTCGTGCGGCAAGACAGGCACGGATGGCAGCGGCAGCGTCGTCGCGGTAAATTAAATTAACCCAATGGCTGCCGCCGCCGGGAAAAGATTTTTTTCCTGCGCGCAGGGCATCGAGCAAGTGGTGGCGCCCGGGGCCATACAAACCCGCCAGCCGCAATACCCACGTGCGCCGCGCCACACGCGGGGTCAATGCAAGGCAATGCGCTTCCGCTTCACGCAGCACAGTACCGGCCGGTCCCAGCGCGGATGCATCGCTGGGGGTAGCTTCATCCACCCACTCACCATCCGTCTGCGGGTAAACGGCCGTGGAACTGGTAAGCAAGATTGACCGCGTCGGCGCGCCACCACGGGCGACAGATTCCTCCAGCCAGACGCGCACCGAAGCCAGCCCAGCCAAGTACGAATGACGGTAGCCTTCGACACCCGGACTCGACGGCGAAACACAATTGACGATATCGGCACTCGACGGGTCGAGCATCGCATGCCAGTCCGGCGACGCGAGGTCAGCCACCACCACCGGGGCAACGCCCAAAGCCCGCAACTCGTCCGCCCGGACCGCATTGCGGGTGAGGGCGGCGACCGGCTCGCCCGACGCGAGAGCAACCCGCGCGAGGGCCAGACCGAGATAGCCGCATCCAAGAATCACCATAAGGAGACCGGGCTTATACTCTTTTTTCGCTTGCGGAGTAAGACGAATTACGGTTTTCTAGCCAGTTCAACACCATTTCCGCCACTCCCATGGATAAACCCACCGACAAGCCGCGTTCCAAGACGCCAGAAGACTACACTTTTTTCGACGTTGAGGTGCTTACGCGCCATGTCACCGACACGGGCAAAATCCTGCCCCGGCGCATCACGCAATTCACCGCCAAGCAGCAGCGCCATGTGACGAAGACGATCAAGCGCGCACGCAGCCTGCTGTTGATGAAGTAACCGGGCGGCAAAAAAGCCCGTCTACGTCCAGCCGCTGGTTTCAATGGCTCGATGGCTCTCTGGTTCGATGGTTAAGGGCCTTGGCTGCTTTTTAACCATTGAACAATAGAGCAATCGGGCCTTCTGTTTTTGCCTATGCCCGTCCCGTCCGACGACGCGCTCCCGCCCTTCCTGCCGCCGACCCCTGAGGGGGTGGCTCGCGCAGCGGAATTGTTGCGGGCCGGGGAAGTGGTGGCGCTGCCAACGGAAACCGTGTATGGGCTCGCGGCCCACGCGCTGGATGAAAAAGCCGTGCGCCAGATTTTTGCAGTCAAAGGCCGCCCGCTAATTGATCCCCTGATTGTGCATGGATTGGATGTGGAATTTCTATTGACCCTTGCGCACTTCACCCCGCAAGCCCGTCAACTCGCCGAAGCCTGCTGGCCGGGACCTTTGACTTTGGTGCTAAAAAAACGCGCCACCGTGCCTAATTTAGTGACTGCGGGACGCGACACCGTGGCCGTGCGCGCTCCCGCCCACCCGCTCGCCCGGGCGATTTTGGAAGCCAGCGGACTACCTTTGGCTGCACCCAGCGCCAACCCCTTCGGCTACATCAGCCCAACCTGTGCGGAACATGTGCGCGCCTCATTCGGAGCGAAAGTGCCTTGGATTTTAGACGGTGGTCCATGTGCGGTAGGCCTCGAAAGCACCATTGTGGATGTAAGTGATCCTGATGTACCCCCGCGCCTGCTCCGACCCGGCCCCATCACGGTCGAGACTCTGGGCAAAATTCTCGGCCAACCCATCGCGTTGGCCGCCCCAACCAAAGGTGCTGATAAAACGCAGGGGATGGTTGCGCCCGGTTTGCTGGCGCGTCATTACAGCCCGCGCACACCCCTTATCTTGTGGGATCCGGCGATGGGACCACCGATTGCATCCAACGCGCGTACTGCGTGGGTGCGGCTAAGCCGCCCGGCCAGCGGGGGGCATCCGCCGTCGAATACCGAGGTTTTTTGGCTGAGCGAAAATGGCGAACTTGGGGAAGCCGCGCGCGGCCTGTATGAATTACTGCGACGGCTCGATGAAGCCGGCTTTGCCAAAATTTATTGCGAGATGGCGCCGGAAGCAGACATTGGGGCTGCCCTTAACGACCGCCTGCGCCGGGCCGCCGGCCAAGGCTGACAAGGTGTCTTCAGCTTTCCTGCTCGGGCGGGGCCTCGGCCACGCGCGCAGCCGCAGACGAGGAAGCCTCCGCTTCGGCCTGGGCTTCATTCTCGTCTTCGCGCATATAGTAATTGCGGTAAGACTTGTCGTAGTAATGGGTGTAATAGTAACTGGCGGACGCGAGGCTGATTTGGTTGAGAATGGCGCCAAAAATCGGGACGTTGCCCTGCATCAAGCGGCCCAGGTTGACTTTGGCGACCTTGCGCTTGACCGTGTTAAACTTGATGACG
This sequence comes from uncultured Opitutales bacterium, assembly GCA_964499725.1. Lineage (GTDB taxonomy): Bacteria > Verrucomicrobiota > Verrucomicrobiia > Opitutales > JABDGR01 > JABDGR01. The sequence goes on from CAZCMU010000255.1 coordinate 2,885, forward strand.
TAGAGCACGCCATCCACATTGGGCAGCAAATTCAGCGAGTCACTGACGGCCCCCAGGGGCGGCGAGTCAATGAACACGCGGTCATATTGCTGGCGCATGCGCGAAATAAAATCAGCGAATTCGCGACTGTTGAAAATTTGCGTCGGGTTATTGGTGCGTCCGCCCGTGGGCATGACATCGAGGCCGGGATAAAAGTCCTTGACGATGCATTCCTCGAAGGCGCGGCCTTCCTGCAGGTGGGTCATCAAGCCGTGCTCACCAGTTTCACGACCGAGAGACTTGGCGATGTTGGGCATGCGCAAGTCGCAGTCAATCAGCAGCACGCGTTCAGCATGCATGGCGTAGGTTAAGGCCAGGTTCGTCGTGAGGAATGATTTGCCCTCGGAAGGCACAGTCGAGGTGACCAGAATGACGCGGGCGTTTTTCGAGGCGTCGTTGAGCTTCAGGGACGAATAAAGGGAGCGAAATGCCTCCGTGATACGCCGGTCAGCGTTGGAGGCCACGGCCTGGGCTTTCTCATTGGCATTGAGGTGGGCGATGCGGGGCAGGATGCCAATGAGGGGCAAGCCAACGTAGGTCTCAATGTCGAAGGCCGATTTGATGCGGTCGTCAAGGAAGGCCACCAGGAAAGCCACGCCAATGCCACCCAAGCCGCCCGCAACGAGGCCCGCTGCGATCAAAAGAGTCGACTTGGGCGCAGACTGGGTAATGGAACCGGAAGCATGGTCAACAATTTGGTAACTTTCGCCGCCAAGAATGATTTTGGATTGCTGCTCTTCTATGGTCTTCAGCAGCTGCAGATGCATGGCTTCCGCCGTGTCCTTTTGGTTTTGCAACTGATCGTAAGCCACCTGGGCCAGGGACAACTCGTGAATTTGTTTTTGCAGGTCATCCAGTTCCTGGCTGG
>CAZCMU010000256.1:0-3713 GCA_964499725.1 uncultured Opitutales bacterium
CCAGGGCCTTGATGAGAATGCCGGTGTAGTCGTCGCGATTTTGCTCAAACTCCCGTGCCCAGGCGTCCACTTCCGGCCCGGCAGTGCAGGCAAATCCACCCACCCAGTCCACCACGCCTGCTTCTTTGGGCGCGATGAAGTCCGCCAGACTTTGATAAGGGCGGTCGTTGTCCTTTTCCTTTTGCTGGCGGAGAAAGTTAAAGGTGCCGATGACATTGGAGCGCTGTTCGTCAGCGTAAAGTTCAATGCTGTCGCCGACGCGGTTGGCTGGCCAGATGCCGATGGCCCCGCGGGGGTGAAAGCGTTTCTCCGCGATGATGCGGGCCAGCAGTGCTTCCGCCTCGGCATGCAGTTTACGCGCTTCAATGCCGTATTTTTCGCTCTCAAAAATTTTTGGGTACACCCCGCGCAGACCCCAAGAGTGAAAAAACGGCGACCAGTCCATGTTTGCAAAAATATCCCGGAGGGGGACATCATTAAAAATGCGCACCCCCGGCGCGGCCGGGCGGGTAGGTGGTTCATTTTTCCAGTCGAACCGGTGGCCGCGCTCGCGGATTTCCACCAGCGGCAACAGTTTCACATTTTCGCGCCCTGCCGCATGGCGGATGCGCAATTTCTCGTATTTCTCACTGGTCTCCTTGAGGAAATTTACACGACTGTCGGCCGAAAGTAAATGGGAGCAAACACCAACGACGCGCGAGGCATCAATGACATGCACCACCGGCCCGGAATAAACCGGCGCGATTTTGAGCGCGGTGTGCGCCTCGCTGGTAGTGGCTCCGCCAATCAACAGCGGCAGTCTCAACCCCCGCCGTTCCATCTCCGCGGCGTTGTGGGTCATTTCCTCGAGCGACGGCGTGATGAGTCCGGACAGGCCGATGATGTCCGCCTGTTTTTCACGCGCCACTTCCAGAATCTTTTCACACGACACCATCACCCCCAGGTCAATGACCTCGTAGTTGTTGCACGCCAGCACGACGCCGACAATGTTTTTGCCGATGTCGTGCACGTCGCCCTTGACGGTGGCCATGACGATGACGCCCTGCTTGCGCGCCGCCGGATTGGCCAGGCGCTCCGCTTCCATGTACGGCGTCAGGTAGGCGACCGCCTTTTTCATGACGCGGGCGCTTTTGACGACTTGGGGCAGAAACATTTTCCCCGCGCCAAACAAATCGCCGACGACTTTCATGCCGTCCATCAACGGCCCTTCGATGACCAGTAAGGGGCGGGTAAGTTCATTGCGGCACTCCTCGGTGTCCTCGTCAATAAAATCGGTGATGCCTTTCACCAGCGCATGCGTGAGGCGCTCGCGCACGGGCAATTTGCGCCAGGCGAGAACTTCGGCTTCAGCGACAACCGCGCCACCCGCCGCAGCCGTGCGGGCCTTGAGTTCTTCCGCGTACTCAATGAGTCGTTCGGTGGGACTTGACACTGGGTCACGCCGGTCGAGCAGCACGTCCTCCACCAGTTTTTTCAGCGAAGGCTCAATGTCATCATACACGGCAATCATGCCGGCATTGATGATGGCCATGTCGAGCCCGGCCTTGACGGCGTAATAGAGGAAGCAACTGTGGATGGCCTCGCGCACGACGTTATTGCCGCGGAAGGAGAACGAAACATTACTCACCCCGCCGGAAATGCGCGTATCCGGGCAGGCCGCTTTGATGAGCGGAATCGCCTCGATGAAATCCAACGCGTAGCGGTTGTGCTCTTCGATGCCAGTGGCCACCGTGAGAATATTGGGGTCAAAAATGATGTCGCCCGGTGGGAAATCGAGTTTCTCCGTCAACAGTTTGTAGGCACGCGAGCAGATGCGCACCTTCTCATCCCGGCTTGCGGCCTGGCCTTGTCCGTCAAACGCCATGACGATGGCCGCCGCGCCATAGCGGCGCACTTCGCGCGCCTGCCACAGGAATTTTTCCTCGCCCTCCTTGAGCGAGATGGAATTGACGATGCATTTGCCTTGTGCGCATTTTAAACCCGCCTCGATGACGCTCCATTTCGAGCTGTCAATCATGATGGGCACGCGCGAGATGTCCGGTTCGCTGCCCACGAGGTTGAGGAACTTAGTCATGCACGCCTCGCCGTCGAGCAACGCCTCGTCGAAATTGATATCAATGATGTTCGCGCCGTTTTCGACCTGTTGACGTGCCACGGCGAGGGCCGTGTCGAAATCACCCGCCTTAATCAGTTTCTTGAACTGCGGTGAGCCGGTGATGTTCGTGCGTTCGCCAATGACCAAAAACGGCGCATTCGGGCCGACATGGTTTAGTGGCTCCAACCCGCTCAGGTGCAGGCCGGTGGGTTTGGCGGCAGGCTGGCGGGGTGGATATTTCTCCAGCCGCCGGCGAATGGCGCGGATATGGTCGGGCGTCGTGCCGCAGCAACCGCCGACGATGTTGACCAGCCCCGCGCGGGCAAATTCCTCCAGATACATCGCGGTATCCTCCGGGCCTTCGGGAAAACCGGTTTCGCTTAGTGGGTCGGGCAGACCGGCGTTGGGATAGCAACTGACCTGGCAGTCCGCCAGACGCGATAATTCCTCGATATACGGGCGCATCAGCGCTGCGCCCAGCGCACAGTTGAGGCCCACCGACAACGGTCGTGCGTGTGAAATGGAATTCCAAAATGCTTCAGTCGTTTGGCCGGACAAGGTGCGGCCCGAGGCATCGGTGATGGTGCCGGAAATCATCACTGGCAGGCGTTTGCCCGCGTGCTCGAAATACTGGTCAATCGCATACAGGCAGGCCTTGACATTCAGCGTGTCAAAAATCGTTTCCGCCAGCAGGATGTCCGCGCCGCCTTCGACCAGCGCCGCCACCTGCTCGTAGTAAGCATCGCGCACCTGATCAAACGTCACGTCGCGCTTGCCGGGGTCGTTCACATCGCGCGAGAGCGACAGGGTGCGGTTCAAGGGCCCGATGGCGCCCGCGACGAAGCAGCGGCGTCCGGGCGTGGCGTGTTCCGCTTCGGCGGTGGCCTGACGCGCCAGGGTCACTGCGGCGAGGTTAATCTCGCGAACGAGAGGTTCGAGATGAAAATCTGCCTGTGCAATGACGGTTGCGCCAAAGGTGTTGGTTTCGATGATGTCCGCGCCCGCGGCCAGGTATTGGCGGTGGACTTCCAGCACCGGTTCGGGCTTGGTCAACACCAGTACGTCACTGTTGTTTTTCAAATCCACCGGGTGGTCTTTGAAGCGTGCACCGCGGTAGTCGGCCTCCGTCAGCCGGTGCCGTTGCAGCATCGTTCCCATCGCGCCGTCCAAGAAGACCAACCGTTGCTTCAACAGCGCGCAGAGTTCCTCCCCGCGGGCCGTCAGCGGCAGGCGGTGGGTGGGAAAAATGGTGGAAGTAGCCGGCATCTTAACAAACATATCAACGTATATTGATGCGATGATATGTCAACTGGGAATTTAATGAATAGCGAGTCAAACGTAGCCAGAGTGCGAAGAACCGGGTGCCAGCACAAGCCTTGTGCTTCGGCGATTCTTCATCTTTCATGGCTGGCCGTGGAACCCTACGCCGCTTTACCCGTCCCGCCGGAGGCCTCGCCGCAACTGGCCGCCCTGGCGGCCCTCCTGCGCGAGTGGAATGACAAGCTTAACCTCGTCTCCCGCCAGGATGTGGAAAATCTGGAGCGGCGGCACCTGACTTCATGCGTGGCTCCGCTCAAGTTCGTTAAACTGGAACCTGGCGCAACGGTTCTCGATGTGG
>CAZCMU010000257.1:0-3695 GCA_964499725.1 uncultured Opitutales bacterium
TGCTGCTCGAATGGGTGGTGGGTATTGTTTCCCACCTCTTTAATCTGCTCGGTTTTGAAGTTTGGCGCGAAGGCAGCGTGCTGGTGTTGCCCCATGGCAGCGTGGGCGTGGCCGACGCCTGCTCGGGCATCCGCTCGCTGACGGCCTGCCTCTTTGCTGGTTCGTTTCTCGCCGCCGTGTTTCTCGACCGGTTTTGGAAGAAAATCCTCCTGCTGGCAATGTCGGCCGTGCTGGCCTTTTTCATGAACGTCGTGCGCAGCCTCTTCCTCACTGGCTGGGCCTATAAATATGGCGCCGATGCGCTGGACGCCGATTTTTGGGGCAACACGGAATTTTTGAAAACGAATGACCCCACCCATCCCGCGTCCAATCCTGCTTTCCATTTTATTTCCGTGCACGATTTCGCCGGCTACGCCGTGCTGGGCCTGACCCTGGCCGGTTTATTGCTGTTGTTGCCCATCTTGAATTTTAAAATCAAATTCCCGGATGATGAACCATCGCCGCCGGATTCCATGCCGGCGCAACCTCCGACCTCCTAAGGAATTTCGCAAACTCCGTTCCCTTTCCCGCCTATGAAAATTCTGATGATTTCCTCCGAGGTCGCCCCCTTTGCCAAGACCGGCGGCCTGGGCGATGTGGTCGGCGCTTTGTCCAAGGAACTCGCGGCCCTCGGGCACGACGTGCGCGTCGTCTGCCCGCTGTATGGGTTTTTAAAACCCGGCCCCGCCTGGCGCGCGTTTACCGGCGCGGTCAGCGTTCATCTGGGCTATGGGCACGAGGAATTTTGCCGCGTCTGGCAAACGGCCCTGCCGGGTTCCAAGGCGGAGGTTAATTTCATCGAGTTCAGCCGCTATTTTGCCCGCCTGGGGATCTATGGCGACAACGGCGGCGGCTACTCCGACAACCCCGAGCGTTTTGTTTTCCTCACCCGCGCCGCGCTCGACTGGTGCCACGCCAGCCAGTGGGTGCCCGACATCGTGCACGCGCACGACTGGCCCGCCGCCCTCGCGCCGGTGTATTTAAACACCGTGGACCGCGCCGGGCCGCTCGGCCGCGCCGGCACCATCTTCACCATTCACAATCTCGAACACCAGGGCTACAGCCCCCGGACGATTCTCGACTTCGCCGGTTTGCCCGCGTGGCTCTTTACGCCGGACAATCTCGAAAGCTTCGGCCAGGTCAACTTCATGAAGGGCGGCCTGTATCACGCCACGAAAATCACCACCGTCTCGCGCCATTACGCGGAGGAAATCAAAATGCACGAAGGCGGCTGCGGCCTGCACGAACTTTTGCGTTATCGCGCTGGCGACCTCATCGGCGTCCCCAACGGCATTGACACCACCGAGTGGAACCCCGCCACCGACCCGCATTTGCCCGAGCGCTACAGCCATGCCGACCTCAGCGGCAAAGTCGCCTGCAAGACGGCCCTCCAGCAACGCCTGGGCCTGGCGCAGGAACCCGCCACGCCCGTCTTTGGCGCGGTCGCGCGGCTCTATTCGCAAAAAGGGCTCGATCTGCTCGCCGCCATCATCCCGGATTTAATGAAGGAGATGGACGCGCAATTCGTCGTCCTCGGCGCGGGCGACGCCGCACTGGCCGAATCTTTTCGCGAACTCTCGAGGCATTATCCCGGACGCGTCGGCGTTTTCATCGGCTACGAGGAACGCCTCGCGCATCTCATCGAGGCCGGCTCGGACTTCTTTGTCATGCCCAGCCGCTTCGAGCCCTGCGGCCTCAACCAGATGTATTCGCAGGCCTACGGCACTCCCCCCATTGTTCGCGCCACCGGCGGTTTGGTGGACACCGTCGAGCCCTACCAGGAAGGCCGCGGCGAAGGCACCGGCTTTATGTTTGTCGAGCCCTCCGCCCGCGCCCTCCACCACGCCATCCAGCGCGCCCACGACACCTACACCGACCGCCCCGCCGAGCTCCTCGCCCTCCGCCTCAACGGCATGAGCAAAGATTTCTCCTGGACCAAGAGCACCCGCCAATATCTAAAAATCTACGAATGGGCCTTGGGCGCAAGAAGGGGTGGGTAGGGTTGAAACAATTGTTGCGGATGGAGTTCATCCGTTTCTGCCACCTATTTGCAGGAGCCGCTTTCGCAATATTCTTAGACAGGCTGGGCTGACGCTGGGCACCCCGGAGGGGTGCTATCAATTAGCCGGGGGTCGGAGACCCCCGGTGCGTGAGATAATTGAGTTTGCACCCTGGAGGGGTGCCAGAATGGAGGTGGATGTAAATCTTGCTGGCACCCCTTCAGGGTGCGCTATTTTTGGTTCCGGTGTTCCGGGGGTCGCCGACCCCCGGCTGATTGCTGGCAACCCTCCGGGTTGCGAGGATTTTAGCACTAGGGTTTAAATCAAGCTTAAGATTTTAAAATAGAATCCAGCCTTTAGCGGTAGGATTTTACAATAACTTGCCGGCTTGAATTGCAAGCGTGGCTATTTCGTGTACTCGCCTTTCAAGTACCACTTGCCCTTGATTTTAATGAAAGTCTGGTGGACTATCTGTTGAAACGGCGGCTTGCCTGGCGGGACGGGGGCATTAATGACAAACACATAGGTGGCTTCGTCGCCGGCTGGATTAAAGACCGGCGTTTGCTTTTCGAGGGCCTCCCAAGATTGGGCCGCGTCTTCTTGCATTTCTTTTTCCTCGCTTTGCATTTGTGGGGTAGGGGTATAGTGCGAGGCATCCTCCTCCATTTCTAGCCTGGCACTTAGCACGGTGGCTAACAGGCTTGGTGGGGTGTATTTTACCCTTACTGTGTTCACATCGTTTGCTCGATATAAACGCGCGATGTCCGCGATGGCGGTTTTTAAGTCGGCTTGTGGGTCGGCAGATGCCGATGCAGAATCTGCTGACGTGGGTGACGCTGCCGGCAGCTTGGGCGGCTCGACTTGGGCTACCGGTGTCGCTAGCTTTGATGTGTCAGCCTTGGCTTGCGTCGGTGCTTGAACAGTCTTTTCCGGGGCAGACACGCCTGGCTTATTAAACCACCAGAACCCACCTCCCAAGATAACCGCAATAACCACCACCGCGACAAACGTTTTGATTTTTGTGCTCATATAAAAGGCGATTAATAATGCGCTGCCCAATGACGCGCCGCTGCCGGCGCCGAGGGTCGAGGTCTTGGCGACGTTCGCCGCCAGCCCCTCCGGCGCGGCTTGCACGGAATTCGCGCTCATCGCCGTGGCCAGCAACGCCGACGACACCGTCACGCCGCGTCGCGCAAACCGGGCGCGCAGTTTTTCCAGCGCGCGGTCCACGCATTTTTGCGCGGAGTTTTCCGTCAACCCCAGCACCGCGCCGACTTCCTGGTGGCTCAGCCCGTGGAAAAAGCGTAGCAACACGGCCTGGCGGTCGCGCTCGCCGAGCTGCCCCACGGCTTCGTCTAAAATGGGCCGGAGTTGTTCCCAGTGGGCGTCCGGCAGCGCAGAGATGTTTTGCATGGTGAAGGCCTCGTGTTCGCGCGCGCGGCGGCGGGTTTCCGCGCGCACGGCGTTGATGGCGGTGTGGCGCGTGGTGGTGTGCAGCCAGCCAATCGGCGTCGGGTAGCCGCCCAGCGCCCCGGCCACCCGCGCCAGCTTGGTGAAAACGCTTTGGGTCACGTCTTGCGCCAGCGCCGCATCCCGCACGATGCGCAATGCCGCCGAATAAACCATATCCGTGTGCCGCCGCACCACCTCGGCAAA
>CAZCMU010000258.1:0-3679 GCA_964499725.1 uncultured Opitutales bacterium
GCGCCTCCTTGGTGGCCCGGATTAATTCATCGAGTTTTATCTGCACGGCTTCGCTCTCCCGGTTTTGGGCGTTGCGAATAAGGAAAATCATCAGGAAAGTGATGATATTGGTGACGGTATTAATGACCAGCAGCCAGGTGTTGCCAAATCGAACCCACGGGCCCGCCAGCGCCCAAAGCACAATTGCGCCTATGGCCAGAAGGAACGCCAGGGGATGCCCGCTCGTCCGCGCCGTCGTTCGGGAAAATTTCTGGAACGCCGCCAGAATCCGGACATGCCATTGTCGTGCTGGCTTGGGTGTGTCATTGGCGTTCATTGAATCAATGCCCTCCAGCTGCTTTAGAGCACGCGGAGAAAGGCCACGAGATCGCTTTTCTCATCCGCACTCAGTTTCGTTCCCAAAATCAGGTTAAAATATTCCACCGTGTCCTCCAAAGTCAGGAGGCGGCCGTCGTGAAGGTAGGGCGGGGAATCCTTGATGCCCCGTAGCGGAAAAGTTTTGATGGGGCCGTCTGCCCCGACGATGAGGCCATTGACGGTTTTTGTTTTAAAAAACCGCTCCGCCTGCAGATTGTGCATGGAGTTGTCGGTGTAGTACGGCGGCTCATGGCAAACAAAGCATTGGCCTTGGCCGAAAAAGATGCTCTGGCCCCGAAGTTCCGCAGCGGTGGCTTTGGCCGGGTCCAGCTTTCCAAAAAGATCGAGCTTCGGCGCCGGCGGAAAATCCAGCAATTCCTCAAACTCCGCCATAAACTGGACCTGGCTGCCATGCTCCAAAATGTTGACGCCCTTTTCAGTGGCGAGCACCGGGTCGCCGTCAAAGTAGGCTCCGCGCTGTTCAAACTCCGTAAAATCCTCCACCGACTTTAAGGCCCGCTGCGAACCAAACAAGCGCTGGATATACAGGCCGCGCAAGGAGGGCGTATCAATGCGATGCCGGTTTGCCTGTGGCCGGGTGTCGCCCGACAAATGCGTCGCGCCGTTGGTGTGACCATTGGCATGGCAATCAAAGCAGGACACCCCGCGCGAGGGCCGTGCTGAGCGCCGGTCGGTGGTGTCATTAAACTGCTGCTGCGGAAACGGCGTCACCAGCAAGCGCAGTCCTTCGATTTGCTTGGGGTTCAAAATGCCATTGAACATTTCAAAAAAGTTGTCGCTCGTCACCAGCTTGCCTTGCGAGACGTCGCCCAGGTCCGGGCGCGTGGTCAAAAAAATCGCCGGGGGAAATTCCGGGAGAAACGGGTCGGGCAAATCAAAATCCAAATCAAACCGGGTCAAGTCCCGCCCTTCCTGCTTCTTGATTTCGTCAATTTCAAAATGGGGGAATAACATTCCGCCCTCGGGTTGATTGTGGTTGGGCAGCGGCAAAAAACCCTGCGGAAAAAGATCGTTGGCGCGAATTTCTGCCGGGGTCATGGCAGCCAGCTGGTCCCAGCTGGTGCCGGGGGTGAGCTTCACGCGAATGCCTTGCTGGATTGGTTTGCCGCGCGTCATGGTGACGGTGGGCGCCGGGTCGTTGCGCAGGTCATAGCGATCCTGTAAAAGATCCAACTGTCGTTTCATCACCGTAGATTTCTCCGCAATCATGCGGGACATCGTGACGGAAAATTCCTCGTTCTGAACAACGGGGGCGTAGCTCGACGTTTTTACCTCCTGTCCCAACGCCAGTCCGGTCCAGGACAAGACCACCAAACTGAAGAGGATGGATTTACGATCAATCATTGATATTTAGGTGACGAGCGGATGCACAACTGACCGGCGCCGCCAGAGGGCCCAGCCCATTGCGCCAAGCGGCGCCAGCCAAAGAAATGTCGCCGGTTCTGGCACGGGCACGACGTTGCCCATGGCGTTAAACATCAAACCGCTGCTCCAGCCGCTGCCGCCCGGGCCTCCGCTGGCGTTGATTGAGTTGTCATCGAGGGTGACGGCATCCTGTGCCAGAGCCCGCCCGCTGCCGCTCGTGGTCCCGCCAAAGGTGATGCTGGTGCCGGCCAGATAATTCCCCAGAAGCTGATTGCCGTCCCCGATGGTGATGCCGGTCCCGACATCCCAGTAGATGCCGTCATCGCTGCCACCATTGGTGCCGGGATTGATCAGCGTGACCGCCGAGCTTGCGGTGGTGGTCAGCGTGCTCCCGATTTGGAAAACCCAGTAAGCATTGTTCATCCCGTTGGCATTGAGGGTGAGCGTTCCATCCATAAGCTCTGAACTGGAAAACGAATACACTCCCGGAAGGAGGGTCATGACGCCCAGATTCAGGCCGCTCTCATCCGCATTGGAGGCCATCTTGGACAAGCCGGCGGCCGCCTTCTTGAGGTCCGCCAACGCCGGATTAACCACCGTGGTGTCGGTGGTAACCACCCCGCCGCCAGTAACCACGGCTGGAGGGAAATCGGAAACCGCCGTGGCGGAACCGACGTTACCGCCCGAGATAATTGTGTTGCCGGTGCTGGAGACGGCCGCGCCCCCAAGAATGGTAAAGTTGCCCGCCGAGCCCAAAATGGATTGGGCGAACGCGGAAATTGGCAGCCAAAGCAAGGCAATCAGACACGGTACCAAACGATTGTTTCTCATCGTAGGGATTATACACAATAACTGCCATTGCAGGTATGGGGCTTAACCCTACTTCAGCAGCGGAAAACCTCGCCGCGCCCATTCAATCCTTGCCTAAGGACAAATAATCAACCGACTGGCCCGATTTTTTTTAAGCAACCAGCTTTTCCGCCGCCAACCGCCGCCGCCAGCAGGCAAAACCTATCGCGCCGAGGGGCGCCAGCCAGAGGAACGCAGCCGGTTCCGGGACGGAGACGGCGGGCACCACCTGGCCGCTGCCGTTATACATCAAGCCATGATCATAACCATCGGCGCCGGGATCCCCCGTGGAATTGAGGATGGATGCGGTGGAAATGGTTACGGCGGTTTGGGCCAGCAGGCGACCGCCCAGGCCGTTGTCGTTGCCGTCGAAAACAATGCTGCTGCCCGCCAAGTAATTGCCCAGGGTCGTGCTGCCGGCGCCGATGGTGATGGCGGCCTTGGCGTCCCAGTAGATGCCGGCACTGCTGCCGCCGCCGGGGGCATTTTCCAGGACGACGGCCGAATTCAGGCCCGTGGTGAGCGACGTGCCGATTTGGAAAACCCAAACCGCGTTGCTCTGGTTGTTGGCATTGAGGGTGAGGGTTCCATCCAGCGCTGCGGCGCTGCTAAAAGTATAAACACCGGGCAACAAGGTCAGCGTACCCAGATCATTGCCGGACTCGCTTGCGGTGGAGGTCATGGCCGACAAACCATTTTCTGCCTTGATCAAATCCAACTCCGCTTGAACGGTCGTGCCGCCAATAATGGGCGTGGCGGGCAACCCATTCACCGTAATTGTACCCGAGGGATAAAAACCAGTGACTGAGGTAGATGAGCCGACATTCCCGGTAATCATCGTGGTGCCGGTATTAGCTACGCTGCCCGTGCCGCTGAGAACGGCGAAGTTGTCCGCCGTCAGCAAGAGTTGGGCAGACACGGTGGTTGGGAGGGCCAGCAGTGCGGCGATTGCCACCACAGGCAGCGAACAAAAATATTGGATTTTCATGTGATATGGATGCTCGGGGATGGCAGCGGATGGACGTATTTTCCTAAAGTATACACGAATCACGTTAGATGCGTTATGGGGTGATACCCTACCAAGGAC
>CAZCMU010000259.1:0-3676 GCA_964499725.1 uncultured Opitutales bacterium
TCGGCCAGTTCCACCCACGAATACGCGGCGTCAAAAACCTCGGGCGAAGTGTTCAGGCAGTGCAAAATCTTGCTCCACCACCATTCGGAGGAATACGTGTTGCCGCATTTGGCGACGTACTGCGGGCGCAAAGCGCGAGCCTTCTCTGTAATGAGCGCGGCCTCTGCGTGGCTGGTGTGGTCTTTCCACAGCCAGCATTGCGCGGCCAGGGTGTCCTGAAAGCGCGGATCGAGCCCCAGCGCTTGATTATTTTTGTCCACCGGCAACGGGCTGGAGCCGGTCGAGTCCACGCCGATGCCGACGATTTGGTCGGGGTGGAAACCGAGGTCGGCCTGCCGGGCCATCGCCAGCGCGCCAAGCACCGCTTTTTCCGCGCCAACAAGATAATCACCTGGATGCTGGCGGGCCAGATTGTGGTCGCGGTCGTCGAGCAGGACACCTTGGTGGCCACTGGGGTAGTCAATGACGCAGGTGCCGAGTTCGCGGCCATCGGCACAATCCACGATCAGTGCGCGCACGGAGTTAGTGCCATAGTCCAAGCCGAGGGTAACAGCCATGCGTCACGATAGACTTCCTGAAGCGCGGGCGGCAAGTCCGGGTTTCAAAAGCAGAAAATCACTGCCCATTGCCGGCGGGAGCACCGCCGCGACCGCCAAAATTTCCTCCCCCAGGAGGGCCACCACCCGGACCACCCTGTCCGCCGAAGCCTCCACCGCCAAAACCGCCCCCGCCCGGGCCCCCGCCATTGATCAGCATATTCTCCATGATGGTTTGGACGGCGTTCCCACCGCCCATCATCGTATTGAATTGACCCATGCGTTGCACCATTTGTGGGGGTATGTTGGAAAGCATTTGTTTTTGCTGGTCGCTTAAAGTGGTGGAGGTGCTGAGGTAGCTGTTGAAGCCGGCCTGGTCTTGCTGCATCCATTGCAGGGTCACCCCAATCGTCGCGCCCTGGCGCGTTTGGTCGTTGGTGATGGTGCCGACCCATTGCATGGCGCTCTGCGGGTCTTCCGAGCTGGAACTCATCGCAAAGATGGCGACCGAACTGTCCTTGGTGGGCGAGGCGGGCAGTTGGTTGAGAAATTGGCCGGGGCCATCGAGATCGTAGCTGGCCCAGTTTTGGATGGTACTCGCGAGGAGTTGTCCGTTGGGCGTTGCGCTGTTCGGGTCGGCATTTTGCGAATCTTGCTGGGCAGCCCACGTGGCGGCGGCGGCGGGGTCGTTGGCAGCCCAAGCCTTGGCCACTTGTATGCTGGCGCTGGTTTTCAACGCCGGATCCCCGGTCAGGCCCGCCACCCAATTGGCGGCATCTTGCGGGGAGGTTTGCGCCCATTGCTGGGCCAGTTGCGAGTAGGCATCCGTGCGCGTTTGCCCGGAGGGCAACTGATTGAACAAGTCCGCGGCTTGGGTGAATTGGCCCTGGCCAGTCAGGGTGTCGGCCAGAGCCTTGGTTGCGGCGCTCTTCATCTGGCGGTCCTGCGGGCTGGTGTCACCGAGCGCATTGATGGCGGCGAGCGCGCCGGCGGGGTCGCTGGCGGCGTAGCCGGCGATGGCGGCGGCAAAACGCTGTTGTTCGGCGCTGGTGGAGGCCGTTCCGGGATTATCCTTAATCCACTGCAGAGCCGCTTTGGGGTCGCTGGCCGCCAAGGCTTTCAGCGCGGCGTCAACGCCGCCTTCACGCAGTCGCGGCACGGTGATGTCCCCGATTCCGCCCAAAAATCCCTGCGGGTCACGCTCGGCCTGGGCGTTGTAGAGCGCACCCATCAAATCATTGCGGCGCAAATTCGCGGGTTGGTCTTTCAGTCCTTTCAGCGCCGCCGCAGCCTCTTCCGGGCTGAGGTTCTTGGCCCATTCGGCCAGTGTGTCTGCATTCATTTTGCCTTTCGTCTTGAGCAAGTCTTGCCACGAAAGATTTGCCCCGGATTGGCTCAGGGTAAAAAGGCTTTGGGCGCCTCGAGTGGAAGCGGGAGCTTTAACGCTGTTTTTGGGGGCGGCTTTGGCGCTGCTATTTTGGCCATACCAGTAGCCACCGGCCGCACTGGCGGCGCAGGCGATGAGTAAGGCGATAAATTTAATCGGAGATAATTTCATTGGTAATTAGTTACCTGACCCGCTCCCGGTGGTGGTGGTTCCCGCGCCGGGTGCAGTGGCCTCGCCGTGTGCGCCGACCATGCCGCGGCCATTAAGGATGGAGTTTTCCAACATGGTTTGCACCGCATCGCCCCCGCCCATGACGGTATTCAATTGCGACAGGCTTTGCGCCGCTTGCGCCGGGATGGTGGAAATCATTTGCTTTTGATCATCGTTCAGCAGGGTCGAGGTGCTGAGGAATTGGTTAAAACCCGCCTGATCCTGCTGCATCCACAACAGAGAAAGCCCCACGGTCAGGCCGTTGCGCATCTGCGGGTCGGAAATAGTGCTAACCCACTGGAACGCCCCCTGGGGGTCTTCCTGCGAGGCGCGCAGGGCAAAAATAGCCACGGCGGGGTCTTTGGTCGGCGAGGTTGGCAGCAGATTCAAAAATTGACCGGCGGAATCAAGGTCGTAGGTCGTCCAGGCGCGAATAGTAGTGGCGAGCAACGTGCCTTCGGCTGAATTTTCAGCCAGGGTCGGGTTGGTGCTTTCGGCATCAACTTTGGCCGCCCAGGTGGCGGCGGAGGCCGGGTCGGTCAAGGCCCAGCCTTCGGCCACTTCTGCGCCCATGGCCGCCTTCAACGAGGGGTCGTTGGTCAAACCTTCGACCCAGGTGGCGGCGTCGGTCGGGGAGAGTTCCGTCCAGCGTTGGGCGAGTTCCGAGTAGGCGTCGTTGCGGGTCTGGCCGGGCGGCAACTCGTTGAAAAATGTGGCGGCCTGGTTAAAATCACCTTGATTAGCCAGCGCATCCGCCAGCGCCTTCGTGGCCGCACTTTTCTGCGCCCGGTCGCGCGGGTCGCTGTCGGACAGCGCGCTCACCGTGGCGAGCGCCCCCGCTGGGTCGGTGCTGGCAAAGCCGGCAATCGCGGCGGCAAAGCGTTCGTCGTCGGCCGCGGCGGAGGCCGTCCCGGGATTGTCCTTGATCCATTGCAGCGCAGACTTGGGGTCCTGCGCGGCCCAGGTTTTGAGTGCGGTATCAATGCCCATTTCGCGCAGCTTGGGCACGGTGATGTTTTTCTCATCCGCCAAAAAATCCTTGGGGTTGCGTTCCGCCGCGACATTATAGAGCGCGCCGAGCAAATCGTTGCGGCGCAGGTTGGGCGGCTGGGCTTTCAGTTGCCGGATGATTTCCGCCGCGGCGCCGGGGTCGAGGCTGCGCGCCCAGGCCGTCAGCAGGCCGGGGTCGAGTTCGTCCTTGGATTTCAGCAGGGATTCCCAATCCACCGACCGGCCGGAGACGCCGGCCACCAGCGTTGCCCGCAAACCATGCATGTTGCCGGAATCGAAAATGACCTCGCTGCTTTTTTCGCCGCCGCCAGCCTTGCTTTGCCCCAGATGGTAGCCGGCTTCATAAGCGCCGACGACAAGGAGGGCGACCACGATGGCGAATAGAAGATATTTCATGGGGGTGGAATGGGTGAGCGTTGGGTGTCCGCCGAGTCTTCACTGGCAATCCCCTTCCGCGGAAAGTCGCGCCTCAGCGGAGGCCAAATTTCCCCCAGTGTAATCTCAAATCGCCCGCAGGTCTAGCGATTGTTTT
>CAZCMU010000260.1:0-3639 GCA_964499725.1 uncultured Opitutales bacterium
TACTACCTCACTCGCGACCCGTCCGCCGAAAAAATGATCATCGGGGAGAATTACTGGATCATCAACGGCCAGAAAGTGCCGGACGGCCCCACGACCGGCGCGGACGCCAACTATCGGGCGATGATGGCCATGCAGGATGCGAAGGACGCCAACTATGGCGCAGTCCCCAGCAGCAGCGCCCAGGACAATCTGGCGGGCCAGCAGCAGCAACTTGAAAAAACCGGGAACGCTGATCTCGGGCCGCTCTACCCGAGCCGCGTCCACTTCGTGAAGGTCGGCAATCCGAATTTTTACGCCTACGTCAATCAAAACCCCTGGTCAGCGTTCGACCCCGATGGGCTGGATGCGGTGTTGTTGAATGACAGCACAGGGGCTTTGAAGGAAGGCCACAATGCCACCGTGGTCGGCAATGATAAAAGTGGCTGGACGTATTATTCTAAGGGCGGCTACGGCACTGGTAATACCAGAGCTACCTTTAAAACGTTGCAGGATTTTGAAAATAGTCCCTTGGCCAAGCGATACAATCATCAAGACCGTGTGACCACTTCTTCGGGGCAAGATTTCAGAATGAAAAGTTACGGAGACGAACACTATAATGATGCTTACGCTTGGTGCGAAGCTCCATTTAAACCGGGTGAAAATTGCGCTGATTTGTCTGCGGATATTTTAAATGCTGGCGACGTTAAAACCACTAAACCCAAAAAGATGGCATACGGTCTTCTAGGCCCGCTCACCGGCCCGAATGAACAATACGGCCAGTTTACCAAAGACCACCCAGCCCCTCAAAAAACAACTGAGCCAAATACTTCCACGTCGTCCCAGCCAGCTAACCCAAGCCCATAATTCAAGATGAATGCCTTAAAAAAAACCTGGGTGGCCCTTTTTACTATCGTTCAAGTCGTTTACTTGGCGAACAACATGCTTCTAGCCACTCCGTCATTAGATAAATACAGCGAGTTATTAAATGATATATGCGGAATATCGGTATACGTAATTTCAATTATTGTGCCGATATTTTATGTGTTTTTTCTAAAATTTAAACTCAAAATTGATCAAAGCTATCGGCGTGGTCTGCGTTCGCTTTCAGGGATACTGCTTTTGCCGATACTGACATCGTCTATCGCATTTGAAATTGTCACCGGAGAATACCAGTATCTCGACTCGATGACGTTGGCAGTAATGGGCGCGGCCATGCTCGCTTCCTTTATTTGCTTGTGCATCTCATACTCGCTCACGCTTTGGGCCTGTAGGCTAATCAAGCGGTGGCAGACCGAAAAGGCCGCCCGTGCGGGTGATGCCAAAGTCGTGTGAGCCAGGGCGGGAGCCGGGAGCGGAGCGCGGCGTGAGCCGCGCCCGCCCCGGCCCCGGCCTTAAGCTTGGTATATGATTCGTAACAACGGTGGGAAAGCTCCCGCCCCTGCCCCGGAAGTTGGCCGGGCGCAGCCCGGCTTTTCCTTGTTTACTATCGGCTAATAACTGTCCGGCCTACTGCCCCACCTGGTCAACCAAGGCCACAACGGGACAACCCCGCCCAATGGTGTCCACCTGGGCAAGAAAAGACCGGCCCGTCGCGGCCCGAGCGACGACCAGCCGCTACGCAGCGACGCACTCCCTGACGGAGCGCAAGCGCAGTCACCCGCAACCGCCAGCCTTCCGCCGCCGGTCTCGCGCCGCCACCGTTTTGGGAACCGCCGCCGTTCCGCTTTTTGAACCGTCCGCCGTGGCACAGTTCGTCCGTCACCCCGTCCGCTTTTGTTCCGCGCTGCGCCTGGCTGCTTGTCCCGCAGTTTGGTCGCTGACGATGAGCGGGGTTGGTGTCATGGTCATATTTGCGCGAAATGACGCGCAAATTAAGCGCACTTTGTGTGCGGACAGGTGGTGCAAAGAGCGTGTCGAAAAATCGTGGGTTGACCTCAAATTGAGGTGCAACGACTGAGTGCGGGAAACCTTACGCTTTGGCGTAAGGAGAAGGGTGTCTGGCATCGAAAGAACGCGACTGCGTTTGTAAAATTGGAGCCGCACAGTCGGACATGAAAACCGGGAAATGTCCGCATTACTGGCGGTGTCGTGGTGGTGGTGCCGGTGGGTCGTTCCAGTTCAGGCCAGTTCAGGGTAAATCAGGGCTTTTAAGGGTAACGGAGGGTGTCTGAGGCTTGCTGAGGGTTGGACAGCGGGTGCGGTCGTGGCAACGTGCTGGCGGGCCGGGGAAGCGGCCAGAATGAGCCGCTAAAGAGGCAACGTGGCCTAGCTGGCCTGACGGGTCTCGTAAGCGGTCAGGGAATCCTGCACCATGCGCAGGACGTGCTTTTGCTGGTCGCGGGGCAACTGGCTGGCCCGCTCAAACACCTGCCGCAGCTTGCCGGTGGGGCCGATCTTGCGCTTGGGTTCACCGCTGCCCAGAAGCTGCTCGGGGGTGACGCCCAGGATGCTGGCGAGTTGGGATAATTGCTCGGGGCGCAAGGCGACGGGATAGCGTTCCCAATCGGCGTAACTGGACTGGTGGATGCCCAGCTTGGCGGCCACCTGAGCCTGGGAAAGCCCGGCGGTCTCGCGGGCGGTATGCAATCGTGCGCCGAAAGGACTGCGTTCGGCTTTGGACGGACGGCCTGTTTTCATGCCCGCATTATACGGGTCAGTTGCCGCAGTTATGGAAATAGCTTGCATCGTTATGGAAATAACCCATAACAGGCCCGCATGTCAAAATCTTTCACTTCGCGCTTGACGCTCTTTCCGAGGAAGGAGGTCGCCGATGCCGCGCTACAGTGACGACGAGCTGGACGACTTGAAGCGGAACGTTGACCTGGTGGCGCTCATCCGGTCGCGGGGGATTGAGCTGCGGCCCCAAGGCCAGGGCAACCTGGTGGGCCTGTGTCCCTTCCACGCGGAGAAAACGCCGTCCTTCGGCGTGTCCCCGGCGAAAAAACTCTGGCACTGCCTCGGGTGCGGGGCGGCGGGCAACGCCATCCAGTTCGTGCAGAAGTTTGACAAGCTCTCTTTCCGCCACGCGGTGGAACTCCTGAAATCGCAATCGCCCGCGTTGTATCAGCCGGGCGGCGCGGACGCGAAGAAACTCCCCGCGCCGGTGGCGTTCGACGCGGACGACCGCACGCTATTACAGCAAGTGACGGAATACTATCACAAGGTGCTGAAAGAAAGCCCGCCCGCGCTCGACTACCTGAAAAAGCGCGGCCTTAACGCGGAGGCCATCGCCCACTTTCAAATCGGCTATGCCGACCGCACGCTGGGGCTGCGGCTCCCGGCGATGGAGACCAAGGCCGGGGCGGGCATCCGGCAGCGGTTGCAAAAGCTGGGCCTTTACCGCAAGAGCGGGCATGAGCACTTCAACGGCTGCGTGGTGTTCCCGCTGCGGGACGAACGCGGCCAGGTCATCGGGTTCTACGGGCGGAAGATCTACAACAATCTGCGGCCCGGCACGGCCTATCACCTTTATTTGCCCGGCCCGCATCGCGGCTTGTTCAATCCGGCGTGCCTGATGTCGAAGGAGGTGATCCTGTGCGAGGCGGTCATTGACGCCGTGACCTTCTGGTGCGCCGGGTTTGAGCACGTCACCTGCGCCTACGGGACGGAAGGCTTCACCGAGGAAATGGAAAATGCCCTGGTCAAAGCGAAAACGGAGCG
>CAZCMU010000261.1:0-3638 GCA_964499725.1 uncultured Opitutales bacterium
CGGAAATCAGTGTGCCAACGCGACGACCAAACTGATGAACAATTCCTAGAAACTCGATGCTGCTAGTATCAGGCAAAGTAAGAACATACGGAGACGTGAACTTAATACCAAGGTCTATAGCCGCTTGGTGCCATGCTGCCACAACTTTGGCCTCGATGTCTGTCATGGTTTCAAATGTCCAAACAGGTGGGAAATCTACAACAATTTTAGTGGGATTTTGCGGCGAAGAAAATATTGTGCCAACCTTTAATCACTACTCAACCCGCGCGACCGCTGCCCATGCTTTATATACGGCTTATGCGGGGTATGCCGCTTTTGTCTCTGGCCGCGGACGAATTTGCCGCCTTCGCCGGGTTTGGGGCTGGAGAACTTCGTGCCTTCCTTGCGCGGGGGTTTGCCTACGAGGTCGAAGCGCATCGGGCAGCCGAATAACTTAAACGCCTCCTGCACGCCGGCGGCGAGGTGGCGCGAATAGCTTTCATCCAATTTCTCCGCGCTGTTGCAATACATGCGGATGGTAAACGGCTGGCGCGCGACCTGCACGGCGTAGTAGCACTTGAAGCGCCGGCCGCCGACACGCTTGGGCGGCTGGACTTCCAGGTAATCCTTGAGCACGCGGTTGAGCGGGCCGGTGGGCAGCGGCTTGTTCATCGTCGTCACCACCGAGCGCGCGACCTTCAAAATATCCGGCACGTTCAAGCCCTCCGTCGCCGAGGTGAAAAGCACCGGGGACTTGGGCAGGAAAAACATGTGGCCGTGGATGGCGCGGACAAAGTGTTCGCGGAATTCGCGCTCGTTCGCATAGCCTTCGATCTGCTTTTTGGCAAAACGATCGCGCGCGATGTCCCATTTATTCACCACGATGACGAGGCCGCGGCCCAGTTTAATCACGTCGCCCGCCAGCACCTTGTCCTGCTTGGTGACGCCTTCCTGCGCGTCGAGCACGAGGAACACCACGTCGCTGTCCTCCATCGCTTCGCGGGAGCGGTTCTGGGAAAAGAACTCCACCGGCGTCTTGACGCTCGGGCGGGGGCGCAGGCCGGCAGTGTCGTGCAGCGTAAACGGCCACATCTTTTCGTCGGGGCCCTTGTAATCAAAATCAATCGAGATGGCGTCGCGCGTGGTGCCGGGAACTTCGCTGACGACGAGGCGCTTGTCCTTCAACAGCGCGTTGCCGAGCGACGATTTGCCGACATTGGGCCGGCCGATGAGCGAGAACTTGATGCGCTGGGCCGGCGCTTCCGTGAGGGCTTCCACCACCGGCGGTTCGCCAATATATTTGAAAATTTTCTGCCGTAGTTCATCAACACCCAGGCCGTGCTCGGCGGAAACGGCGACGAATTCCTTAAAGCCCAGTTTGGCAAATTCGCCCTGGGCATCCTGCGCGCGCTGGCTGTCGTCGGCCTTGTTGGCGACGAGAATGGTCGGTTTGCGAAACTGGCGCAGGCGCTCGGCGATGCGTTCATCGGCATGGGTCACGCCCGTTTTCACATCGGTAACAAAAATAACGAGGCCCGCCGCGGCGAGGGCGAAATCCACCTGCTCCTCGGTCGCCGCGATGATGACCGCGGGCGACAAGCCTTCCGCGAGGCCGATGCCGCCGGTATCCATGAGCAGGTAGCCGCCGTCGGCATTGGGCAATTGATAAGAAACCAAATCACGCGTGACACCCGGCTGGTCGTGCACGATGGAAATGCGCTTGCCGGCCAGCCGGTTGAACAGGCGGCTCTTGCCCACATTGGGCCGGCCCACGAGGGCCACGCTGCGGGAAATGGTCACGACGACGCCTTGCCCGTGCCCAAGGTTTCGAGAAACTTCGCGATGCGGTCGCCCGCCTGGATGATTTGGTCGTAACCAGTGGAGAAACTCGCGCGGACAAAGCCCGCGCCGCCGGGGCCAAAGGCCGTGCCGGGAACGACGGCGACTTTTTGTTCGTGCAGCAGGCGTTGGGCAAAGTCCATGGATGAAAGGCCGAATTTTTGCACGCTCGGGAACGCATAGAACGCGCCGCGCGGCAAATGGCAGGTTAACCCCATTTCGTTGAAACGCGACACAATGTAGTCGCGCCGCTGCTGGTATTTGTCGCGCATGCGCAGAACGTCGTCCCAGCCGTGGCGCAGGGCCTCGATGGCCGCGGCCTGCGAAAGGATGGGCGCGCACATCATGCAGTATTGGTGGACCTTCATCATCGCCTCGATGAGCGCCGCCGGGCCGCAAGCGTAACCGAGGCGGAAGCCCGTCATCGCAAACGCCTTCGACATGCCGTGCAAGAACACCGTGCGCTCGCGCATGCCGGGCAGCGTGGCGATGGAAACGTGACTGCCGTCAAAAGTCAGTTCCGCGTAAATCTCGTCGCTCAGGACGACGAGGTCTTTCTCCACGGCGAAGCGCGCAATTTTTTCCAAACAGGCGCGGTCGGCCACGCCGCCGGTGGGATTGGTGGGGAAATTTAAAATGAGCACTTTGCAACCCGGCTGCCAGGCGGCGGCGAGCGCGGCGGGGTCGAGCGCAAACTGGTCGTGCGGCGAAGTCTTCACCGGGACGGCCACGCCATGCACGAGCGAAATGCTCGGGGCATACGACACATAACACGGCTCGTGGTAGATGACCTTGTCGCCGGGATTGACGAGCGCGCGCAGGGCGATGTCCAGCGCCTCGGACACGCCGACGGTGGTCAGAATCTCGTCGTCGGGGCGATATTCGAGGGAGAAATGTTTTTCGACGTAAGACGAGATGGCCTTGCGCAGCGCGAGCAGCCCGCGGTTGTCGGTATAGTGCGTCTTGCCCTGCTCGAGCGCGTAGATGGCCGCCTCACGAATATGCCAGGGCGTGACGAAGTCCGGCTCGCCGATGCCGAGGGAGATGGCGTCGGGCATTTGGGCGACGACCGCAAAAAAATCGCGGATGCCTGAACGGGGCAGACCGGCCACGTGCTTCGCCACAAAACGCTGGGATTCGTCGGACATGGGTGAAAAGGATGGAAGATGGAAAATGGAAGAACGAGAAGGAGGAAAAAAATGAGTTGCGAAACTCGCGTTGCCGCGAGGGCCGCCCAACCTTCGGTCGCTAAGCGGCGCGCCTGGAATTTAGGCGCTCACAGCCGGCTTGTCCGCCGGGGCGTGTTCGCGCGCGAGCAGGTAGCCCTGCTCCTTATACGCTCGCAGCATGAAGTGCGTGGCCGTGGACACCACGCCGTGCAACGTCGCCAGGCGTTCGAAGACAAACGCCGCGATCTCGCGCAGGTTGTGCGCGCTGACGATCACCATCAAGTCATACGCGCCGGACATCAGGTAGCACGAGCGCACCTGCTCGAACTTGGCGATGCGGGTGGCCAGCCGGTCGAACCCGCCCTCGCGCTCCGGGCTGATCTTGACCTCGATGACCGCAAAAACCTGGTTCTCGGAAAGATAGTCGGGGTTGAGCACCGGGCGCCAGCCGAGCAACACGCCCTGGGCCTTGAGCCCCGCCAGCTCCTTCTCCACCTGGGCCACGTCCAGCCGCAGCACTTCGGCCATTTGGGCCGTGCTGAGCGCCTCGCCTTCGAGCATCAATTTGAGGACGGGATTCATGGGTAAAGCAGCGTTAAACGACCAGTTAAATCAGAAAACTTGCCCTCTGGCACGCTGAAAAAGAGGGGG
>CAZCMU010000262.1:0-3577 GCA_964499725.1 uncultured Opitutales bacterium
GGTTGAAAACGCCAGCGGCTCCATCATCAACCGCTGCACGAGCGATGCCCAAAACGTCCGCGCCTTTGTGGACCAAGTGGTCATGCAGATTTTCATCATGCTGATTTCGCTGACAGTGTACGCGATCTACATGGTCAACATCAGCCCAAAGCTCACCCTTGCGTGCCTGGCCACGATGCCGTTTTTGTGGACGCGCTCGGTCCTCTTTGGCCGCGCCATCGGCCCGGCTTATGTGAAGAGCCGCGAGTTGATGGACCAACTGGTGCTGTCCTTTGCCGAGTGCATTCAGGGCATCGGCACCATCAAGGGGTTTGCGCTCGAAGAGGAAGCCACCGCGAAATTCGAAGTTGATAACCGCAATGTCGCCAACCAGCGCTACGATATTTTTCGTGCCGTCAGCCTCTATTCGCCCACGATGGACATGTTGACCCACATCGGCATGATTATCCTGCTCGGCTATGGCGGCTGGATGGTAATGCAGGGCGTAATTCCGCTCGGCGCGGGTCTCGTCGTCTTCGCGGGCCTGCTGCAACAGTTTTCTAGCCAGATTAACGTTATGGCTTCGGTGGCGGACTCCGTGCAGCTCGCGCTCACCAGCGCCCGCCGGGTGTTTGAGGTGCTCGACGCGCCGATTGAGGTACAGTCCCCGCCCAACGCCGCGCCACTCGGCCCCGTGCGCGGTGAGATCGAATTTCAAAACGTCAGCTTTCATTACAATGCCGAGCATGCTGCGCTGACGGATATTTCCTTCCGCGTGAAACCGGGCGAACTCGTCGCCATCGCCGGCGCGACCGGTTCCGGGAAAAGCGTGCTCATGTCGCTCATCCCGCGGTTTTACGATCCGCGGGCGGGCCAGGTGCTGCTCGACGGGCGTGACTTGCGCACCATGCCGCTTGATGAATTGCGCCACGCCATCGGCCTCGTCTTCCAGGAAAACTTTTTATTTTCCGACACGGTGGCGGCGAAGATCGCCTTTGGCAGCCCGAATGCCACCCGCGAACGCATTGAGCGCGCCGCCCAAATCGCCGCCGCCGACCGTTTCATCCGCGAACTGCCGCAGGGCTACGAGACAATGCTCGGCGAACTCGGCACCAATTTGTCGGGCGGCCAGCGCCAGCGCGTGGCCATTGCCCGTGCCCTCCTCCTTGACCCGCCCATCCTGCTGCTCGACGACCCAACCGCCGCCGTGGACCCTGGCACCGAGCATGAAATCATCGAGGCCCTCGAACGCGCGGTGCAGGGCCGCACCACCTTTATCGTGGCCCATCGTCTCAGCACGTTGCGTCGCGCCGACCGCATTTTAGTGCTCGAGCAAGGC
This sequence comes from uncultured Opitutales bacterium, assembly GCA_964499725.1. Lineage (GTDB taxonomy): Bacteria > Verrucomicrobiota > Verrucomicrobiia > Opitutales > JABDGR01 > JABDGR01. The sequence continues at coordinate 1,319 of CAZCMU010000262.1, forward strand.
CGCCTGGTCCAGCAGGGCACGCACCGGGAATTGATGGAGCAGCCCGGCCCCTATCGCCGGGCCATCAGCATCCAAGGCCTGGATTTTGAAAGCCTCAAACTGTTGCAGGCCACGCGCGCCCCATGGGGGCCGCGCGCGGGTTTGCCGGAGGCGCCGGAATTGCCCCTCGACGACCTGCCGCGGCCCATGGAAGGAGGCGCGCCATGAGCTTTGATCTCGAGTGGATTCGCGAACTTTTTCACCGGCCCGAAATGCCGCATCCCACCGTGCGGCACGATATGTCGCTCGCCCGCGGGGCCAAGCGCGACGAAGAGGACGACATTCGGAAGGTGCCGCGCACGCTCGATCTGCAAATATTGCGCCGCTTGTTCACTTACACTCATCCCTACGCCAAGCGGCGCAACCGGCTCTTTGTTTTGGTGGTCCTACGCTCGATGCAGTTGCCACTGATCGCCTATGCTGTCGGCGCGATCATTCAAGGGCCGGTCGCCGAAGGTAATCTTCATCAATTAATCTGGGCACTGGCCGCCTACTTGGCGCTGGCCTGTTTTACGGATTGGACGCTTTATTACCGCCAGTATTATGCGCTCGAACTCGGCGAAAACGTCGTGCGCGATTTGCGGCTGCTCCTCCTCCGGCATTTATTCACCCTGCCGATGGCGTTTTACAACCGGACCAAACTGGGCCGCGTCATCAGCCGGATGACTAGCGACATCGAAGCGGTGCGCCTCGGTGTGCAGAACTTCCTCTTCGTCGGCCTCGTCCAATGCGGCCAGATGTTTTGGGCCTGCGTGCTGATGGCTCTTTACAACTGGCGGCTCTTTCTCGTGGTTTTGCTGACGGCGCCGCCCGCGTGGTTGCTCGACCGCTATTTCCGCAGCCGCTTGAGCGAGGCCACCCGCATGATGCAGGAAAGCTTTTCGCGCGTAACCGCTTCGCTCGCGGAGACAGTGGCCGGCATCCGCGTAACCCAAAGTTTTGGGCGCGAGGAGGTCAATGCGGGCATTTTCAAGCGCCTGGCGCATGACCACTCGCTCTACAACCTTAATTTTGCCCGGCAGAGCGGTCGTTTCATTCCCCTGCTGGAGGTGAATGCGCAATTTTTCATTGCGACGGTTTTGCTGGCGGGCGGCTATTGTGCAATTCACCCCGGCTGGAACATGCCGGCGGGGCACCTCGTCGTCTTTTTCTTCCTAGCCAATCAATTCTTTGGGCCCATCACCGTGCTCGGCAACCAATTCGCGCAGATGCTCACCGCCTTGGCCGGGGCCGAACGCCTGTTTCGCACGCTCGACACCCCGCCCGATTGGCAGGACGACCCTGCGGCGGGAATCCTGCCCCCGTTGCAAGGGCGGGTCGAGTTTCGCAAGGTCACTTTCGGGTACGACCCCGCGCGGCCCGTCTTGCATGAGATTTCTTTCGTGGCCGAACCGGGGCAATCGGTTGCGCTGGTCGGCCACACCGGCAGTGGCAAAACCAGCATTATCAATTTGCTGGCGAAGTTTTACCGGGTGCAAGCGGGCGAGATTTTGCTCGATGGCCATGATATTCGGCAAGTCACCGGCACGTCCCTGCGCCGGCAGATTGGCCTGGTGTTGCAACACAGTTTCCTGTTTTCCGGCACTGTGGCGGATAACATCCGCTTACCGCGTCCGTCGGCGACCAAGGCCGAAGTGGTTGACGTGCTGCGCCGACTCGATTGCCTCGATTTGCTCCAATCCCTGCCTCAGGGCCTGCTCACTAAAGTCGGCGAGCGGGGCCGTGGACTTTCCGCCGGCCAGCAACAATTGGTCTGTTTCGCGCGCGCGATGCTGGCCGACCCTCGCATCCTCATTCTCGACGAGGCCACCAGCGCGATTGACACCATTACCGAGGCCCGGCTGCAGGCGGCGTTGAATAAGCTGCTGCAAGGCCGTACGAGCTTCATCGTTGCGCACCGTCTGAGCACCATCCGCCGCGCCGATCAAGTGTTGGTTCTGGATCATGGCCGCATCATCGAGCGCGGCAATCACGCGCAGCTCCTCTCCCTGGGCGGCGTGTACGCCAGGCTTTACTTTCAATTTGCCAGCGTCGTCGAAGGCGGCGAGTTTCCGCCCGCATGAATCGCGGGCCACTGCCACCCTTGGTTGAACTGCGCAACCTGCGCCTGACGCTGGGCGGAAAGGTTGTGCTGTGCGGGGTTTCCTGGACGGTGCGTCGTGGCGAAGGGTGGCTCGTGACTGGCCCCAATGGCTCGGGCAAGACCAGCTTGCTGCGGAT
>CAZCMU010000263.1:0-3575 GCA_964499725.1 uncultured Opitutales bacterium
CGGCAATTTGCGGAATGCGTGCATTATACTTTGCGCGATGGCGCAGAGCTGCCCAAGTGGCAATCCGAGACGCCGACGCCGGTGCTGGCGCTGGCCAACGCGCTGAATGCCGACATGAGCCACCTGCGCCCGTCGCTGGTGCCCGGCTTGCTCGAAGCGCTGCGCCGCAATACCGACCACCGCAACGGGCTGCCGCGCTTGAGTGAAGTCGGCCGCATCTTTCGCGAGAACGACGGGAAACTCCACGAAGTGGAATCGGTTGCGTTTGTGGTGCCGGCAGAAACGGGTGAACGCTCGTGGAAGGCGACACCCGCGCCGGATTTTTATGCGGTGAAGGGATTGGCCACTCAGCTCGCGGCGCATTTGCTGGGCATTGACGCGGCGGCACTGGATTTCCAGCCCATTGGCCCGCGCCCGATGTGGCAAAGCGGCCACGCGGCGGAAAGCGGCTGCTGGGTGAAGCATGGCTTTCAAATCAAATGCGGCCTCGTCAGCCCCGGGCTGACCAAGGAAAAGGGCCTCGATTGTTTTGTGTACGCGGGCGAATTGCTGGTGCGGCCGGACTTTTTGGCGAAGGCGAAAACTCGCGCGCGGCTGCAAGCGTTCTCGGCCTTTCCGCCGACGACCCGCGACCTCGCACTCGTGGTAGATGAAGCGGCGACGGCGGAATCCGTGCGCCGGGATGTCGAAGCCGCCACCAAAGCCGCGGCGGGCAGCGCGTTTGCCGTGGAATCCGTTTCCGTGTTCGACCTCTACACCGGCACGGGACTGCCCGCGGGAAAGAAAAGTTTGGCCTTCGCGCTGCGCTTCCGGTCGATGGACCGCACGCTCAAGGACGATGAAGTGAATGCGGCATTTACCGCGATTCAGCAGACGCTGACGGCGGGTGGGAGGTATGTGGTGAGGACTTAGTGACAGCTTGAACCCTTCAAGCGTCGCTACGCGACGCAAAATTGTGGTGACATTGATTCCGTGGGCTGAAGCACCACGGCTATGTTCAAACCTCGCTACGCGAGATGGAGGCAACAAAGAAGCTAGGTCGGTCAGGGATGCCCGACCCTACCCGCTGGCGCGTTATCGTAAGGGCCTTGAGGTAGGGTCGGGCCTCCGGACCGACCTAGCAGGAGAACAATTAAAAAGTCCCAAGGGTGCAGCAAGGCTGCGCCCTCTTCCAAATTTTCTTCGTTGCCGCACGCGCTGCGGGTCGAGGACGCCCATGCCCTACCTTATTCTTTCAACCACTTCTCCACAAATTTTTTGGATTCCAGGACTTGTTCCGTGGTAAGCTTGGGGCTCAGTTCGATGATGAGGCGGTGGTCGGGGCGGATGTACTGGCGCACCATTTTCCAGTCCACGCGGCCGGAGCCGATGGGCTGGTGGTCGCGGCCTTCGTCGCTCACGTCGTGCAGGTGGAAGCCGAGCAGGCGGGCGTGGTTTTTCTTGAGAAATTCGGCGTGGTCAATGACGCCTTCGAGGTGCTTGATGCAGGCGTGGCCGGTGTCGTGCCAGCCGCCGCAGACGGCGAGGTCGTCCACGCTGGCGAGAAAGGCGTCCATGTGTTCGTCGAGCGGGAGTTCGAGCAGGCCTTCGCGGTTTTCGCAGCCGAACTTGACGCCGCACTCCTGCGCGCGGGCGGTGACGTCCGCCAGGCAGTCCTGGATGCGCTCGTAATGTTTTTCCGCGCCCTTGCGGACCTTGGCGAGGAGCTTGCCGATTTCCGCCTGAAAATCGGGATTGGTGCGCCAGAGGGAAATGTCCAGCGTGTCCTCCAGCGCCTCGACCTTGCGGGCGGGATCGAGCAGAAAGAAAAACACACTGCCCAGGTGAGTGATGAGCACGGAGGCGTGGATGCGCTGGGCGAAATCAATGGAGGCCAGGGTGTGCCGCTTCCAGAGGGCGCGTTCGCCTGCGGTGGGGGAACTGGGCTGGTAAAGATTGGGCGCGGGCGAATTGACGCCGGCCGGCAACGGGCAGAAATTGTGAATCGAACTGATTTTGATGACGCCTTCCTCAACGGCCTGGAGAATGCCGGGGACGAGGGAGAGGCGGATGCCGTGGCTCAATTCGGCATATTCGAAGCCGAGGCCGGCCATTTCCTTGAGCATCTCATAACCATCGGTATGGCGGCTGGAGCACCAGCAGGTGGACAGCGAGATGAGGGGGGCGGCCATGGCGGGGTGGAGGCAGGGGTGGCCAACCGAGCCGCCCGCGAACGCCGATAGGGATACTCAAACCAAAGCCCCGGGCCAGGCGCGACTACATATTCTCGTAGCGCTGGCGGAGCATGTTGGTGAAGGCGGACACCTTTTCCTTGCGGCGGCGCACTTCGCAGGGCTTTTCAAAATAGCGCTTGGCGCGCACGTCGCGGATGATGCCCTCGCGGTCCAGCTTCTTTTTGAGCCGGCGCAGGGCCTTGTCCATGGGTTCGCCTTTGCGAATCTTGATTTCAACGGGCATACGAGATAGATACAGGTTAAATAGAGGAAACCGTCTATCAAACCGGCTTCACCCCCCTGAGTCAACGGCGATTTTTGGGGACAAATCCCCGGCAAAGCCCGAACCATTTCCGCTCAACCACCCGTGCCACCCTCCGCCCCCACCCGCCCCGACTGGCTGGCCGACCCGGCCCGCGCCGATGAATTGATCGAGCGGCTGGCCGGGCAATTGACCCCGCACCGGCGCGAGCGTATTGAGGCCGTGCTGGCCCGGCGCACGCGGTGGGTGACGGTGGCGCTGGAGGACATTTACCAGCCGCACAACGCCGCGGCGGTGCTGCGCTCGTGCGATGGCTTTGGCGTGCAGGATGTGCATGTCATTGAAAACAAGAACACCCTGCGGCTGCGGGCACCGGGATCGAATGTCTCGATGGGCACGGAACGCTGGCTGACGCTGCACAAGTATCGGGCGGCCAAAGGGGTGCCGACGTTGGCCAACATGGGCACGGTCGAAGCAGCCAAAGCTTTGACAGCCAAAGGCTACCGCATCGCGGCGCTGACCCTGCGCGGGAACCCGGTGGATTTAGCCGAGGTGCCGCTCGACCAGCCGCTGGCGCTCTTCATCGGCACCGAATTGACCGGCCTGAGCGATGCCGCGCATGAGGCCGCGGATTATGCGGTAAAGCTGCCGATGGAAGGCTTTGCGCAGAGTTTTAATCTCTCCGTGTGCGCGGCGGTGTGCCTCTACGAATTAACCCGTCGCCTGCGCGAGCCCAGGGCCAAGATTGCGTGGCAACTGCCCGATGCTGAGAAGCGCCAGCTCCTTTACGACTGGGTGTATCGCGATGTGTCGGGCGCGGAAGAGTTGCTCAAACGCTGGACAAAATAAACAAGACGGTCTAACTTGCCCTTCCCCCCTACCCCCATGAATACCCTCCTGCCAAAGTTGTTTTTGAGCGCGGTTGTTTTGTTTACCGCCAATTCTGTCCACGCGGTTGATGCGCCGCCCGGGCCGAGCGAGTGGATTGACCCCGCCACGGGGCACGTGGTCGTGCGCCTGTCGAAGGAAGCGCCCACCGCAAGCATGTATTTCCACCAAAACGGCTACACGCCGGATGGGAAAAAGCTGCTCATCTTCAC
>CAZCMU010000264.1:0-3572 GCA_964499725.1 uncultured Opitutales bacterium
CGACTGCCAAATTATCGGATGAACTTCGCCTACCTCATGGCCATCAAGGCGTGGGGGGAGACGCATCCGAACCCGATGGTGGGTGCGGTGATTATCGAGGATGACAAGGTAGTTGGCCAGGGATTTCATGCGCGCGCTGGCGAACCGCATGCCGAGGTTATGGCCCTGCGCAACCTAGGCCGCGCGCCGTCACCGGGTGCCACGATGTATGTGACGCTGGAGCCGTGTTGCACCACCGGTCGTACGCCACCCTGCACGGAGGCGATAATTGCATCCGGCATCAAGAAAGTAGTCGTGGGCACGTTGGACCCGAATCCGCAACATGCGGGCAACGGGCTCAATATTTTGCGGGCGTCGGGCATCGAGGTCACGGTGGAGGATTTTTTTGGGAGATGCACAGACCTGAATTTTATCTTCAATCATTGGATCACAACTGGAAAACCACTTTTCGTGGGGAAAATCGCGACGACTATAGATGGAAAAGTTGCCACCCGCGCGGGAGAGAGTAAGTGGATTACCGGAGAGCTGGCGCGGAAGAATGTCATGCGCTGGCGGCGGTTGTTCCCAGCGATTGGCGTGGGCGCCAGCACGGTGCTGGCGGATGACCCGCAACTCACGAGCCGTTACCTGAATGGCGATGATAAAGTCGAATGGTGTCCGGTGCGGCTGATCTTTGATCGCACTCTGCGCACGGTAATAGAGCCGTTACCGAAAGTTTATAGCGATGCCCATTCTGTGCGGACGATCGTGGTTACCGGGCCGAGTCCCGACGAAGAAAAGCGCGCTATTTTAGAAAAACAATGGGTGGGGATTTGGACAATGCCAGCAGTGAATGACGCCGCGTGGTTTACGGTTCTACGGGAAAAATGCGCCGCTGCCGGACTCATTGGGATATTTCTGGAAGGCGGGCCGACTTTGCTGAGCGCGTTTTTGGCGTCGCGGGAATTGGATTACCTGTTCGCCTATCGAAGCAGCAAGTTTTTAGCGGATGCGGAGGCGGCGCCGGCATTGTCCGGTCCCGCACGGCCCAATTTGGCGGACGCTTATGAGCTGACGAATGTCCAGTGTGACAGCTGGACCACGGACCAACTCATGCGGGGGCACATCGTTTATCCGCAAGGGAAATAAGACTGATGAGCCAGACCATTTATCTCGCCACGGGCAATGCGCACAAGCTGCGCGAGTTGCAGCAGATGTTCGCGGCGGCGGAATTGCCGTGGAGCGTCGAAGGCGCGGCGATGGTGGGTGGGATGCCGGAGGTGGATGAGAACGCGGGGACGTTTGTGGGCAATGCATTGCTCAAGGCGCGGGCCTTGCAGGAGAGGGTGCCGAAGGGGGCGTGGGTGCTGGCTGATGACAGTGGACTGGAAGTCAATGCACTCGGCGGCGCGCCGGGGGTCCATTCGGCCAGGTATGCCGGAGTGGGCGCGAAAGATGGCGCGAACACGGAAAAGCTTTTACGGGCGTTGGAGATTATTCCCGATGGCGCGCGCGCGGCGCGGTTTGTGTGCGTGCTGGCGCTGCTGGGGCCCCAAGGTGAAGAAAAGATTTTCGAAGGCGAATGCCGCGGGCGCATTGGGCGGACATTGGCGGGCGGTGGCGGCTTTGGCTACGACCCGGTGTTTTTCCCGGATGGATTCGATAAAACTTTTGCCGAACTGGGCGACGACGTGAAAAACAAAATCAGCCACCGGGGAACGGCGCTGAAGAAATTATTCACCTGGCTGCGCGGACAGTAGCGATGTTCAGGTTGAAGAGGGCGCAGCCGACATAGATGACGCGCTCACGCGTGCCCCTACAACCTGATGGCCAGTTCGTTGAATTTCGCGAACACCCTCACGCCGGGACGGCGGCGGCTAGTTCTTCGAGCTTCTGGCAGACTTCGTCGATGAGGAAGCCGGGGGTCGAGGCGCCGGCGGTCACGCCGACAACGGAATACTTGCGGACTTGTTCGAAATCGAGTTCGGCGGCGGTTTCGACATGGAAGCAGGGGAGGCCTTGTTTTTCGACGAGGGCGGCGAGTTTGACAGTGTTGGCCGAGTGGCGGCCGCCGATGACGACGATGGCTTGCGCGCCTTCCTGGGCGAGGACGAGCACGTCGCTCTGGCGTTCCTTGGTGGCGCCGCAAATGGTGTCGAACACGAGGGCCTTGGGATATTTGGCGCGGAGATATTCGGAAAGGCGGCCAAATTCGTCGGTGAACATGGTGGACTGGGAAACCATGCAGACGTTTTCGCCGAGCGGGGGCAGGGCATCAATGTCGGCCTGGTTATTGATGACGAAACCGTGACCCTCGGTGTAGCCCATGAGGCCGATGACTTCCGGGTGTTTGGGGTCGCCGAAAATGACGGTGTTGTAGCCCTTCTTGGCGTGGATGCGAATCTTGCCGGCAATGATGCCGACGTCGGGGCAGGTGGCGTCCTTGAACTCCATGCCGAGATTTTTGAGGTAAGTGCGGCGCTCGGGGGAGATGCCATGGGCGCGCACGACCATGATGGAGTTTTTCTTTTTGTCGTCTTCGAGGGCGATGTCGGACTGGCTCTGGTAGTCGCCGACTTCGTTGATGCCCTCCGCAAGGAGTTTTTCCATCATCTGACGATTATGGATGAGCGGGCCGTCCGTATAAACGGGGCGCTGGGCGTTGACGGCGAATTCGCGGGCGATGTCAATGGCACGCTCGACACCCCAGCAAAAGCCGGCGCTTTTGGCACGGATAACCTTCATGGACGGGACGTTATGATAAGAAGGGCGGTCTGTCAACCCGGGTTATAGCGCGGGAAGGACTAGTGTCCGGGCGACTGCAGGCGGTCCAAAATGGCGGAGAAGATGGCCTGGGTGTCGGGCAGGCTGCCGGAACTGAGGGAGACGGCCAGGGTAATGGAGTTGGGCTGCTGCGAAGGGGTGATGGCGACTGTGACGTAGACGTCCTTGACCCCGCGGGCATAGACGTAGGACTCGTCTTTCTTGGCGGTGTCCTGGCCGACGCGGAAGTAACCGAGGGCGTCGAGCGCATTGTTGGCGGCGTGGAAGGCGGATTGAGTGTCGCCCGTGACATCGCCGGTCATGGTGATGTTGCCGGTGACGGGGTTGTGCTTATAATTGGCGATGGTGCTGCCCTTGGGGCTGACGGCCACCTCGGTCGAACAGCCGACAACGGCGAGGGCGAGAAGAAGCAAGGAAGAGCGGAGGAGAGTGCGCATGATTATGATTGAGCGTGAGGGGACAGGGCGGGGGAAGTCAAGGATATCAGAGGAGGAGCGGAGGGCAAAGGAGCAGAGGGACTGAGGCACAAAGGCACAAAGGCGATAGAGGAGGTAAACGCTGAACGCTGAACATCCAACGCCCGGCATCTGGCCTGAATGCCGAAGGTTTTTTTATATTTTTTGAGGGCGATAGGGTCGGATTGGGCCGGATTTGGCTGGGGAGGGATTGGTTTTGGGTTTGGGGTTTACGATTAAGCAAAGTGCTTTAAAATTTTTCGGCTTAATTTGCCTTAATTCGGCTTAGTTTACCTTGACGGGGCAAAGTTCCCTTCTTGGCCAAAGCAATGGAGGTTGGGAAAATTAGACATA
>CAZCMU010000265.1:0-3510 GCA_964499725.1 uncultured Opitutales bacterium
ACACCCCATTGGGCGAGCAGGGCAAAAATGGAGTTGTAGTATTCCTGTGCGCCGGGTTTCGACATATCCACGCCGTACATGTCGGGGTTCCAGCGGCAGAGGTTGGTTTTATCGGCGATGTCGGCGGCATGAAAGTTTGTGCCCGCGATGGGCAGATTCTTCGCCACGGCTTCGCGCGGGATGCCGCGCATCAGGTGAATGCCGAATTTTAATCCCAGTCCGTGCACGTAATCGGCCAGCGCCTTGAAGCCCGCACCATTCGCGGAGGAGGGGAAACGGTTGGGCGCGGGAATGAAGCGTCCGAATTCGTCGAGCGAATATTGCGCTGTGCCGCGATAGCGCTCGCCTTGCACCAAATACGGGTTGGCAAGATAGTTTTGCACATCGCGCGCGTCCTTGTTGCCGGCCTCATACCACTGGATATCCACGACGATGTACTGCCAACCGTGGTCTTTGAGGTTCTTGGCCATGTAGTCCGCCTCGGCCTTGGCCTGAGCCTCCGTGACCGTGGTGCCGAAACAATCCCAGCTATTCCAGCCCATGGGCGGCTGGTCCGCGAATTTCCAAAACGCCGGGGCGTCCGCGCCATGTGCAGCTATCTCCAAGACGCATGCCATGAGTAAAAATCCCACCCAATCAGGTCGCCGCCAGCGACTCGAAAAAAAACACAACATACGTACCCCTCTCGTATTATTTTATCCGGAGTCTGGCAAGACTCGGCTTCGGCAAAGTGTCGGGCTCCCTCCGGGCCGGGCCAGGTTAAACTTGTCCTGATTGTATCGTTTTTACTTTTGCTTTACGTAAAATCGCGCCTGGGCGGTTGAAAACCTGACGGTTTATGCGTTAGGTTAGAGATTATGAAAACAACAACCACTATTCATCGTTCAGTTGTGGGGCTGCTCCTCGCAAGCAGCCTGTTGCTCAACTCGGGTTGCTGGCTGTTGGTCGTCGGCGCGGCGGGCGGCGCGGCCGCGGCCGGCGTGGCTTACGCAGACGGCCACCTCACCTCCACCCTCGGTAACGGCTACGACGCCGTGGTGACAGCGGCCAACCGCGCCATTGACCAGCTCCAGTTTGCGAAGCCCGAGGAGCAAAAGGACGCCCTCTCGGACACGCTGACCACCCATACGGCCAAAGGCGACCGCGTGCAGATTGTCCTGACCAGGATCAATGATAACAGCACCAAAGTGGATATCCGCATCGGCACCTTCGGCGACGAATCGCTGTCCATGACCATCCTCGACAAGATCAAAGCGAACTTGTGAGGGTGGCCAGGGCAAATCCTACAAACGCTCCTTGACATCGGCCGGGCAAGTCCGCACGATTAACCCTCCAACACTTTATTGCAGGGTGGAGCAGCCTGGTAGCTCGTCAGGCTCATAACCTGAAGGTCGCTGGTTCAAATCCAGCCCCTGCACCTTTTTCGAAGGCCCGCTGGCAACCCGGCGGGCCTTTTTGTGGATGGATAAGGCGACGCGCTGGAGGATGTGAGCTATTGAGCCTCCAGAGACCGAGTCAATTTCGGCCTAACTCGCGCTCCGAATCAACATTCCGAATTCCCCTAATATGCCGTCTTGGGCGGGCGCAGGACCTGGCCGATGGTGCGAAAGATAATCTGAATGTCCAGGCCAAGATTCCAGTGGTTGATATAATCCAGGTCATAGCGCACGCGTTTGCGCAGGACTTCGACATCGGTGATTTCGCCCCGGTAGCCCAATGATTGCGCCAGACCCGTCACCCCGGGTTTGGCAAAGTGGCGCATCGGGTACTCCTCCACGTACTGGTGGAACAGCGCGTCGTGCTCGGGCAAATGCGGGCGCGGGCCGACGCAGCTCATGTCGCCGCGCAAGACATTGATGAACTGCGGAAATTCATCGAGGCTGGTGCGCCGCAGCCATTGGCCAAAGGGGAAAATTCGCGCATCGCCCTTGGTGGCCTGCTTCGATTCCGTGATGGTCTTGCCCGAGGCCAGGTGCATGGTGCGGAATTTCAACAACTCAAACTCGTTCCGGTTGAACCCGCGGCGGCGTTGCCGGAAAAACACCGGCCCGTCCGATTGCAGCCGGTGCCCAATCCAGACGAGGGGAACCAGCACCGGCAGCACCAAAAAAACCACCGGGATGGCGATGACGAGGTCCAGCACGCGTTTGTAGAAACGGTTTAAGAGATTTTCCAGCGGCTCCTCGCGCAGCATGAAGAACATGTGGCCGGACTCCGTCACCGGGATCAACGGCTGCGAAAAGACACCGGCCCAGGGATTGTAAATCAGCAACCGGCAACCCTCCGTGTCGCAAACATTGGCCACGCGCCGCACCAGCTCGGGCGATTCCCGCGTTCCGAGCAAGATGACCTGGTGGATGCCGCGCTCGCGCACCACGCGTTCCAAGTCGTAAACCGAACCGAGGACCGGCCAGGGCGTCTGGCCCTCGCCCCCGCCGTGCCAGGTGAGTTGCCCCACCACCTCGTAGCCCACGGCGGTGGTGGATTCAATCCAGTCCCGCACCCGCAGGGCCGATTCCACGCTGCCCACAATCAGGCAGGAGCGCAGGTTGCCGCCCGAGAACATCACTTGCGACAAATAGGCCGGCGCGAGCAGATTGAGCAACAACAACGCCACCCAGGCGACCCCGATGTAACTGCCCAGCATCACACGGCTGATGGCCTGGTCTTTGGTCGCAAAGACCAGACCAAACATCAGCGCGGCGAGAACCGCCGTCTGCCGGGTGGTCAATCCCCAGGCCCATTCCGCGCGGGGGTTGGGGCTGCTGTGCTCGCGGTATAAATTCAGGCAGACCAGCCCCGCGACTGCGGCCGCACCCATATAGGCGGGCAGATTGACCATCTCAAAATTGACGTTCTTGAACAGCAACGTCCAGATGCCGGTCATAATCAGAAACAACAACGGCAGAGCCACCACGACCATGGCGCCAAGCAGGCGGAAAAGGCCTCGGGTGCGGTGATGAATCATGCCAGGCGGGGCGGATAGCCCCGGTGCCTTTTTACATAGACGCGTAACCGGCTCTGGCGCAATGCGAAATGCGGGCCGGGGATTGGGTGCGGCATTCGGCTTTTGCATGGAATAAATTCCACAACAGGCCCACGAGCTGGCCCACTCGTATAACGACAGCAACAACAACGGGTCATGGGATGGCAACGAGACGGGGGCAAATTTGACCTATGACGAGGCGGGGAACCGCATTCAGCGGGGCCAGACGGCCTTGAAAGTGTTGGGCCGAACCGGGAAAGAATTGACGGAGGGGCCATTGGCGCAATCATGGAAGGTGGCTCGATTAACGTTTATGAAAGAACACACCCAAGCATCCAATACCTGGCTGGCAGATCAGTTCGGCGTGTCTCGACCTCAATACGTCAGCCGCCTGGTCTGGTCAGTCTGCCACACCCAACCTCAACCTGAGGTTGCCCTGATTTGACGGACACAGATTTAGGGGTCAGAAAGAAAGACCCCGATGAAAGACCAACCTAGCAAGCATGTCGGAGAACGTGGCCGGC
>CAZCMU010000266.1:0-3507 GCA_964499725.1 uncultured Opitutales bacterium
CCCGATGAGCACTGAAATTGACAACGTAAAAAACACCGGCAGCCTGCTCGGCGGATTCTTCACCTGGCCGTCGTTGTTTTGGTTCGGACATTCGGATGCAGTGCTGCAAGTCACTGCGTGGATTGGTTTTGTAATGTCGTGCGTGGTCGTCGCCGGTTTTGCCAATGCCGTCCTGCTGACTGCGCTGTGGGTGCTCTACATGTCGTTCGTCCACCTCGGTGGCTTGTGGTACGGCTACGGCTGGGAAATTCAATTGCTCGAAACCGGCTTTCTCGGGATTTTCCTGTGCCCGCTGTCGGATGCCCGGCCCTTTTCGCGGCGTGCGCCGCCAGTGGCCATCCTCTGGCTCTATCGTTGGCTCATCTTCCGCATCATGCTCGGCGCGGGGCTGATTAAAATCCGCGGCGACGAGGCCTGGCGCGACTTGACCGCGCTTTACTATCATTTTGAAACCCAGCCCATTCCAAACGGGTTGAGCCGCTCGTTTCACTTCCTGCCGAGAGTGCTGCTGCGCGCGGGCACGGGCTTTAACCACGCTGCGGAACTCGGTGCGTCGTGGCTCGTGTTCTGGCCGCGCCTCGTGCGGCACTGCGCGGGAATCATCATCATCCTGTTTCAAATCACGCTCATCTTCAGCGGCAATCTCTCTTTCCTTAACTGGCTCACCATCGTGCCGGCGCTGGCGTGTTTTGACGACGGCTTCTGGAGCATGATTCTGCCGAGCGCCATCGTCCGCCGCGCCGAGGCCGCGGCGGCGTACGCAGAGCCCAGCCCGGTGATGCAAAAAACTGCCTGGGCTGTGGCGGGGCTGGTCGCGCTGCTGAGCTTGTCGGTGGTGGCCAATCTCGTCTCGCCCAATCAGGCGATGAACACGTCCTTCGACCCGCTCGACCTCGTCAATACCTACGGCGCTTTCGGAACAGTCGGGCGGGAACGGATGAACCTTATCGCCGAAGGCACCGATGCCGCAGTGCCCGATGACCATGCCGTATGGAAAGCTTACCCGTATAAGGGCCTGCCGGTGGACATCATGAAACGCCCGCCGCAAATTGCGCCGTACCAGTTGCGGCTCGACTGGCAAATGTGGTTTGCTGCGATGGGCAGCGTCCAGCAATACCCGTTTACGCTCAACCTCGTCTGGAAGCTGCTCCACAACGACCCGAGTACACTCAGTTTATTCGCGGGCAACCCCTTTCCGGACAAACCACCGCGTTTTATCCGCCTGCGTCTTTATAAATACAAATTCTCCCCGCCCGGCAATGCCGACGGCCATTACTGGGACCGCGAAGTCGTGGGCGACTGGCTGCCGCCGCTCTCCGCCGACAACGCGTCGCTCCAATTCGAACTTATCCAGGAAAAGCTGCTGCCCGCCATCCCGGCGGATTTGCCGCCGGGGCAGTATTGATGGAAATAATTATTTTGCCGCCCACCCGTAGCTTGGCCTAGCGTTGCTCATGGCTGCATCTACTACCTCCGCGTGGGTTCCGCGCGATGTCATCCGCTGGGGCATTATCGGCTGCGGCGACGTGACCGAAGTCAAAAGCGGGCCGGGTTTTCAAAAAGCCGCGGGCTCAAAACTCGTCGCCGTCATGCGCCGCAACGCCGCGCTCGCGCAGGATTATGCGAAGCGCCACGGTGTGCCGAAATGGTACGCCGATGCCGATACGCTCATTAACGACCCCGAGGTGGATGCCGTGTATATCGCCACGCCGCCGGGCTCGCACCTCGAATACGCATTGCGCGTCGCCGCTGCGGGCAAGCCGGCCCACGTTGAAAAACCGATGGCGCGCAACACCGCCGAGTGCGACCAAATGATCGCCGCGTTTGCCCGCGCGCGTCTGCCGCTCTTTGTCGCCTATTACCGCCGGGCCCAGCCACGCTTTCTGAAAGTCAAAAGCCTGCTCGACGAAGGCGCGCTCGGCCAAGTCACCAGCATTGCCTACCACTTCACTGAACCGCGCCATGCGGCACCCGCTGGCGCGCTAACGCAAGTTCACGCCCAATCCACCGCCGCTCACACGAGCGCGCAGCCTTGGCGGCTCGAGGCTGAAAACGCCGGCGGCGGATTTTTCCTCGATATAGGTTCCCATACACTCGACCTCATTGATTTCTTTTTCGGCGCGCTGGAAAATGTTTCCGGCCATGCCTCGAATTTCGCGTCGTCTTATGATGTTGAGGACACGCTCGCCATGAGCTTCCGCACCTCAAACGGAATACCCGGCACGGCATCGTGGAATTTTGCGGGCGCCCTTAAAGATGAGAAAGAAGATTTCTTTCAATTCACCGGCACGAAAGGCCGCCTGACCTTTTCCACCTTCGGCAACGAACCCCTGCGCATTGATACCGGAACAGGCCTCGTGCAGGAATTTCCCTTCACCCCGCCTCAACACGTCGCCCAGCCACTCATCCAAACCGTGGTGGACGATTTGCGCGGCGTGGGGAAATGCCCAAGTACGGGAGTCACCGCCCAGCGCACGAGCCGCGTCATGGACACCGTGCTCGATTCCTACTACGGTGGGCGGCAGGATGCGTTTTGGCAACGTGCGGACAAATGGCCGGGGCGGAGGAAGGAGTAGAAAAGAAGGGCGCAGCGGCACGATGCCGCACACCAAGGCTACCAGCCCCCTCATCCCGCGACCAAATTCCGCATTAACTTCACCACTTTCGGACCGTTGGGGGAAAAGCTGAGCAACTGCCGATTGACGATTGCCCGGCTCTTTAACATCGCGAGGCCGAGGCCGCCGGCTTCGTTGACTACATAACTGCGCAATTCGCCCACCTCCACGTTATCGGCATACAACGGCACCGTTTCTTCGCCGTCGCTCTTGGAAACTTTTACGTCCCAGCTCACCTGCCACAAATTCCGGGTCACATGGGCCTGAGTGTGTAACCGCTGCATGATTTCCTGGCCGATGTAGCAACCCTTGTCGTACGCCACGGCGTGGAGATGCAAACCCGTTTCCTGCGGGAGGTCACCCGGCCCGGCATCTTTGGGCACGCTGGGAATACCGAGGATAATCCGCACCGTCTGGAAGGACTCCTTCGTGGCCGCCTCAATGCCCTGCGACTCCAGTTCCTGGCCGATTTTTTGCAACGCCTCCCAAGGACCGAGGATGTCCCACGAAATAAACCGGGGCGAGGTGAAGCCAATCCATGATTCGGCGCCGGCTTCGGCCGCCAGCCCTTCAATCAACTCCGTCAGACTGTCATCATACTGCTCCGACCACATATGCAACAGCGCGAATTTTTCCGTTTCATTATTCAGCATTACGTCGTCGGCAATCAAGTGCGCGCTCAAATGCCCGTGCAAAACCGCGGCGGGGGTTTCGTAACTCACCAGGATAAACTCTTCCGGCGACTTTTGCAGGATGAAGCTGTCGGCCTGAATCTTGCCCTTGTGGTCGAGCCACAGGCCGTAAGTCACCGGGTGCTCGATTTCGGGGTGGCGCAAGTCGTTGGAATACTGGCTCTGTAAAAAGTTGAACGCATCCGGCCCGGCCGCCTGTA
>CAZCMU010000267.1:0-3495 GCA_964499725.1 uncultured Opitutales bacterium
TTGACGGCGGCGTCCATCGTCAACCACTGCGGGGCCGGGTGTTTGCCCGCGATGACAACGTTCACATATTGGCGGCTGCGCAGGCAATGATCTATCACCGACAGCAGGCAATTGGCATCCGGGGGCAAATAAACCCGCACAACCTCCGCCTTTTTGTTGACGACGTGGTCGATGAAACCGGGGTCTTGGTGGGTGAACCCGTTGTGATCCTGCCGCCAGACGTGCGAGGCCAGGAGGTAGTTTAGTGAGGCAATCTTTCTCCGCCATGGCAGATGCGACGTTACTTTCAACCACTTGGCGTGCTGGTTAAACATCGAGTCAATAATGTGTATAAAAGCTTCGTAACAGTTAAAAAGCCCATGCCTTCCGGTAAGCAGGTAGCCTTCTAACCAGCCTTCACATTGGTGTTCGCTGAGCATTTCCATGACGCGCCCCGCTGGGGCGAGAAACTCATCATTCGGCACAGTTGCCGCGTCCCATTGGCGTAGAGTCACTTGAAAAAGGGCTTCCAGACCGTTGGAAAGCGTCTCATCCGGGCCAAAGACACGGAAATTCCGCTGCTCACAGTTCAGCTTGGCGACATCGCGCAGGAATGGCCCGAGCACATGGGTATCGCCGATACCACGCACCCCCGGCGTCGGCACGTCGGCAGCATAATCCCGAAAATCCGGCATCCGCAGGTCGCGCAACAATATGCCGCCATTGGCGTGGGGATTTGCACCCATGCGGCGTTCGCCTTTGGGTGCTAACTCGGCTAGTTCAGGCTTCAGCCGACCTTGTCCATCGAAGAGTTCCTCCGGATGGTAGCTTCTAAGCCAGTCTTCCAATTGTTTGAGATGTTCAGGAGGTGCGGAGGGCGATACCGCAAGCGGAACTTGATGTGCGCGAAAAGTACCTTCAATTTGCAGACCATCGACAACTTTAGGCCCCGTCCAGCCCTTGGGTGAATTGAGGACAATCATCGGCCAGCGCGGGCGCGTGAGATTTCCGTGAATCCGCGCGTCTTGCTGGATTTTTTTAATCTGCTCAATGGCAATATCAAGTGTCGTGGCCATCGCCTCGTGCATCGGCTCTGGTTCGTGACCCTCGACGAAATACGGCGTCCACCCATAACCGCGCAGCAATTGTTCCAATTCCTCGTGGGTAATCCGGGCTAGAACAGTGGGGTTGGAAATTTTGTAACCGTTGAGATGCAAGATCGGCAACACTGCGCCGTCGGTGGCGGGATCGAGAAACTTGTTGGAATGCCACGCCGTGGCCAACGGGCCGGTTTCCGCTTCGCCGTCGCCGACGACGCACGCGACGACCAAATCGGGGTTGTCAAAAACCGCCCCGAACGAATGGCTGAGCGAGTAGCCCAATTCACCGCCCTCATGAATGGAGCCGGGACACTCCGGGGAGGCGTGGCTAGGAATACCGCCGGGAAACGAAAATTGGGTAAATAATTTTTTCAGCCCCGCCTCGTCCTGGCTGATGTTCGTATAGATTTCGCTATAAGTGCCTTCAAGGTAAGTGTTGCCCACCACTGCGGGGCCGCCATGTCCCGGGCCGGAGACGTAAATCATGTCGAGACCATATTTTTTAATGACCCGGTTCAAGTGCGCATAAATAAAGTTCTGCCCCGGAGTCGTGCCCCAGTGGCCCAGGAGCATGTGCTTTATATCCGTGAGCTCCAGCGGCCGTTTCAGCAGCGGATTGTCCCACAAATAAATCTGCCCAACCGACAGGTAGTTGGCCGCCCGCCAATAGGCATTTATTTTCTGAAGGAAATCCGGGGTTAATGTGTTGGTTTTCATGGCAACAGCCGAAGCCGGATATGGGAATGGAATCGCTTTGGCCAATGTTACAAAATTGAATGCATCCACTCCATAGGGTGTAACCCTACTTCAACATGCGTGCACTTCACAATCGCAAGATATCCCAGCAAAAAAACGGCATCATATCAGCCATTCCAATCGAGTTTGCATTGTCATTTCCTTCTTTGACCGGATTATCGCTGCCACAGGATTCGGGCATCTTCCAGTGGAACAGCAACGCCCCTGCAGTACGGTATCAATCGCGCAGTATAATCTCCCGTCGGGCGAGCCGCGGACACGGCTGCGCTGTAAATGTAGCCACCCGATGCGCCGACTATGGGCCGAATCTGCTTCATCTCTTGCCGCACGGGAGAACCATTATTGACGTCGTCGGCGTAAAGTTCCACTCGCACGGAAGAAGGGTCAAGGTCGTTGAGAAAAACTTGCACCTCAAAGTTCTGCTCTTTGCCACGCGTCTCCACTTTCACTTCTCCAAAGTGGAGCGCCGACCATTTCTGCTCCACATTGTTACGCCAATCAGCCATTTGCCGACCGACTGCACCTTTATTGGCCATGCGGGAACGGTAGGCGATGGCAGCAGGGAGGTAGTGTTGCTCAGTGTAATCGCATACGGCGCGACTGGCCGAGAAACGCGGAGTCAATCGCGCCATGCTTTCCCGCATCCGCTTGACCCACGCCGTGGGGATACCCTGATTATTGCGATTGTAAAATTCAGGCACTACTTCGCGTTCGAGCAGATTGTAGAGCGCATCGGCTTCGACTGCATCCCAAGCGGGATCATCGCCATGCTCCTGGCCGTCTCCCAGCGCCCAGCCTACCTCCGGGGTATACGCTTCGGCCCACCAGCCATCCAATTCGGAAAGATTGAGACCACCATTGACGAGCACCTTCATGCCGCTCGTTCCGCACGCCTCCCAAGGTCGTCGCGGTGTGTTTACCCAGACATCCACTCCTTGCACGAGATTTTCGCCCAAATGCATGTCATAGTCGCTGAGGAAAATTACATGGGGCCGGACCTCGGGCCGACGACCAAAAAGCGTCCATTCCTGAATCATCGCTTGTCCCGCTTGATCGGCGGGATGCGCCTTGCCCGCCAGAATAAGCTGCACCGGTCGTTGTGGATTGGTCAGGATGCGAATTAACCGCTCCTTGTCGTGCAACAATAGGTTGGGTCTTTTGTAAGTTGCGAAGCGCCGGGCAAAACCCAGAGTCAAGGTATTAGGGTCAAAGAGGTGTTTCGCTCCTTCCACCGCTTCAGGCGATACGCCGGAGACGGACAATTGTCGCGATAATCGCTCACGAGCGTATTCGACCAAAGACTTGCTTGCGGCGGTGCGAAATTGCCAAAGATCGGCGTCAGATACGCGGCGAATATCCTGCTCCAGATTTTTTGCCATCCCCAGCCAGCGATCTTTTCCGCAGGTCTTCGTCCAAAGCTCGTCTGCTGCCGCCGAATCCCAACTTGGCATATGGACTCCGTTCGTGACATGACTAATCGGTACTTCAACCGCAGGCCATTGTGGAAAGAGTGGTTCGAAGAGATGTCGGCTGACTTTCCCATGCAGACGACTCACGCCATTAACCGCCCCGCTTCCCCGGATGGCCAGATAGGCCATGTTGAAGTTTTCCGACGAGTCATTCGGGTTCTGGCGGCCCAAGGCCATAAAGTCATGGAATG
>CAZCMU010000268.1:0-3477 GCA_964499725.1 uncultured Opitutales bacterium
AAAAAGTAATTTGGGTTCAATTCTGTCTGTAACATTGAAGCCCGGTCCGTCAACTGCCACAGTAAGACGATGGACACCGCCTTGTTCGACTACCCGCTGCCGGTGGAGCGCATTGCGCAAATGCCGGCAGAGCCGCGCGACAGCGCGCGGTTGCTGGTGGTGGATCGCGCGACGCGACGGGTGTCCCACCATATTTTCCGCGAATTGCCCAGCCTGTTGCCCCCCGGCACGCGACTATTTCGCAACCATGCCTCCGTCTTTAAGGCCCGGCTGCGGTTAACCCGGCCCACCGGTGGGCATCTCGAATGTCTGCTGCTCCACCCGGACTTGGTCCGCGACCCGGCGGCAAACATCTGGTGGTGCCTGCTCAAGCCGGGAAAAAAATATGCCATGGGCGCCAAGTTTGGCGTCGCCGGTCTTTTCGAAGCTACTGTTTTTGAAAAGCAGCCCGATGGCCGCGTGCTGGCGAAATTTGACGCTCCCGGCGGCGTGCTCACCGTTTGCGAAAAAATCGGCGAAATGCCTTTGCCGCCGTACATTCAGCGCAACAAAGCGAATCCCGCCCTTTCCACGCCCGACGACCAAAATTACCAAACGGTCTATGCCGACCCGGCGAAAAAAATCGCCGCCGCCGCGCCGACTGCGGGACTGCATTTCACACCCGAGGTCTTGACTGCTTTAGATAAACGCGGATTCATCTCACACGACCTCGCCTTGCGCGTCGGGCTGGGCACCTTTCGCCCCATCACCTCGGAGAAACTGGAAGACCACGTCATCCACCGCGAGTGGTATGAAATCCCAGTGGCCACCCGACAAGCCCTCGCCACACCCGCCGGCCCGCGACTGGCCGTTGGCACCACCACGTTGCGCGCGCTGGAGGATTATTTTTTGAAATTTAAGCCCATGGCTGGCGCAGTCCCGATGGAGTCCTGGATTGCGGAAGCGGATTTGTTTATCTACCCCCCGCGCCAGTTTGCCGGGGCCGATTTGCTGCTGACCAATTTCCACCTCCCGCGCTCGACGCTGCTCTGCCTGGTCAGTGCGTTTCTCACACCCGGTTCCACCGACGGCATTGCCTGGCTCAAAGAAATTTACGCCGACGCCCTGGCCCGCGGCTATCGTTTTTATAGCTACGGCGACGCGATGCTCATTCTCTGAAATAGCACACGGCGCGCTCACGGCGGCGCAGAATCTTCCGGCCGTTCGTAGGAGAAAGCTGTCCAGACCTGTCCAATCAAATTACCCGGGGTCACATGGTAAACGTCGGGCACACTGTTGTTGATGCCCTGCACAATCCAGAAATTTCCACCTGTGGCGATCAAGCGGTGAACCACCGTTTCCCCAGTGGGCCGCTTATAGGCCACGTCCATGCCCGGCTTCAAGGCGTCCCAAGCGATGGGCTTGATGACGTAAATGGTGTTGTTGCCATATTTTGGCAGCATGGAGGTGCCCACCGACCGGAGAAGCAGGCAACCCGGGTGTTCGTTTTGCGCGATGAGGGCGGCGGCCATGGCTTGATTATAGGTGAGCAAACTGGGCGAGTAGCCGGTCTCGCTGTCGGTCATTGTATGGCATCCGACTATCCCAAGCACCGTTACTACCAACAAAATTATTGGCGCCACCAGACGACTAAGCTTGCGCGGGATTCGCATGGTCTTTTTAATTAAACCCATTCCACCCTGCTGGCAACTTGAACCGAGCTTGCCAAACGGAAGAAAATCGTATCCGTTATGTAGCAGCGTCGATCAGCCTGATGTAAACAGCCCTTTCTTTCATGCGTTACCCCCGTCCATTTCTGATTCTGGCCGTGTTTGCCGCGGGGTTTTTCGCCGCGGGGTTTAAAACCGTCAATTATCTGGACGGCAAGGATGTGATGGCCAAGGTCAAGGAAACCCATGGGACGGATGCGGAGACCGACATCGTGAAACTCGTTACCGTGGTCGGCACCAACGACCCGGTGACCCGCACCATCCTCTCCGCCGTGCAAAAAGACGCCAAGGGAAATTTCCTCTATCTCTTGCGGGTGCTTGCCCCCGAGGATGAAAAGGGCGTCTCGCTGCTGGTTTTGGAAAAGGACGGCGGCGATGTTGACCAATACCTCTATATTCCCGCGCTCGGACCGCCGAAAAAAATCACCCCGGAAGGCCGCTCGGGCAGCTTCATGGGTTCGGATTTCACTTACGAGGACATGCGCCGCGAGAAGCCCGGCGAATGGACCTATTCCCGCCTCGAGGATGAAAAAATTGATGACACCGATTGCTACGTGATTCTCTCCGATCCCGCGAACAAGGACCGCGAGAAAATCACCGGTTACACGGACCGCCTGGTTTACGTGGACAAGGCGACTTTTGACATCCGCCGCATCCAGTTTTACGACAGCAAGCACAAGCTAATTAAGGAATTTGACGCCTACGACTACGAAAAAACGAACAACGCCACCGAGCGCCCCAAGCGCGGAGAAATGAAGAATGACAACAAGAAGAGCAACACGGTCATGGCCCTCCTCAACAGCCGGTTGAACCAGCCGCTGGACGAGAAATTCTTCACTCTCGATACTCTCACTCACTGGGGGCCCGATCAGGACAAGCTTGTCCAGGACCTGCTCCCCAAGCAGCCGGCCAAAACGCCGTAATGCCGGCCCCATCGCTTTGGCCTGAACCACCTGCCGCCGCACCCTTCTCCCCACTCCCACTGTGTCGCCCGTCATCGGGAAGCTCCTTGGCTTCTGTTATCGCTGGGCCTGGCTGATATGGATCGCGGCCATTGCGCTGGCCGGCTTGGGTGCCTGGGAGGCCCGCAGCATCAAACTTAACGTGTCGGCCGAGGGCCTGGTGCCCATGGACAGTCCGCTGCGCGCCACCTACGAAGAGACGAAAAAGACTTTTGGCTCGGACTATATTGTCGGCGTTTACGTTGAAGACCCGGATTTATTCACCGTGGCGAAGTTGCGGAGCCTGGCCGGGCTGGCGCACAAATTAGGCGAACTGCCCTCTGTCGAGCGGACCGAAAGCCTTTTTACCATCAATAACGTGGACGGTTCCAGTGGCTCGCTGGTCACCGGGCCGATTCTTGATCCCCTGCCGGACACACCGGAAGAACTGGCCACCGCCAAAGAACGCGCCCTGCACAATCCGCTGCTCAAGGGCACGCTGATTTCAACCGACGGCCAGGCGACCCTGCTGACCCTTTACCTCAAGCCCGAAGACGCGCAAAAGGAAAACTTCGACGCGGGGTTCGTCGCCAAACTGCAGCAACTCATCGCCGAGAGCCAGGACGGCCTGGCCAAAGATGACGATGGCACCCCCGTCAAAGGCAAGGACGGTAAGTTCATTCCCGATGCCTCGGGCAACTTTGCCCAAATCTTTCCCATCGGTTCGCCGGTGATGCATGTCGCCATCTCCAAATACATTTTCCGCGACCAGATGCGGCTGCTGCCGCTGGCCTGCGTGATTCTGCTCGGCCTGCTCGGCTTGCTCA
>CAZCMU010000269.1:0-3474 GCA_964499725.1 uncultured Opitutales bacterium
AAAGCGGACACAGCCTACCTCGCCCAGCTGGCTTATCCTCAGGGAATTATTAGCGAAATGCTGCCCGATTATTATGCCAGGGAAACCTTCGAAATGCAGATTCTCCGTGCCGGGTATAAAAACGGCATGAGGGCCGTAATGCACTTAATGGGCGGGCGCGGGATGCTGGAGCACAAGGTCGATGACGCGGCGAGCCTGGAACGAGAAATCATGGCGAACGCGAACTTTTATGCCCGCAACGGTGGCTTAAATCAAAACCACCCGGGCGTGCAGCAAGGGCGCCACCTGCTGGCAGCTGCCAAGAAGAGTGGCCAGGGCACTGGTACGCCTGCCGCCGGCCGGGGCGGCCCGACCTCGCTGGGGGGCTCTTTGACGATTTCTTTAATGGAATTCACCCGGCGAGATCGGCAGGCCGACTCGGCCAGAAATAATGGGCTGGGGGTTCCAGGCACTAACGGCCAGAATAATCGCCCTCCAGGAAACCATAGTTAGGAATTAAACGAGCCCTTTTCGTTATTCTCCAAACAAGAGGCCGGCCCCGGGTCATCCCCAGCGACCGGCCTTAACTAATCAAGCAGGCCTTGCTCAAGGGCACTGCCTAACGATTAATACACCTGTTTCCCAAAATGGTTCCACTAAGTGCTAGAGTGACTAAGGCACCCCAAAACTAATCTGGAAAGACCCCATTTTGAGCTTGATTGGCTGGGACTGGAGCAAAGAATTTAGGGTAGGACAAGTTGCCATGCCCAAGACCATTCTACTAGCCGGACAGAATTGCATCAGAGACGGATGGTATATCTCCGAATTCTCAAAGAAGTGCCGTTGTGAAATGCGGCTTCAGCTTAGAACAGGCCAGCCAGCTCCTCCCTGCCCGAACTGTAGAGCGGCAGTTAATTGGATATTGGTCGAACACCCGGCCGTGCGGACACCAGACCATTCCTCAAATTAAGGCACCACCTAAAGCTTGGCCGTATTGACTCGTTCCGTGCTTGTTCAATAGTAAACAAGGTTAGCTTAGGGATGATTGGAGGATTTGATCAGTGCCTCCAAATCAGCCATGCGCTTTTCCAATGCTTGGATTTCGGCGTCCTTCTCCTGCACCATCGTCTGCAACTTCGCTTGCAGCTTCGTTTGGCTCTCTTGCAATTTTTCATTCAAGCCCTGAATCGCCGCGAGGGCGACGCCGCCTTCGTCCACCGTGGCGATATGTTTGTCGTCCGGGCCGACATTAAAGGCGGCGTAAAAATCCTGGGCCATGGGACCGATGTGGCGCTCGGTCTCGTCTTTTTTGAAATTCCAACTGGAAATCGGCATCGCCACCACGCGCTCGAGAATTTCCTTGGGATTAATCGAGGTAAACTTCTCCTTCAGATTCCGGTCGCTGTCCTGATTGAGGTTATTGGCGAAAACCTCGCCGGCATTGACAATCGTGACGGTAAGATTATTCCCGATGCTTTCACTCTGTAAAACGTTCACATCAAAAGCAGTAAGGACGCCATTAGTGCCGTTTTGGGCGGGGTTGATACTGACGTTGCCGTTGATCAAAACGTTGCCGTTGGCCTGAATGCCTCCGTCATTGAGGCTAAGGTTGCCGCTATTGAGGTTAACATCGCCGTCATCCACGGATAAAGAGCCGCTGGCCACATCAAGGCTGCTGTTAATTTGTACGCCCCTTGCGTTGGTGCCGTCATTCGCCATGGACAAGAAGTCAGCGCCATTCTGACTAAAGGTTAAGACATTCGCCAAGATACCCGTAGTGCCCCCGGCATTGAAACTGCCGACGGTAATATCCCAGTTCCCTCCTAGCGCAATATTGCCGCCGGATATTCCACTGCCTGAAGAACCTGCCGGCCCGGCGGGACCAGTCGCACCTTTTGCGCCAGCGGGACCGGCCGGACCGACGGAGCCAGCAACGCCTTGCGGGCCAGCCGGGCCAGTCGCTCCAGTGGCGCCCTTAACGCCAGTCGCCCCGACGGGGCCAGCGGGACCCGTTGCGCCGGTGGCTCCTTTTGCCCCAGCAGGACCGACGGGACCTTGCGGGCCAGTTGCACCAATTGCACCTGTCGCTCCTTTAGCTCCAGCAGGGCCAGCGGGCCCAGTCGCGCCGGTTAAGCCAATCGAACCAGTTGCACCCTTCGCACCAGCGGGGCCAGCTGGACCAACCGCGCCATTCGTGCCGTTAGTTCCATTAGTGCCGCTCGCGCCTTTTGCTCCAGCCGGGCCAGCGGGTCCGACCGGACCTTGCGGGCCGGTGGCTCCGTTAGCACCCGTTGCACCCTTGGCACCGGCCGGTCCGGTGGCGCCAGTTAGTCCCGCGGGGCCGGTCGGGCCAGGCCCGGGGGTCACCGCGACGCCGTTGACCTTGAGCTGGCCCGAGGTAAAGTTGACCGCGCTGCCCGAGGCTGGTTCAACCACCGTGCCGTTGCTGCTGACCTCGACGGTCACATTTTGAGCCGAAGCCCGAAGTGTGGTAAGAGCAATGGCGGGGATGGCCAGCCAGGAAAGCAAACGCTTGGAGATGATTAGGCAGCTCATGGGTTTATTGGATAAAAATAAGATCGTTCCGAGTGAATTATAACGACTCCACCCGGTCGGTATCGAGTAGAATTTTCCGCTTCCTAGTAAAAAACGAATAAAAACTGGTGGCCTCTAATGGAGCGTTGATTGGGCATTTTACTCTCTGCATGTAAAGGCATGGCAAAGGGCGGTGGGGGTTGCGGCTTCATCGGGGGCCATCATGCACCGCCTGAGCAAACTTGGGAAACTTGCTCAACCCGGGGTTATAATCCATGTCGGTCAGGGCCATCTGGCGCTCCGCCGGGAGATGATCAAAGGAGCCGGTGCCATACGTCTTGTCGTAATATGAACGTGCCGCCGAGGCATGTTTAATAATGCGTTGTTTGACCATGCGCTCGACCTCTTCTTCGCTAAATGAACCCGGCGCCACCACCCTTATCCCCGGGCCCACCGCTGGCGTACCCAAATCATCAAAAGTCTTCCAGGTACTGGCTTACTTATTAAAGCCCACCTGCTGGGCATTCTCCACCAGCCACAGATAGGCCTCGTAGCGATCCGCCCACGCCGGGAGGGCGCTGGCCGCCTTGCTGGTCCCGGCCGTCAACAACACGAACGCCAGCGCCTGTAGCGCCGGCTGGGTTAAGCGGGCAACTACAGAGGGTAGGTGTCATTTATCCGCTAGTTGGCTAGGTAAGCTTGGCGTTGTGTGTCGTTAAGAAGGGAAAAGTCGCCAGCAAAACCACCGACAAAGCCTTCCAAAAACGTGCTAAGGGGGGGGGTGTTATTGGCGTAATAGGGGGCCGCTTCCCGCCAGGCCATAATATGATCCTGAAAGGCTTGCCGAAATTCTTGGGGACAATCCCTGGTGTCCATGGCCTGCATTTGATCAGCCAAGTAGGTGGCCGCCTCATCGGCGCTCATATTGGATTGGTTGACATAAGCGGAGTTACTCGCGCA
>CAZCMU010000270.1:0-3463 GCA_964499725.1 uncultured Opitutales bacterium
GGCCTGCTATTCCATATCGCGTGGCTGCTGCAGGGCGGTGGAGAACCGGTCAGCTTTTGGGCTGCAGGATAGCAGGTTAGGATCAAAGGCGGAAGGGCTTGGTTGGTTGCGTTGGAAAGGTTGGATGGGTTGGAATGGTTGGGTTATTTGAAACTAAAGCATAGGCAACCTGACCCCGCTTGGTTCACTTCTGGCTTCCCCGATCATTCTTGATTCGTCACCTTTGCAAATCTTTTAGTAAATAGTTCTTTACTTTATGTAAAGTATATATTACATCATAACCTATGGACATCATTTCCAACCCAGCCACCAAAGCCATCCGCACCTACTACTGGCATTTAGGTTTTTCGATGATCGCGTACGTCATGACCATCATCGCCAGTCGCGACTTTTTGCATACCCACCCCGGCGATGGCCCCGCGTACTTTGCCATCGCCCTCCTTCCCGTCCTGCCGGTCATCTTCGTTTTTGTGGCGATCGTGCGCTTCGTCGTCGCCACCGATGAATTGCAGCGCCGCATTATCGTCAACTCCCTCGCCCTCGCCGGCGGCGCCACCGCCCTCCTCGCCGTCACCTACGGCCTCATCGAGGGCGACGATATTCCCCACCCCTCCGCCTGGTGGACCTACGTCGTGTTCATGTCTTCCTGGGTTATTGCCAGCATCTTCGTCCGCCGCCACTACCGATGAAAAACCGACTCCGCTCGCTCCGCGCGGAGCGCGACGAGTGACTTTCATATTACCTGCCGATTACCTTCTCGTCATGAAACCCAACCCTAATCCCACCACCCAAGCGTTGCGCTCCTACTGCTGGCAGTTCGGCCTGTCCATGATTGCGTATCTCGTCGCCGTCAATGTCATCGGCTCCTACTTGCATCCCAACGCCCTGGCCAACCCCTGGCGCACCCTCGTCGCCCTCCTGCCCATCATTCCCATCATCTCCGCCTTCGCCGCCTTCGTCCGCTTCGTCCGCGCCACTGACGAATTGAAGCGACAAATCATTGTCACCACCTTCGCCATTGCCGGCGGTGTCTATATCTTCTTCACCATCACCTGTGGCCTCCTCGTCATCGCAGGCATTCCAAAACCCTCCGCCCTCTGCGCCTTTTATGTGTTCGCCGGCTCGGCGGCCATCGCCAGCGTTCTTTTGCACCGCCATTACTATTACCGATGCCGATGAAAAACCGCCTTCGCATGCTCCGCGCCGAACTCGACTGGTCGCAGGCCGAGTTGGCCGACCGCGTCGGCGTCACCCGCCAGACCATCATTGCCCTCGAGGCGGAAAAATACGCTCCCAGCCTTCCCCTCGCCTACAAACTCAGCCAAGTTTTTAACAAACCCGTCCAGGAAGTCTTCATCCCTGAGCTGTAACGGCTCGCCCGCCCTGTGCCTCCCAACTCCCCACATCCTTCTCCCGGCTCCGCGCTGCCGGGCCCTAACCCTCATTTGCGTTCTTCGACATCACCGCCCTAATGGCAACGGGGTGTAAACCTACCTTGCGAGAGTCCATCTTTATGGGTAAGGTAAATCATGCCATTTAAACAAGTTGTGCTTAATAAGGCCGCGCTGACTTCCCTGGCCAATGTTGTTTGCGCGACCGCCAAGACTCAAGCGGCGATGGCCGGCTTGATGCTGCGATATTTGCCCAATTTGAGCGCCGCCGACAAGCAAGCTTTGCAGGAAGCGGAAAAGCTGATGAATATGGAAATATTGGACACCCACTTTTCCGTAATGCAGTTGGAGGGGCTTGAACCAAAGCAGGTCCAGCGCCGTGGAGGCTGAGGGTAACGTTGCCGACCAGTCCCTTGATTGGGACCCCCTCCAGCCTAATCAAACCTCAAATTTTTTTCAGGGGGGTTGATTGGGTGGATTCCTCGCCTGCTCTTTTGCGCCTTTTCGCGCCAATTTGTCTGTGCTATCCGTGCCATCCGTGGTCAATCAAACCTACTTCGGCAACCCTTTGCCCTCGCTCAGATTCCGGTACCAGGTCAGCGCCAGCAACGGCCACGCCCACTGGTAGCTCGTGTACTTCAAATAGAAAATCCTCGGAAACCCCGTCCCTGTAAACCACGGGTAATGCCACCCGCCATCCGCCGCTTGCTGGTCGAGCAGGTACTTGACCCCGCGCGTCACGCTCTCCCGCTTCGGGTCGCCACAGGCGAGCAGGCCCAGCAACGCCCAGGCGGTTTGCGACGCCGTCGAGGGCGCGGGGCCCCGACCGGTGGCGCCGGACACGGTGGCTCCATACGCCGGCAATTCGCCATCTTTTCCGCGAGGACTTACTCCAAAAAAAGGTGCGCCACCGCCACGAGCTTTATCGTCATGATACGTCCAGCAGGATTCGCCCCAGCCGCCGTCGGCATTCTGGCACTTCTCCAGCCACTCGCGCGCGACGAGCACGCGCGGCTGCGTCATGTCCTCGCCGATGAGCGCCAGCCCGCGCAACACATGCGACGTGCCGTAAATATAATTCACGCCCCAGCGCCCGAACCACGAGCCGTCGGCCTCCTGCGTGCGCCAGACAAAATCGAGCGCGCGGCGCGCCACCGGGTCGTCGCGCGTGTAGCCCATTTTGGCCAGTGTCTCCAGCGCACGGCCCGTGATGTCACTGCACGGCGGGTCGAGAATGGCGTTGTGGTCGGCAAAGGGCACCTGGTCGAGGCACGCCATGGTGATGTCGCGGTCGAACGCGGCGAAGCCGCCTTCCTTGCATTGGAACGTGCGGCACCAGTCCATCGCGCGTTTCGTCGCGGCCTGCCGCCGCGCTTCGTCGCTGGCATACAGCACCCGCAATGCGAGCACGACCTGGAAGGTGTCATCCACGTCGGGGTAATAATCGTTGTTGAACTCGAAGGCCCAGCCGGTGGCCTCGGGGAAGGAAACGGTCTCGGCCCAGTCGCCCTTGATTTTGATTTCGCGGTCGAGCAGCCAGTCCGCCACCTGTTTCAAGCGCGGGTCGCTGGCGGGCACGCCGGAATCGGCCAGGCATTGGGCGATGATGGCCGTGTCCCACACCGGCGAATAACACGGCGCGACACGGAGGTCGTCCGCCTCACCACGCACCAAGCCGTCGAAATCTTTGACCTCCTTGATGAACAACGGATGTTCCGTGAGGCCCAACAATTCGAGCGCAATGAGCGTGTTCAACATGCCCGGGAAGATGGCGCCCATGCCGTCGGAGCCGGGGCCGACGCGGGCGAGCATCCAGTCCCGCGCGGCATGGAGCCCGCGCTGGCGGACGAGGTCAACCGGCAGGTGATTGAGCACGCGGCCAAGTTTATCCAGCGTGAGGAAAAGATTGCGCCAGGTGAAGGTGGCCTCTGAGCACGGCAGCGACCAGTCGCCATCCTGAGTGCCGGCCGGGTACAGTTCGTCGAGCGACGGGCAGGCGGGCAGGACGCGGACGGGCTTGAAGTGGTTGATGACGGTGAGCGGGACGACGAGGTTGCGCGTCCACGAACTCA
>CAZCMU010000271.1:0-3425 GCA_964499725.1 uncultured Opitutales bacterium
AAGCGGGCGGCACCATCAACACCGGTCGCCACATCAAGGTTGACGGCGCGCCAATCAATAATCTCTGGCTTTCCATGCTCGACCATGCCGGCGCTTCGGATGACAAACTCGGTGACAGCACCGGCAAGTTGTCCCTGACCTAAACGTTACCACGCTCGCCAAATTATCGAATGGCGATTTCCCGCCATTCTACAAAAGACCCCCTTTTGGGGGTCTTTTTTTAAACATTCGCGAGCCGCGCGGTGGAGTCGCCAAAACGATCCAGCGCGGGGACACCCATGCGGTCAATCATGCTGAGGTAGAGATTGGCAATCGGGGCCGGATTATGCTGGATGTAACGCCCGGGCGTGAGCGTGCCGCCGCCGGCGCCCGCCAGGATGACGGGGAGATTGGTGTGGGTGTGCTTGTTGCCGTCGGCAATGCCGCCGCCATACATGATCATGGAATTGTGCAGCAGGGAGTTGCCGTCCACGTCCTTGGTCGCCTCCATCTTCTCCAGGAAGTAGGCGAATTGGGAGGCGTAGAAATGATCAATGACGCAGGTCTTGGCGATCAAGTCCGGGTCATTATGATGGTGTGTGCAAAAGTGGTGGCCTTCGTTGACCCCGATTTCTGTGAAGTCGCTGTTGTTGCCGTCGCCCTTGAAGATAAACGAGGCTACGCGGGTGTTGTCCGTCAGGAAGGCCAGATGCAGCATGTCCAGGTTGAGCCGGACGTATTCCTTAAAGCTGGTGGGAATGCCGGCGGGGGTGGTGATGCCCGGATCGGGATGCTGGCCCGGGGAGGCTTCTGCCCGCTGGATGCGTTGCTCAATCTCGCGCACACTGGTCAGGAATTCATCGAGCTTTTGGTTGTCCCGCGCGGACAACGTGCGGCCCATGCTGCGTGACTCACTCAATACGAAATCGAGCACGGAACTCTGCTGCGTCCGGCGCATCAGCATGCTCTGCTGGCGCTCGGCCGCTGTGGCGCCCGTGCCAAAAAGCCGCTCGAACAGCAGGCGCGGATTGGTTTCCGGCGACAACGGCGTGGTGGGTGAACTCCAGGAAAGATTGTGCTGATAGACACAGACGTACCCGCTGTCGCACGCGCCGGCGTTCTGCACGGTGTCGCAGGAAATCTGCAACGAGGGGAACGGCGTCAAATGGCCCAATTGTTGCGCGGCGACCTGGTCAATGGAGACGCCGGCATGGAAGTCTGCGCCCAGGGTCTTTTTGCAGCGCACGGCGGTGAGGAAGGTGCCACCCGAGCGGGCATGGTCGCCGCCACCGTCGGGACCGGGGTCGGCGGAAAGGTCAGTGAGGCCGCCGAGAATCTGGATTTTGTCCTTAACGTTCCCGAGGGGCGTCATCGTGTCGTTAAGTGAAAAATCATTGCCCGAGCCGGTCGGCCACCACTTCGCCGGAATGGCTCCGTTCGGAAAAGAGAGAAACGCCATGCGCAAGGGCGCGCCGGTGGCCGTGGTGGCGCCAGGCGCCCCGAGTGTCCCGGCCAGCGCGTTGGCCCCGGCGGCGGGCGCCCCGAGCAGGCGGCTGGGCAGCAGCGACTCCATCGCTGGCAGCGCCAGTGCGACACCCATGCCACGCAGGAACCGGCGACGATTAAGACTGTGGTGGCGTTCGGCGGCAAACTCACGAAGTTGGTGGGGAGTTTTCATGGGCGGGGAGTGTTGAGGGACAAAATGGGTGCGGGGCTGGTCGCAGCCGGAGGCTCGTTGTTCAGCGTGCGTTCTTCCTGAAAGGCGGCGGAGTTAATGACTCCGTTTAATAACGATGAAAAATGCCCACCATTACTGTCGAGGCTTTCGACGATTTTGTCAACGGTGGGAACGTCATAGTATTCCATTCCGCGCCCGAGGGCGTAAGTCAGCATTTTTTCGGTCAAGCAGCGGTAGAATTCCTCGCGGTGGTTCGTGGCGAGGATGTGCTTCAAATCGCGAATGTCCTTAAAGGATTCCCCGGTGGACAAGCGGCCGGTGGCGTCAATCGGCTGGCCCAAGTCCGTCATGCGCACCGAACCAAAAGCATCGAAATTTTCCAAGGAAAGGCCCAGCGGGTCCATCCGGTCGTGGCAGGAGGCGCACAGGGGGTCGGCGCGATGGGCCGCGAGGGTCTCGCGCATCGTGGGTACGTGATCCGAGGTTTTTTTCACCGCTTCTTCGAGCGCCGGGATGTCCGGCGGCGGGGGCGGCGCGGGCGCGCCCAGGATGTTTTCCAGAATCCATTTGCCGCGCTTGACCGGCGAGGTGCGCGTCGGATTTGACGTGACCATCATGACACTGCCCATCGTCAAGACCCCGCCCCGCCAGTCGCCGGGGGAGAGTACGACTTTGCGCATTTCGCTTCCGGTAAAATTGCGCGCATAGTTCGCGTCATAATAATAAGTCGCGAGCGTCGAGTTGAGGAACATGTAGTTGCTGTCGAGAAATTCATCAATGCTGCGGTCATTGCGCATCACATAGCCAAAATACGCTGCGGCTTCGTCGTTGAGGGCCGTGCGCTGGACCGGGGTCAAATCATCGGCCGCCGAGGCGGTGATGCCTTCCCGCAAGAGGATGTCCGTGGCGCTGATGGGAACCGTCAGCACCGCGCGTGATTGCAGCCATTGCCCCGAAAAATTCTGGATGAAGGCATTGGCCCGCGGATCCGCCACCATCCGCTGCACCTGCTCGGCAAGGTGATTGCGCAACTGCCCGGCCGCAGCCAGCTTCATCAATTCGTCGTCTGGCGTGGAGGACCAGAGAAAATAAGATAGTCGCGAAGCCAGGGAATACTCGTCCACCAATGCAAAGGAGTTGGGCTTGGGGGAGGCGGCGACGGGTTCTTCGATGCGGAAAAGGAACCGGGGCGACGCCAGCACGGCCACCATCGCCTGCGCCACGCCGTTCTCAAAAGTCTTGCCGGGCAGGCTGTAAATCTTCTGTGCGATGTCCACGAGTTTGTCCAAGCTCTCATCCGTCACCGGGCGGCGGAAGGCCTTGGTGGCAAATGCGCCCAGCAATTCGCGCGCATAGGCGCGGCGTCCCGCCGGGTCGGTCGGGGCTTCATCCCGCGTGAAGAAACGCTCGTAATTGGCCGGATGCACCCACTTGGAAGGGTCGGTTGGGCCTTGAATAGTAACCTTGCGGACTTGGTAGGAAATGACGCTCCGCGTGCCACCCGCCAAGGGCTCGAGGGTCATGGAAATCTGATGGTCTCCCGCCGGCCAATGCACATGAAATGTCTCAAACCAGGAGGGGTAAATTTCCGAACCGTAATTGGTCCCGTGCCAGGGGTAAACGGTTTGGCTGGCTTGCTGGCCATCCAGCTTGACTGTGACGGTGCAGTTCGCGGTGGTAAAGGTGATATCGCTGCCCAAGCCTTCCTCCAAGTTCACATCGTAATCTCCCTCCTGGGCAATGGAGAAAGTGTGACTGACATTCGCCG
>CAZCMU010000272.1:0-3424 GCA_964499725.1 uncultured Opitutales bacterium
ACGCCCAGGCCTTTGCGGGCGGCAGCGTGAATAAAGACAAACTGCAATTGGGTTTCCAAGCGGTCCATCAAAGCGGGCGGGCTGGTCAGCTTGACCACCAGTTGATATTCGCCGTTCAAATCGGCAAACCAGTCATGGTGCAACATCAGCGTAGGAGAAGTGGTGGCGTAGGTGACACCCTGCCCGCCATAAAGACCAAAACGAACCAAGGGCAAATTCAGCGCGTCCTTGGCAATCGGGGTGGTCAGGATGAAGCCCTTCGGGTCATCGGCACGCACCGCGGCCAAATAGAAGATGATTGAGGCCGGCGAGATGTCGGGCATGAATTCCTTCGCGCCATAGAGGGAAAAGGACAAACGCGCCGCGGGGACTTTATTGTAATAGAACGCAAAGGATTCGCCGTAGGCCTTCGGGGCCAGCGACCAATCGTCCAGCGGGTCGAACTCCCATTCAAAATCCGGGCCTTCCATAAAAAAGCGAAGCAAACCATTGCCGTCGAAACGAACGATATGGATGTCCGCGTTCATCGGCGTGCAACTGACATTGATCGTCGAGAGAGGTTTGGGTAGATTGCGCGGGTCGGAGAAAGGATTCACGGCGTCCGGCACTGAATCCGGTGGCGGGTTGGGAGGAGCCACCGCTGGTTTGGAAGCGCCCGCTGCTGGAGCGGCAGTGGAAGCCGAAGACGCAGAAGCCGGGGCGGGCGCGGTCGTACTCGTGGCCGCAGGAGCAGGCGCGGACAAATTCATGGTCATCGGCGCGGGTGCGGCGGTCTGGCCCCAACTACCGGACACCATCAAAACAGCACCTAGGACTGGAAACAGCAATGGCAGGACGCGGGTCATGATAAGATGAAACCAACGGCCTATTGTGCGGCCCCGCGCCGCCAGCGCAAG
This sequence comes from uncultured Opitutales bacterium, assembly GCA_964499725.1. Lineage (GTDB taxonomy): Bacteria > Verrucomicrobiota > Verrucomicrobiia > Opitutales > JABDGR01 > JABDGR01. The sequence goes on from CAZCMU010000272.1 coordinate 897, forward strand.
CAAATCAAAAATAACCAAACCGGCCCCTCCGAGCATGGCTATCCAAGGAACATCCAATCACAACGCGTTGATGGCGGTCGTATAAGCGGAGGAAGTTATGTAGGAAAAGTTGACCCGGTAATAAGAACGTGAATTAGGCGTACCCGGCGGATAGAAGCCATTGGCAAATTGTTGGTAAAACCCCCACTCTCGGGTCGGCGCACTATAATAATTGTTACTCCAGGGCTGGTCGGCGATTTCGCTCTCATACAAACAGACCATGGAGCCGCGCATTCGGAAAACGGTGCCCCAATTTTCCAGGAAGCGCGGATAGTTATGATTGCCCCCGCTTTGCTGGGTGGATGTATATTTCGTCGCCGGGCAGATGCCCGCCATGATGGCGGTATTGATTTCCACCGCATTCGACGAAGAGACGCTGTCCTCCGTGGCACTCTTCCGGAAATTGAAGGCATTGGACAAGATGGTGACGGAATCCCCTGCGATACAACAGCAAGGGTCGGGGTTGCTCATGTTCCCGCTGTCGGGGTAAGTATCGTTAATGGTGGCATTAGCGGTGGTGTCCGCCATGGGCGTGCTCAAATTGCCATCCGCGTTGTAACTGCCATCAATATACACACAGTTATTGGTGCCGACGGTAAAGCCTGAGACCCGCCCGAGCGTCCCCGCCGTGGTGTTGGCGTAGTTCGGATTGGGCACTCCGGTGCTAGTGCTGTTTGATTGTCCGCCGTAAAGAACCAGCCCGACATTTTGCCCGCCCATATTGCCCCCAATACTGGTTAACACGTTATCGGCCGGGTAGGTGGTATTGTTGGCGGTGATGTTATTCGTGGCATTCGGCAAGCGGGAGGTGTTGCCCGGCAACTCGGGAAATTCCACATAGACCACCCCATTGTATTGACTGGAGGGGTTGAAGGCCAGGTTGCCAGTGCCGCTGAAAAAGGCCGAAGAGTTGGCCGAATAATTGGCGGTGTTGTTATCCACGTAATTTTTCAGCGCGCTCACGTTTAGATTTAGCGTCGAGAGCGTTACGCCCCGGCGGGCGTCATACATCCCGCCCCAAATGTCGGAGACGTTGCCTCCGTAGCCGGAAGAGTTGCCCACGCCGTTGGTGCCGGTGCTCATATTGCCGATACCCGGCTGAAACGAGAGAACGTTGGCTGCTTGGGTAGCATTGACCGCAATCGGATTAATGATGACGTCACCGGGGTAAAGCACATCACCCTGCGCATCAGTGACGGTGGTGCTGCCGTTATAAACGGGCTGCAAAGTATTCGTGGTGGTATTTACCGCGGTTTGGACGGTATTAAACTCGACCAGGGCAAAACCCACATAGCGTGTGGTGTTTCCGGTGGAGGTAGTATTGCCGGAGTGGGTGTTAGCGTTCAGTTCCATCAACGTGCCCGAGAGTGTGGGTTTGCCCGTCGCGTTGTTTTGCTGGGTTTGGGTAACCAGCATCACGGCGGAACTGTTGGCGCTGTAGTTGGCGCTGGTCTGGTTGCCCCAGGCGAGGTTGCCATTGGAGCCATTAAACGATGCCACGGTGCCATTGTTATACTGCACGGTGACATTGATGGTTTGGTTGGCACCCGCCGTTAAGACGCCTGGAGTTGGCACGGTCCCGTTACCGATGAAATTATTCACCGTCGCGTTAATTCCAGCGTCAATGTTGGCAGTGATATTAGATGTCGACACATTGCCCGAGAGGGTGACGTTTTGGGTGATGTTAGCCGTGCCCATGGCGAGAACCTTGACAATGATGCTGGCATTGCGCTCAAACTTGTCATCCTCGCCTTGTTGCAGGTTCCAGGGGTTGGCGGTGCCGTTGGCATAATAGGAATTCTGCGCCGGCTGGATGATGGAATAGGCATAGTCCAAGTCCTGGGAGGTGCCATTGACCTGAAACATATAGTTGTTGTAGCCGGTGACCTGTTCGTTTGGCACGCCATTGGCGGAAGACTGCAGGCTGCCACCCCATAGGTTGGCCGACATCTCGCGCCAATTGGTATAGGTGCTGTTGGTGTAACTCGTTTGTCGGCTGTCCCAATAGGAACTGGACTGCTGCTGGTTGAGGTTGCCGCCGATGTAGGGGGTGGTATATCCGCCTTGGGCATTGGGGATGTATACCAGCTTGCCCGAATCCGTGGTGTCACTGGCGGCCGTGCTCCAATTAGTCGGATAGGGCACCAGTCCCACGTTGAAGTTTCCGCTGGTGGTGAGGCTGCCGGCAAACGTCAGCCCGGTTTGGGCAATCGCCCAGATATTGCCGTTGCAATGCACCGGGCCGGTGATCGTCATCGCCGGACCGGGGCTGAACTCCAAATCCATGTTGTAAAAAATGGCATTCGTGAACAACGGTGCGTCGCGCACTTCGAGTGCCTGGGAGCCATAAGCCGTCTGTCGGCCCCAGCCATTGGCCGCGGTGGCTTGAGCATAAATATAAACATCGGAGGCGGTGACATTCTTGCCCCGGGCCGGGTCAAACGCGTTGGCGGGATTGGTCGGGTCAACGTAAACCAGGGTCGGATTGG
>CAZCMU010000273.1:0-3380 GCA_964499725.1 uncultured Opitutales bacterium
TCCAAGCCCGCGAGATGGTGGAGATGGCGACCGCCGCGCTGGCAAAGCTGGCCGCCCAAAGTAGGGTGAGAATCTGATTAGCCCGAAAAAAAGTTGGGCGTATGCGAATGTGCTCAGGCGCGTAGCGATGGGCATAGGCGAGCGTAAAGGGCCGGCCCGTGACTACGGAAAGAATCGCCGTCATGGCCAGTACGGCGGGGCACAGGGCCAAAAGAACCTGCGGCGGTAATTTCTGAGCCAGCCCGGTGAAGCCAATGATGCTATAAAGCAAAAAATAAAGCGCGATTCCGGCATCCAGCGGAGGCAGTGCCAGTCGTGTCCGCCAGTACAACAGCACAAAAGCGGTCAGGGCCAGCGGCGCCGCCCACAGCGAGGACCATTGCTGAGTGACGCCAAATACCAGCCACGGCAAGATTCCCGCCCACCAAGGCAATGCCGGCGTCAGCGACGTCTGCGGGTTTTTGAAAGGTAAATTCATGCCGGTTGCTTTTAAAAAATATCAACGCCCGGCCAATCTGCAAGGCTAGCGCAACCTTGCCGCATGGGGTGTTACCCTACATTGTTTTTTGAGTGTTTCCTCTGGAACTGTCCGAAAACCGGCTTGGATCGCGGTGCGGCCAAGGCAATTTATTTGCTAACGCAATTAGTTCCTGTCTAAAGCAAACGAAGTATCATGCACTACAGCGCAATTGTTATTGGCGCCGGTCCGGCCGGCAGCAGTGCGGGAGCGGGCCTCGCGCGGGCCGGCGAAAAAGTACTGGTGGTGGAAAAGGAAAAATTTCCGCGCTTTCGCATTGGTGAATCTCTGCTGCCCGCGGGCAATCGCTATCTCCAGGAAATTGGCGCGTGGGAAAAAGTGTGCGCGGCGGGTTTTGTCGAAAAATATGGGGCCGAGTTTTACGACGGCAAGACTGGCCGGGGCATCCATATCATCTTTGCCAATGGCCTTTTTGGCGGGCCGCCCATGACCTTCCAGGTGGAACGGGCGATTTTTGACCAGGTGTTGTTGGATCATGCCAGTTCCTGCGGCTGCGAGGTGCGGATGGAGACCAGCGCAACCACTGCCCGACGCGAAAAAAACACCTGGCACGTTGAGCTATCGGGTGCTGCGGCGGGCACGGTTACGGCGGATTATATTTTGGATGCCAGCGGACGCGATGCTGTGATGGGGAAGATTTTGTCGGTGCCACGCGACCCGTTGAATTACCCCAAGCGCATCGCCATCTATAATCACTTTGCCGGGGTTCCGCGCCGGACTGACCGCCGCGGCGGGAACATCCATATTTTCAGTCTGCCCGGCGGTTGGTTTTGGGTTATTCCACTGGCGGGCGGCAAAACTTCGGTCGGTTTGGTCATGCTGCTGGACGAAGCCGGCGGGGGGCAATTGCGCAACCCGGAGGAAGTGTTTTGGCGCCGGGTCCGCGAGACCAAACTGCTCCCGGAAATGATGGAAAAGACGACGCCCTTGGACAAATATCGCGTTACCGCCGACTACTGTTTTTGCCATGCACGCTTTGCGCATGACGGCCTGTTTATGATCGGCGATGCCGCCAGTTTCATTGACCCAACCTTTTCCACCGGAGTCAGCTTGGCGTGTGCTTCCGCCAATCGCGCCGTAGAGACAATTTTGCGTCTCAAGCGCACCCGGCAGCCCTTTAACCGTCGCGAGCAGGCCCGCTTCACCCGTTACATGAAAGATCGCATCCGCACGGTGCGCCAGCTGGTCGAGTCATTTTACGATCCGGCGAGCTTCGAAATTTTTATGCAACCCACCAATCGCCTGAAGGTTTTTCCGGCCGTCAACGCCGTCATGGCCGGTCATCACACCTTGCCCTGGACCGCGCGCTGGCGTTTTCAGATCTTTCTCGTCGCCTGTTCCATCAACCGTTTCATGCGCCATCGGCCCGGCAAAGAGGTGGCTCGATGAGCGTGAAAAATTCTTCGACGGCGCTGGACCCTGCCCAACTGCGGCAATTGTTTGATGACAGCGCCGGCATCTATGACCGCGTGGACGCCCTCGGCTCCTGCGGGCGCGGGCTGCGCTACCGGCAGGAGGCTCTGGGCCGTTCCGGTTTGCAACCGGGGGAGCGCGTGCTTGATGTCGCCTGCGGTACTGGTTTGATGTCTCTCGCCGCCTCGCGATTGACGCAAGGGCGGGTGACGCTCGTGGGTGTGGACCCCAGCTCCGGCATGTCTGCCCTGGCCCGCACCAAACTGTCTCTGGAATTTCACGAAGGGGTGGCGGAAGCGTTGCCTGTGGCCGACGCCGCTTTCGATTTTGTCATGATGGGTTACGCGTTGCGGCATGTGCCGGACTGGAACCGTGCCTTCCGCGAATTCGCCCGCGTGTTGCGTCCCGGCGGCCGCGTGCTGCTGCTGGAAATCACGCGCCCGGCGAGCCGCGGCGGGAAGATTATTTTTGACGGCTATTTTGGCGGGGTGCTGCCTGCCGTGGGCTGGTTGTTCACCGGGCGGCCCAGTGCCTGGCAGCTCTATCGCTATTATTGGCGCACCATGGCCGCCGCCCGTCCGCTCGCCGCGGTGCTCGCCGCGTTTGATCAGGCGGGGTTTGTCAGTGCCAGACATCGGTTGAAATACGGTTGCATGAGTGAGTACACCGCTAAAAGAATTTAATTCCATTAATAATCTATGGAGAGGCTCAACAATCGCGGCGGTGAATTATGGCTGCAATGGCGGCGGACGGCGGCGCGTCGCCCCCGGGCTGGCCTGCTCGTGGACGCCGCTGCTGCTGGCGCCTTTTGCGCTGCCCGGATTACTTCGGCGGCGGAAGCCGTTTTTTGCGCTGGCGGTTTTGCGGGTGCGAACGGCTGCGTGGCGTGGGTGCTGCCTAATGGGCTGGACTGGCTGGCGATTTTTTTGGCGACGCAGAAGGCAAACTGGGCGGCGCTGCCCTTGGATCCTGGCTTTGATGCACAGCATGGACGGGAACTGGCCACGCAACTCGGCGCGACCCATTGGTGGAATGGGCAAACCCTTTCGCCGCTGTGTTCGCCCACGCGTCGCTGGCGCGGAGTCGCAGTCGTAAAAGTGACCTCCGGCTCAACGGGTCAAGCGGCCGCGGTTCCCTGCCAGGCGAGGCATCTCCTGGCCGACTATCAACACATTCGCGCCGGCATGAGGCTGCGTCCTCGCGACAAAAATCTTGGACTGCTTCCTTTGGGTCATTCGTATGGGTTGGGCAACTTGGTGCTGCCTTTGCTCGTGGACGGCCTGCCGATTGTCACCGCCGCCACCTACACCATTGCGCAAATTGGCGAATGGGCGGAATGTTACGGCCCGACTGTGTTTCCCTCGGTGCCAGCCGTCTTTAAGCTTCTCGCCGACACCCCAGGTGGCCGCCGCCTCGGTAAACTCCGGCT
>CAZCMU010000274.1:0-3359 GCA_964499725.1 uncultured Opitutales bacterium
GCTCGGGCGTGGTGTTTTGCGCCTCGTCGAGCAGGATGTACGCGTTCGACAGCGTGCGCCCACGCATGTAGGCGAGGGGAGCGATTTCAATGACACCCTTTTCAATCATCCGCTCGCTTTCCTCTTTGCCCAGCATCTCGTACATCGCGTCGTACAGCGGCCGCAGGTAGGGCAAAATTTTCTCCTCCAAATCTCCCGGCAAAAACCCCAGCGCCTCGCCGGCTTCCACCGCCGGTCGCGTCACGATGAGTTTGTCCACTTGGCCTTCCAATAAGGCTGACAACGCCGCGGCCACCGCGAGATACGTCTTGCCCGTGCCCGCTGGTCCGATGCCGAACACGATGTCCGCCTTGCGGATGAACTGCACATAGCGCTTTTGGTTCAGCGTCTTGGGCACAATCGTGCCACGGTGCTTGAGCTTCAACACCAGCGGGTTCTCAAACAGTTCGCGCAATTGTGCCGTGTCGCCGCGCTTCACCGCGCCGAGCATGTTGTCAAAATCCACCTGCGAAATGTTCAGTCCCTGTGTCCGCGCCGCATTCAAAAACTCAAACAACTGCGCCACCTTTTCCTGATCCGGCGGCTGGCCCTCGACTTGCAGCCAGTCCTCCCGGGTCACGATTTTCACCTCAAACGCCTGCTCCACCTGCGCGATGTTCGCCTCCTTGCCGCAGTAAAGCTGGCTCAGGTGCCGGGGGCTGGTGAATTTGATGATGCGGGGTTCCATGCGGAAAACTCAGGAAACATGCCCAATTAAGCATTCCCAGAGCGAATCGAGCGCGACGGGCAGCACCTTCGTGTCGGCGACCACCGGCATGAAGTTTACGTCGCCCAGCCAGCGCGGCACAATGTGCGCGTGCAGGTGCCGCGGGATGCCCGCGCCCGCTGTGCGCCCGAAGTTGAAGCCGATGTTGAACCCGTCCGGCTTGATGGCCTTGGTCAAAATATCCTGCCCCTTGATGATGGCGTCCATCAAGTCCGCGCGCTCGGCGGCGGTCAGCTCGGCCAGCGTGGGCACTTCGCGGTAGGGGATGGCCATCAGGTGGCCGACGTTGTAAGGGTATTTGTTCAGCACCAGAAAGCTCGTCGGCCCGCGCCAGATGATCAGCGCCTCGCGGTCATTGCCGAGTTTGGGCAGGTCCACAAACGGATTCTCGCCGCCGGTCGCAGGCTTGGGGGCCTTGACGTAGGGCAACCGCCAGTAGGCGTGGAGGTGTTCAAGACCCATAAATGACGCGCATGGGATTAAGGGGTTTTGTCCCGCAATTTGCTGTGGTTCACGCTGTAAGTAAAGTACAGAACCATCCCGATGACAAACCAAACGATGAGGCGCAGCCAGGTCATGAGCGGCAGGGCGCACATCAGCCCAAACGAAGCCAGCGCGCCTGCGGGAGCCACCAACCAGATGCACGGGGCCTTGAACACCCGGTTGTGATGCGGTTCCCGCACCCGCAGCACCCAGACGGAAATGCACACAATCACAAAGGCCAGCAACGTGCCAATATTGCACAAATCGCCCGCTTCGGCGAGGCTCAGCGTGGCGGAAAAAACGGCGACCACCACCCCCGTCATGATGGAGGTAATCCATGGTGTTTGAAAGCGCGGGTGGACCTGGTTGATGAAGGCCGGTAAGAGGCCATCGCGCGACATGTTCCACAGCACCCGCGATTGGCCGAGCAGCAGCACCATGATGACCGAGGACAGCCCCGCCACGATGCCCAGGTTGATCAGCTTGGAAATCCAGTGCGGCATCCCGGCCTGTTCGGCGGCATAGACAATCGGGCCTTCGCCGGAGAGTTGCTTATATGGCACCACGCCCGTGGCAATCGCGGCGACGAGGATGTATAAAATTGTGCAAACCACCAGCGAGCCGATGATGCCAAACGGCATGTCCTTTTGCGGATTTTTCGCCTCCTGCGCAGCGGTGCTCACCGCGTCAAAGCCGATATACGCAAAGAAGACCACGCCCGCCCCGGTGCACACCCCCCACCAGCCGTACTTCGACGGCTCCGTGGCCGTGGCGGCAACATACTCGGGAATAAACGGATGCCAGTTCGCTGTGTGAATCGCACTGATCGAGCCCAGCACAAACACCGCAATCACCACCAGCTTAACAATCACGATGAAATTATTGAACCGGGCCGATTCCTTGATGCCGACGACCAGCAGGGTTGACACCACCGCCACAATCAATACCGCCGGTAAATTGAACCACGCCACCACCGTCTGCCCGTTGCCCAAGTCCACCTTGGTCCCGCTGGCGGCGATGAGCTGCCGGGGCAGGTAGAGCCCCAAGCTGTCGAGCAGCTTGACCATGTATTCCGACCAGCCGATGGCCACCGTCATGCCGCCCACCGCGTATTCCAGAATCAAGTCCCAGCCGATAATCCAGGCAAAGAGTTCGCCCAGCGTCACATAACTGTAGGTGTACGCGCTGCCGGACATCGGCACCAGCGAGGCAAATTCGCTATAGCACAATGCCGCAAAGACCGACGCCGTTCCCGCCAGCACAAACGATAGTACCACCGCCGGCCCCGCATTATTCGCCGCCGCGTGCCCGGTGCGGATAAAGATGCCCGCGCCAATCGTGCAACCGATGCCCAGGAGCACCAAATTCCAGGGCCCCAACGCGCGCTTCAGGCTATTATTCGTCAAAGCCTCGTTCTGGAGGTCGGCAACGCTTTTGCGGCGGAAAATATTCATGCAGGGCGCTTCGCTCCCACTAGCTGACAAATAAAACCCGGACAGTCAAGGGGGACGTGTTTAGGGTAGCTGATTGTCGTTGCTCAAAAACAACTGCTTTTGCCCTCGCACATCCTTGGCTTTCAATGACCATATATAATGTTCCGTTGTCCCAACTATATCCCGAGAGACGATGGCAAATAAAACAAAGTCACCCTTGGGCAATTTTATAAGTGTGAATTTTCCGTCAGAGTCCGTTTTCGTGGAAAATAGTGGCGTGGGTCTAAAATCATAGCGCTTATATTCCATTGCATAGTCGTCAATAAGCGCAGCGCGGTATTCCAGATTCGCTGCGACCTCTTTCTCGAACACAGCTTCGTCCTGCTGGTCGGGTGATGCGGAGGCATTGTGCTGAATGGCAACTGCCGCACTGCGCTCAATGCCATCTTTTAATAGGCCTTCCGCTTGCGATATGAGCGTGAAATATTTCAGCGCATAGCTTTCCATTTCTTCATCTGATTGAATGTCGTAAATAGCGACAGTCACAAGGCCGAGCTTGAAGTTTTCACCGCCCTTGGTTACAATGAAACATTGCCCGGAAATATCGGCATCCTCCCATTCGACGGGAACATTGCTAATGGGCCATACTGGGGCGGGAATCTCTTTTAGATGTTTGA
>CAZCMU010000275.1:0-3352 GCA_964499725.1 uncultured Opitutales bacterium
GGGCCTCGATTCTCCACCTTCCCCTCCGTCCAGCCCAGTCGCACCCAGTCCAACCTAGTCCAACCAAAAAAAATATAAAAAAATTTGTAAAGAGGGTCCCGTTAGGCCTTGCTAACGCCATTTTTGCGCCACTTTGTCCCTCTGGCCCGCCTTCTCTTGGTAATGATTTTCACCGCCAAAGTCTCAGCCAACCTTGAAGCAAATCGCGCTTTTGAAGGGCGTCGTGTCCGGGCAGGTGATGGCGAGGCCGTCGGCTTGCTGAGTCCAAACGAGCTTGGCGTCACTGCCCAAAAGCGAGACCGTTTTAATCGGCGCCGGGAGCGCCGCGGCGGTCGTGCCCAGCGAGGTGATTTTGAGTTGCGCGCCGGAATCAGGCACCGTCATGCAAAAGGCATAGAGGCTGCCGTCCTTGCCGACGGTGAAGCGGAAATCTTCCGTGGTGAAGGCGTAGCCCGCTTGCCGGCGGGAAAGCGCGCCCGTCGGCAGCCGGCCGGCGCCTTCGCCCAGGGTGGTCCAGGCTTTGCTGCCGTAAATGCCGTCGCCGTTGATTTTCATCCACCGGCCGATTTCGACCATCATCGTTTTGCTGCCCTCATCGAACGAGCCGTCGGGCCGGATGGGCACGCAGATGGCGACCGCGCCGTCGCGCGAAACACATTCGAGCACGTGCCGGATGACCATGCCGGAGTCGTAGATGAAATTCGGGCCGTAAAACCAATCGCCGACCTGCGACTCGCCAATCCACGGCTGGTCCGTCTTGATCGCGGGCGGAAATTTGCTCTCGGCGGTGTTGACGATGCCGTTGTTGGGCTCGTGGTGTTTGACAATGGCAAAGGTGTCGAGCGTTCCGCGCCGCGCCGCGGTGCGGTTAAAATAATGCGCGAGCACGCGCTGCATGGCGTCGCACTTGAAGCCCATGCCGGTGTTGTCGCCGGAAAACGGCTGGGTGGAATTTCCGTCGGTGTAGATGAAGTCGGGGTCGTATTTTTCAATCACGTCCATGATGCGCAGCGCCCACCAGGTGGCGTACCAATGGCCGAACTCCTGATGGTTGGTGAAAATTCCGGTCGGGGGGCCGGAGCCGGTGCGGTCGTAGCCGTTGTAAAAGCCGGCGTACTCGCGCATGTTGTTAATGTAGAGCATCCGCGGGTCAAAACCCTCCCACCATTTGCCCACGCCATCGGCCAGCGTAAGGCGCGCGCCATCATAGGGCACGCCGAGTTTGCCCTGGTCGTTGCTCCGGTCGGCCGCAAAGGCCGACTGGTACCAAAACCAGCCGTAATCATGGTGAAACGTGACGCCAAAGTGCATGCCCTGCGCGCGCACCGCCTTCTGCCACGCGCCCAAAATGTCCCGCTTGGGCCCGAGGTTGACGGCGTTCCACGGCTGGTATTTCGAATCCCAGTTGTCGAACTGGTCGTGATGAACACCTTGGATAATCAGAAATTTTGCGCCCGCGTCGCGATAGAGTTGGACCAGCGCCGCCGGATCCAGCGCGGAGGGATTCCACGTGCGCAGGACATCCATGTAGCCGGTTTCGGACGGATGCCCGAAGTCGCGGATGTGATTGCGGTAGGCCGGCGTGCCTTCATGATAAAGTTAGCGGGCATACCAGTCGCCACTTTGTCCGGCGGCCTGCGGACCAAAATGCACCCAAAAGCCGAACTTGGCCTCCCGCAGCCAGGCGATGTCCTTGGCCGGATAATTTTTGGCGATGGAATCCCACGTCGGCTCGAAGGGGCCTTTCTCGATGGGGAAATCCATCTTCGCCTCGGGATAATTGGCCGGGTCGCCCAGGGGCACAGAGCCCAAGGGCTGCATGGGCGGCATCGGCGGGATGGCCGGCAACGGGGGAATCGGCGGCAGTTTCGGCAGCGCCAGCGGCGTGCTTGGGCCGACCGACGCGGCGGCGGCGGGAACTTGCGAAAAAAGCCGTGGCGCAGCCAAACTGGCGGCAGTGGCGAGCGCGGATTGTTTGATGAACTTGCGGCGGGTGAGGGGCATGGGGATAAAGGGAGGTGTGCTTACCGCTTTTACCTTAATCCATCGCGCGCGGGAAGGTTAAATCCGGGCATTTACTTTTCTGAATTTGCACGAAGTAGCATTCCTGGTTCGTCTTTAAAAAGTGATTCGGTACTTCAGGACTGTCTGATTGGTTTCCCCGTCTCCTTCATCAAGCTCTCGGACAACCAGGTTCATAATTCGTCGGCAAAATTTTTATTCATCCAGTCAAACCCGCCATTCCGGGTGAGCCTGGATGTATTGAGCGACATAGGTCAAAAAGGCCTGCTTCAGTTTTCTAGACTGCGTGGCCGGACCCAGTTGAAAACGCTGGGCGCCGATGGCCGACACGGGCACAATGTCCTGGGTGGTGGAGGTGACGAAACATTCCGAAAAACGCGGCAAATCTTCAGGCGTAAGCAGGGCTTCACGCAATTCAATACCGATCACTGGCGCCACTTGTTCAAATAAAATCCGGCGAGTTACCCCAGCAAGCAAGCCTTCTTCCAAGGGCGGAGTGTAAGCCATGTCGCCTTCGACAAACCAGAAGTTGCGCACCGAGCCTTCGGTCAGCCGGCCGGCGAGGTTGACCATGAGCACCTCCTGGGCTCCCGCCGCCAGGGCTTCGCGCAGCGCCAGCACATTGTTCAGGTAATTGCCGGTTTTAAGACTCGGCGGCAACGTGCGGGAATCATTCCGCCGCACGCCCCGCGCCAGCTCGACGCGCAGGCCGGTGTTGAGTTCGCTCTCGGTCAGGTCAGCCAGCGGTTTGACCAGCAAGACCCAGTGGGCATTCGGTCCCGCCAGTTCGGGATCGAGGCCAATCGGGCCCGCCCCACGGCTGATTTGCAGCCGCACATAGAATTCGCCGGACCACTTGGTCTGTTGCCGGGCCGCCGCCACTGTCCGGCGGATTTCCTCCAGTAAATCCGGTTGGTCCAGCGGCAGGTTCAGTCCCAAGCCCGCAGCCGAGGCGCCGAGGCGGCTCCAATGTTCTTCCAGACCAAATAGCACCCCGCCATACGTCCGCCAGACCTCATAAACGGCATCTCCGTACAAAAATCCGCGGTCCAGGGGACTGAGCGACGCTTCCCGCGCATCGTGCAGGCGGCCCTGGGTGTTGGCCTGGATGTAGCCCTCGCTCGACATGGGTCAGAACTGTGCCGCGCGCCAGCGGGACAGCAAGGAGAATTCCGGTGATTCGGCGCAAAAAAATTGCAGTTGAGCCCGGCTGGGGATAGGTTTATCCATACTCGTTTATGTCTTTAGTTTACCCCAGCCCCCGACTCTCCCCCAGGCACCGTGGTTTTACCCTAGTTGAATTGCTCACGGTTATTGCCATCGTTTGCGT
>CAZCMU010000276.1:0-3348 GCA_964499725.1 uncultured Opitutales bacterium
ATCATCGCGGAAATAGCCCATCTGGCTGTGGAAACCGGCGGTCAGCAGGCGGTGGCCCTGCAAATCTGAATCAATATCCCTCGGGTTGTTTAGAAACATGCGCGCGCGTTCCCAAACGACAAAGGCATCGGGGAAGACCGCGCAGAATCGCTTGAACGAATCTTCATAGCTCGCGCGGGCCGCCGCACCCTCGGGAATGAGCAACGCCGGATCGGTCTTGGCATATCCGGACATGTCGAGTTTAAGCGCATCACCGGCATAGGTGGTCCGATTCGCGGCGTATTGCCGGTCTTTCCACAAGACGATGGTTTGCGAGCCTTCCGCGAGCTTGTTGCTGTTCGGCACCAGGTTGGCGAATTCCGGCTTCACCAAAGGACGCAGGCCCACGATGAGGTCCCGGATATACCCGCAACCGACGCGGACGGCGTCGGGCTCTTTTTCATTTACGGGCGTGGGCAGGCTTTGCCAGCGGGCTTGGACGGCCGCCATGGGGCCGACTTTTTCGCCGGGCGCGTTGAGGGCCGACCAGACGGTGGCGAGATATTTGGGGCTGAGGTGGGCGTCCTTCGCAAAGTCGTCCAACGTGGCGAAACGTTTCCCCATGGCCGCCCGGTGCTGGTAACGCCAGGCCGCGAGAAAATAATCGGCGTAGTCCAGCGACTGCCCCACATAGTTGCCGGATTTTTCGCTGAGACTCAGGCCCAGTTGCTGGTAAAAATCCACGACCCGGTGGACGGCATAGTTGTCGCGGTCTTCATCCGTCACCATGGGAATGGGCGCGAAAGTAAACCCGTCCGGCTTGAACACGATGTGGTCTGCCACCACTTGGGCGGCGTCCAGGTATTTTTTGACCAGTTCCGGCGACATCGTCAGCGATTCCCCCGAATTGTCAAAACCCGCCTCGTTGGCCGGGTCCACCGGAAATTCCTTCGCCGGCTGGATATCCACCCCCGTCAAATCGCGGATGGTGTAGTCGTATTCCGCATTGCTCAACCGCCGCGCAAAAACCAGGCCGGGGTCGCCCGCGTTTTGCTTCGATTCAACGGCTTGCATGGCCTCAATCCAGTCAATGACGGGCTGCAACTGGGCCGGGGTGGGGTGGTTTTTCGCCTCCTCCGGCGGCATTTCGCCCCGCTTGATCTTGCCGAGCAGGGTATTCCAGCGCCGGAAGTCTTTGACCACCGAATCCAAAGAGGTGAAGGCATCCAGGTTAAGGCCCGCCTTGGGCTTCGCGTTACCATGGCACTCGATGCAGTAGGTCTGCAAAAATGGCCGGACCGTGGCGCGAAAATGGTCGTCCAAAAGCTGCGCGGACGGATCAATTGCCGCCGTCTGGTTTGGGGCGGTTTGCGCATACAACGCTATGCCCAGCAGGGCAAAGGGCACGGTCAGGGCAAAGATGCTGAGGTATTTTCGCATCGGAAATAAAACGGAGGACTTGACGGGAAACCGGTGGTTTGCCGAGGCCCGACCGTGGGGAAATATACCCCATCTTACCGGCTTGCGTCTCTAAGTGTCAATCGCGGGAAGGCAGTTCCAGGCGTTGACAAAAACCCTGGTTGTCATTGAGGCTGGTCGCATCAACTCGTCCACGCCCATGAAAGAACCCAAAATTTCCCTTTCCACCTCCGATGGCCCAATGGAGGTGCATGGTTTCATTCCTGAAACCAAGGCGGCTGGTCGTCGGCCGGCGGTCATCATTTTGCAAGAAGCCTTCGGGGTGAACGCCCATGTCAAACGGGTCTGCCAGCGCGTGGCCGCAGCGGGTTATGCGGCGTTCGCTCCTGAATTGTTCCACCGCACCGGTGCGGGACTCGAATTCGGCTACGACGAATTTCCGAAAATCAAGCCCATCATGGGTGCGTTGACCAATGCGCAAATTCTCGAGGATTTGCGGGTGACGTATTCTTATATCAGTAAACTACCCAACGTCGACCCCGCCCGCATCGCGGTTTGGGGATTCTGTCTGGGCGGCTGGGCCGCCACGCTCGCCGCTTGCGAATTACCATTAGGGGCGGCGATTTCTTTCTACGGCGGCGGCATGGTGCGGCCCCGGCCCGGCTTCAACTTCACGCCGCTCCTCGACCGGTTTGATTCCATCCGCTGTCCGCTGCTCCTCGTTTACGGCGCGCAGGATACGGGCATCCCGCCGGAGGACATTAGCGCCGTGCAATCAAAACTCACGGCTCTTGGCAAAACCTTCGAGGTCGAAATCTATCCCGACGCCGGTCACGGTTTTTTCTGCGAAGACCGCGCCGCCTACCATCGCGCTTCCGCCGAAGCCGCCTGGACCCGGGCGACTCACTGGCTCGCGGCGAAGCTCGGTTGAGCAATCTTGCGTTATTAGACGAGTTTAAGTTCGCGCAAGGTCGCGCCCACGGCGCTCAGGTTTTCCGGCCGCATCGCCGCGTGGCTGGTGGAGAGCACCATCCCCGTGCCGCCCGCTTGGAAAATCGCGTGGATGGCATCGCGGACACTTTCCGGCGTGCTGTTCTTTTCCTGAACATCAATGCCCAGCCCGGGGCAGATCTGTGTCTTCGAGCCGGCGACGCCGGCGACCGCGCGCTTGGTTTCGCGGTAAACATAGTCGCCGGAGAAACCGGGGAAGCTTCCACGCGGGGTGCCGTTGATCGGCAGGTTGCCGAGTTGGGCTTGGTAGGTGGGATTATTTCGCCCGACAATTTCGTCGTAGGATTTTTCCTGGAGGTCCATGACATGGTATTCGACGTCGAGCATCTGCTGCGGGCTGAGGTCGCCAAAAACGTTTTGGGTGACGCTGTCCACAAACGAGGTCATGCGCTCGGCGGCGGGGTTGTCGTAGAGCGCGGGCTTGAGGAAATCCGCGTATTCGGTGTAAACTTGGTAATCTTGTTCGGCTCGATAGAAGGGGCTGAACGAGATGTTCTGCCAGATGTGGAAGCCCACCTGCACCTCCGGGCGGATGGATTTGGCCTTGGCGTAAAACTCGCGTTGCATTTCGCGCATGCTCTCGGCCCAGAAATTTTCCCATGCCAGCAACTCGGGATGGCGCAGGAGGAGGCGCCAGAATTCGACAAAGTAGCCGTCGCGCGGGCGCTGCCCGGCGCGCCCGGCGCGGACGTACGGTTCCAGTGCCAGGAAGGCTTGTTTGACGCGGTTGAAATCTATGCCCACTTTGGCCGCTTTGGCGGCGCAATAGTCGCAAAAACAGGAGGTGTGCCCAGGGTCGCTTTTTGCGCCGTGGTGCCAGGCGCCCAGTGCGTTTCCCAGCGGGCCCTGGCGTTCGGAGCCGCGTTGCAGGCCGTCCACATTGTACGAGCGGATGAAATCCTCGACCGCCCCGGTGATGAGATTGCGGAAGTATGGATT
>CAZCMU010000277.1:0-3240 GCA_964499725.1 uncultured Opitutales bacterium
GTATTCGCCGGCCTGGATGCGGGCGTAGCCTTCGACGCTGTTCGCCACGTAGGGTTCGAGAAAAACGACGGGGCAATGATAGACGCGCGTGGCCAGGAGGTTGCGGCCCCAGACGTAGCCGTTGCCGCCGAGCGCGACGCCGACGGGCAGAGTGTAGCCGGAGGCTTTTTGACCGAAAATGGGCACCGCGCCTTCGGCGAGGGCTTGCGCGACGGCAAGCTCTTCCACGTCAGTGCCGCTGGCGATGCGTTCGAGCATTTCCTCGCGTTCGTCAGGCCGGGCGATTTCGGCGGGCAGATAGGAGCCGTTGACCATGAGGTGAAAATGTTCGGGCACATCCACGAGCGCGGGGTGTTGGGGGTCAGGCCAGTCCACGGCATCGAGGTGCAGACACAGGACGAGGTCGGGTTTGAGGACATCGTTGACGCGGCGGGCGCGGGCGGTGATTTCGCTGGCGCCATAGAACAGGGTTTCAGAAAGACGTTTAATCGCGGCTTCACGGGCGGGGTCGCCGGGCGGAGGAATGGGGCCGCGGGTGGCAGAAGCGGTGGCGAGCCATTGGGCCTGAGCCTCCGGGCGCAGAGTTTCGGGGCGGTCGGTGGTGACGGGGCCGGGGTGGTCGCGCACGAAGAGAACCGTGGCGCCGAGAGCTTCGAGACGGGGCGCGAGCAATTGCGCGGTATGCAGGGCGAGGTCACCTTCCTGGACGGGTGGATCGCCGTTGAAACTGAAGGAGCGGCCTTCCATGGGGCCCCATTCGCCGCCGAGGTGACCGGGGTCGAGGGCGATGCGCAGGCCGGTGAGCGGTTTATCGGGAGTCGCGGGGCCGAGTTCGGCGCGGGTGCGCCAATAGCGCGCGCCGGGCGGCGGAGCGGGGCGGGGATCACCGAAGGGCCGAGTTGGAAAATAGGTGTAAGCGAGGGAGGCAAAAGACGGCTTTTGCGGCGGCGGCCCGGATTTTTCCCAGAAGGCAACGCGGCCATCGGGCGCAATTTCGACGTAGCCTTTCGCGATGCCATTGGGGGCAAAACGGGACAAGGCTGCACGCCATTCGACGGCAGTAAGCGCGCCGGCCCAGGGCTGGAGGCGGCTCCAATCCGCAGTGGGCGCAGGCGCAGGAGTGCCCGGGGAAAGGTGCAGGCAGCCGGCGAGGAAGAGACCGAGCAGGCACGAAAATATTTGGGAAGCCACGCGCATGACCCCGCTAAGTTGCGGGCGGAGGGGCGCGGGTGGCAAGAAAGATTACAAATTTTTCACAAAGTTGAGAAAAATCATCGGGTTTATTAAGATGGGAAAGTAGGGGGGATTTTTTTTAGCGGAGGGTTGCTTTACCGGTCTTATCTTATATAGAGTTAGAATCCCTGCCTAATTAGACGCTTATATTCATGCCTGGAAAAATCCTAGTTCTCGACGACGAACAGAATTACGCGGAGATGTTGCGTGATCTGCTGGTGCAAGAAGGTTTTTGCACGGAGATGGTTACGCGGCCCGTTGACGCCCTCAAGGCGCTCGACACGGAGGAGTATGGCCTGGTGGTGGCGGATTACAAAATGCCGGTGATGGATGGGGCGGACTTCATGGAGCGGGCGCGGGCGCGCCTGCCCAATTTGCCGATTATCATGGTGTCGGGGTTGATGAACACGCCGGAATTGGTGAAGGTGGCCAACATGGACGTGACGCTGGTGCTGGAAAAGCCGCTCGACATCAAGGCGTTCATCGGCCACGTGCGGCGGTTCGTGCAGCCGATGTCCGAGGAAGAACGGGAAACGGCGAACCGCCCAACGGAAGCGATCGCGGCGGAAGGGTTGATCACCACCTATCCGGTCTTGAATCATCTGGCGGACGGGACGGAGGCCGCGCGGCGGTTTGCCCAGCAGTTGTGGGACGCCTCGCGCCAGGACCGGTATTTGTTTGTCGGGGCGGAGCCGGGGGCGGAATTGGAACTGGTAACGTGCGAACTCTCGGACTGGTTTGGTTTCGCGGCCCTGCCGATCCATCAATTTTCCATCAGCCAGATTGAGTCGCTCGAAGTGTTGCAGGCGATTCGGGAGCTGCCGGGGCAAAACCAAATCAGCAAGCTGGTGGCGGTGACGGATTTTGGCGAGGCCACGCGTTCCCAGATGGGGCTGTTGCAAAAACTGATTTCCGCCGACCCGAAGTTGCTGCCCAACGGCCGGGAAGTGTGCTGGGTGTTTTTTCTCGACAGCACCCGCTACCCGCAGATGTTGCCGGAATCGAGTCCGGAGCTGTTCAATGTCGTGAAGCGACACCTGATTGTGCTGCCACCGCTGCATGAGCGCCTGGCCGATTTGGCGGCCTATTTGAAGCTGCACCTGGATCTTTTTGCCAGTCGGGAGGAAAATCCCCAGCGCGCCCAACTGTCGCCGGAGGCGGTGGCTGAATTGCTCGACTATCCTTGGCCAGGCAATTATGCGCAGGTGGTGGACATGGCGCGCGCCATTGCCGCCACGACGAGGACAGGACCATTGTCGCGCGAAGAGGTGGTGGCGATTCTGGGCCAGGCGAGCGCCGCCCCCGGCACAAATTTGGAGGGCTATTTGCGCAGCCGGCAGCGGGAGTATTTGGAGGATGCCGCGCGGCGCGCCGGCATTGCGCCAGGCACGGTATTGAAAAATCTCAAGCTCGACCCGGCGAACGCGCCAAAATCAGACGACTTGGGGAGTTTGGGCCTGTTGTATCCGGATTTGCTCTCCGGGACTTAAGCGAAGTTTGGCCGGGGATGGGCTGGCGTTAACTTTAACCTAGAATTCATCCGCGGATTATCAAAAGTTTGTGAAAATGCAGCCTTCGATGCGGTTCGGCTGTTCATCCGCGGGGGTGGGGCCGTAGTTTAACCATCCGGCATTTACCCATGGCTATTGCACGCATCCAGGCGGCCGTTGTCAACGGCCTGCGCGCCCTCAATAAATTGACGGAGGAGCAGGCCGCGGTGTTGCTGAATTCGCACGAGGACATGTCGGGCGAGGGACTGGGGAAGTTATTGCAGATGGAATACAAGGTGTCGGACTTTGCGCTGCTGGTGGCGCGCAGCCGGGCGTTTGGGCTGAGCCCATTCCATGTGCGCAGCTTTCAGGTGGACGAGCTGACATTTCAAAAACTCGACCGCGATTTTTGCCGGGAACACAAGGTGCTGCCCATCGGCCAGGCGGGGCCATACGTCATCGTGGCGCTGGCGAATCCGTTCAACCTGCAGGTGACGCAAAAGATCGCGGAAATCAC
>CAZCMU010000278.1:0-3210 GCA_964499725.1 uncultured Opitutales bacterium
AGGTCGAGCGCGTGATGAAGATGGTGGACGGCGTCATGCTCGTGGTGGACGCCTATGACGGCCCACAGGCGCAAACGCGCTTCGTGCTGCGCAAGGCCTTGAAACAGGGCCTGCGCCCCATCGTGTTCATCAACAAGATTGACCGCGAAAACAGCAACCCCAAGAAGGTCCACGACCAGGTGTTGGAACTTTTCCTCGAATTGCACGCCACCGAGGAGCAGTTCAACGCGCCGTTCCTGTACGGCAGCGCGCGCGATGGTTTTGCCGTCCGTGAATTGACGGACAAACCCACGGACATGATTCCGCTGCTGGAAACCATTTTGAGCTACATTCCGCCACCCGTGGCGGACCCCGCCGCGCCGTTCACCATGCTCGTCTCGAACATCGCCTGGGATGACTACGTCGGCCGCATCGCCATCGGCAAAATCATCGGCGGCCAGGTGACGACCGGCGACATGATTTACCGCGTGCAGAAAAACGGCACGCGCGAGCGCTGCAAAATCACCAAGGTTTTTGAGTACAGCGGCACGCAAACGAACGACTCCACGCTGGGCATTTCCGGCAACATCGTCGGCCTGGCCGGCTTTACGGACTTGGACATCGGCGAAACGCTCTGCGCCCAGGAAGAACAGGCCGCCCTGCCCTTTATTGACATTGACCCGCCGACCATCCGCATGGAGTTCGCCGTGAATGACGGGCCGTTCGTGGGCCGCGAAGGCAAGCTGGTGACCTCGCGCCAGATTCGCGAACGCCTCGACCGCGAGCAAAAAGGCAACATCAGCATCCACGTCGAGGAATCCGAACGCGCCGGCGTGTTTTATGTCTCCGCCCGCGGCGCAATGCAGATTGCCGTGCTCGTCGAGCAAATGCGGCGCGAAGGTTATGAAGTGCTCGTATCGCGCCCGGTCGTCATTACCCACCATGAAAACGGCAAGTTGATGGAACCCTTTGAATCGCTCTGGCTGGAATTGCCCGAGGAAACCATCGGCAGCGTGATGAAGGTCATGTCGTCCCGCAAAGGCGCGATTTCACAGATGGAAACGCACCCGCACAGCGTGACGATTGAGGCCACCATCCCCACGCGCGGTCTCATCGGCTTTGAATTTGACTTGATGAATTTGACGAACGGCCGCGGCGTGATGTCGCACTTGTTCCTCGAATACCGCCCCCACGCGGGCGAAATCTCCTCGCGCCTCACCGGCACGCTGGTGTCCACCGACACGGGCGTCGCCACGTCCTACGCGCTCGACCAGTTGCAGGAGCGCGGCAAGCTGTTCATCACCGCCGGCGAGGAAGTTTATAAAGGCATGATCGTGGGCGAGAATCCGCGCGCCGACGACCTGCCGATCAACCCCACGCGTGAAAAGCAGTTGAGCAACGTGCGCTCCAAGGGCGAAGGCAAGGGCATCCAGCTCACGCCGCCGATTCGTCTGACGCTCGAGCGCTCCATTGAATACATCGCGCCCGATGAATACGTCGAAGCCACGCCGAAAAGCCTGCGCCTCCGCAAAAAATTTCTCAATCCCGAAGACCGCAAGCGCCAAGCCAAACAAATGGCCGACCTGGCGTAAAGATCATGACCACTCCAGCCACCACGGCTCACGCCACTACCTTCGACCAGCTTGGTCTCTCCGCGCCGATTCTCCGCGCCCTCAAGGAAAAAAAATACGAGACACCCTCGCCCATCCAGGCGCAGGCGATTCCGCACCTGCTCGCCAAGCGCGACATGCTGGGCTCCGCGCAAACCGGCACGGGCAAAACAGCGGCGTTCGCGCTGCCGATTCTGCAACTGCTCTCGTCGCACGCCCCCGCGCGTGTCGCCCGCTGCCCCCGCGTGCTGATTTTGACGCCCACGCGCGAGCTCGCCGTGCAAATTGGCGACAGCTTTCACGACTATGGCCGGTACCTGCACCTGAAACACGTGGTGATTTACGGCGGCGTCGGCCAGCATCCGCAGGTTCGCGGTGCACAAAATGCCGACATCTGCATTGCCACCCCAGGCCGGTTGCTCGACCTCGCCCAACAGGGCCACATCCGTTTTGACCAGGTGGAAATTTTTGTCCTCGACGAAGCTGACCGCATGCTGGACATGGGCTTTGCGCCGGACATCACGCGCATCGTCACCAAGCTCCCGCCCAAGCGCCAGTCGCTGCTGTTCTCCGCGACGATGCAGCCCAGCATTTTGGCGCTCGCCGCCAAAGTGGTGAAAGATCCTGTGCGCGTGGCGGTGACGCCCGGCACGCCGACGGCGGATAAAGTTGCCCAGGAAGTTTGCTATGTCGAGCACGGCGGCAAGTACCCGCTGCTGCGCCAGGTGCTCGGCGATCATCAAAACGAACTCGTGCTGATTTTTTGCCGCACCAAGCACGGCGCGAACAAACTCGCCAAGAACCTCGACCGCGACGGTTACAGCACGGAAGCCATTCACGGTAACAAATCGCAAGGCGCCCGCCAGCGTGCCCTGGAAGGGTTCCGTTCGGGTTCGGTGCAAGTGCTCGTCGCCACGGATGTCGCCGCGCGCGGCATCGACGTGAAAGGCATCGCGCTCGTCATCAATTACGACATTCCCCACGAACCCGAGGCGTACGTGCACCGCATTGGCCGCACCGCCCGCGCGGGACTCGAGGGCAAGGCGCTCTCCTTCTGCGAACCGAGCGAACGCCGCGACCTGCGCAATATCCAGCATTTGATCCGGATGCAGATCCCGAATTATCGCCCGGGTCAGCCAGCGGCGGCGGCAACAAGTGCTCCGGCCCCGGCCAAGCCCGCGGTGAGCCACGCGCCCAAGACGCATCACACCCGCGCCTCGCATGAAGCTGACCGCCGCGAAGACAGGCCCGCGCACACCGCGCATCGCCCGGCACATTCGGAACGCAGCCATGCCCCCCGCCCCTCTCATTCCGACCGCCCGTCCTATAACGAACGCCCGGCGCGCTCGCATTCCGACCGCCAGGATTTTTCGGAACGGCCGCATGCCCCGCGTCCGGCCTATGCGCCGCGCAATGAACAGGTAAACCGGCATCCGCATACCCCTTCACAACCCGCGCGCGGGCACTACGCGCCCCGCGCGGAACACCAGCGCCCGGATTATTCCGAGCGTGCGCCCCGAGCCTCCGCCAGTGATTATTCGGGCCGCCCGCACCACCCCGGCCCGGCGCAACATTCGGGATTACGCCATCGCCGCAACGCCAACCGCTCGCGTTTCGGCAG
>CAZCMU010000279.1:0-3171 GCA_964499725.1 uncultured Opitutales bacterium
ACGAGATCCTGTTTAATATTTCTTATTCTCATTTTTTGTACTCCACTATCAAGCCACCACCCAACATCCGCTCCTGCCCCTTAAATGAGGGCCTGTTAACAATCTTATTATTAACTATCATTTCAGTTGATGCTCCACCATCCAGCATAGCAGCATCCCTAACCCCACAGCTCAAAAGAAACTCTCCAAGTTCTTTTCCAGTAAACCCTGCGCTGTAGCCCGGCTGCCGCCCGTCTACCGTGACAAGCAAAACATTTCCGTTATCTTTAATTCCTACGGCTGTCCTCGGGTGCCGGTTAGTCATTACGCCGATCCATTCATCCCGTTCACCTATTACGACTTTTCCGTCTTTAACAACCCAGCTGCCACACTCATAAGCCTGTGCATCGTTTCCAAGGTCAGGCTGCTGTCCGTGATCTCCATTTTCGGCAGTACGTCCTCGCCATTGAGCGTCGCAGTCAGTCCATCGTAAACACCTTGCGCCGCTGGCAATGGGAAAACCAGCGTGCAATTTTGGGCGATGGTTGATGGATTGCGCAATTTCCAGGCAAAGGAACAATCTGTCTCGTAACCACCGTAATAGGCCGAGCCCTTTTTGCGCGGGCTCTGGGTTAATGTAACCGCATGGTTTTCAGAAAGATAGGGGTTTCCAATGGCAGTCACATGCAGGGTCTTTTTCCGCAAAAGGGCGGGCTTGGCGGGGTCTTCCGATTCAATGCGCTCAGTGACTTCCTCGGTGTGATAAATATCAACCTTCAACTCCCCCTGCTGCTGCTCGGGGCCCCAAATGGTTTGCACGGCGGCGTAGTTGGTCTGCGTGACCCGCCCGTGATTGTGTTCGAAGTTATCGCTCGCCTGATTTAAGTAGGTGCGCAGGACCGAGAGTGCGGCGAGTAACAGTAGAATCATCCCGACCGACCACATGCTGCGCAGAAAGTTACGGTAAATGGTCCAGACCAAGCCAGCCGGTCGGGCGGATTCAGCAGGGGTGGTTTTGGTTTGGGACAAAACCGCCAGAAACAGAGCAAACAGCGCCGCACCAAGAAACAGCGCGATGAGCGGTTCGCCATCCGCCAGTTCATTGGCGTGAGCGATTAATTTGAAAAATATATTTTGCATGGGCGAAGAGCATAGACGCCCCGCCCCGCCAACCGTTCAAATTATTTTTCGCACACAATGATTTTTTGCGCAAACTGACCCGCCGACGCCGCTCAAATGTGAATCGCCTCGCCATGCGTGGCGGCGACGGCCTCGCCGATGGCCTCGCTGAGCGTCGGGTGCGCGTGAATGGTGGCGTGGATTTCCTCCCAGGTTGCCTCCAGTTCCATCGCCAAACCAAATTCAGCAATCAGCTCGGTTGCGTCCGAGCCGAGAATGTGCGCGCCGAGAATCTCCCCGGTGGCGGAATCAATGATGACTTTGACAAAACCTTCCGGGTGGTTGACCGCCACAGCCTTGCCGGAAGCGGTAAAGGGGAATTTGCCGATTTGGTATTTGAGGCCCTTCTCTTTGCAGGCCCGCTCGGTCAAGCCGATGCTCGCCACCTGGGGCTGGCAATAGGTGCAGCCGGGAAAGCGCTCCACCCGATGCGGGGTGCCATGGCCAAACATGCCATTGACCGCTTGCACCGCCTCATAGGTCGCCACATGGGCCAGCCAGGGCGGACCGATGACATCTCCCGCGCCATAGATGCCCTTGACATTAGTCTGGTAACGGCCGTCCACGACAAGAAACCCCCGATCCTGGTTCAACTTAACCTTGGGGCTGAGCATGCCATCGGTATTCGCGCTCACGCCGACGGCCACGAGCAGGGCCTCGGCGTCAACGGTTTCACGCGGCTGGCCCTCGCCCGCCACCAGGTCCACCTTCACTCCGGAAGCCTCGACCCGGATGTTGTCGGCCTTGACCCCAGTGCGGATTTCGATGCCCTGCTTCTTAAAAGCGCGTTCCAGTCCGGCGGAAATCTCTTCGTCCTCAATGGGCAGGAGACGCGGAAGCATTTCGACGATGGTCACATTGCAGCCGAAAGCTTTGAGGAAGTAGGCAAATTCCACCCCACTGGCCCCGGCGCCGAGGATGATGATGGATGCCGGCATTTTTTGCATCTGCAACGCTTCGAGAGACGACAACACGCGCACGCCGTCGGGTTTGAGGCCCGGCAACATCTTCGCCCGGCAACCCGTGGCCAGTAAAATATTTTTAGCCTGCAATAAACGACCCTTGGCCTCACCCGAGGTGATTTCCACCAAACCCGGCACGTTCACACAACCCTTGCCGATGACGTGCTCGACCTTGTTTTTTTTGAACAAAAAACTGATGCCCTTGGACATTTGGTCGGCCACGACCCGCGACCGGTGCATGACCTTGGCGAAGTCCACCGTAATCTCGCCGCAGGTGAAGCCAAAGACGTCAGCATGCAACATGGTCTGATAAAGCTCGGCGCTCTTGAGCAGTGCTTTGGTCGGAATACAACCCCAATTAAGGCAGGTGCCGCCGGGGCGCTCCATTTCGACGCACGCGACTTTCTTGCCCAGTTGCCCGGCGCGGATGGCGCCCGCATAACCGGCGGGCCCGCCGCCAATGACGACCAAATCGTAGACGTTGTCTTCGGACATAGGGAACCAGTAAAACCCGCCCTGCGCCGCGCGTCAATGCGCTGCTTCAACGGTCACTGGGCCGGGGCTTTGGCGGTATCCTCGGGTGGCGCTTCGCCCGGCGCGGGTGGCGGGACGACGCCCAGGCCTTTGCGGGCGACCCCGCGATTAAGAATGGTGCGCACTTCGTTATCCAGTCGGTCCATCAATGCCGGAGGGCAGGTCAGTTTAATCACGAGTTGGTATTGCCCGTTCAGATCGGCAAACCAGTCGTGGTGCAAACGCAAGACAGGAGAAGTGGTGGCGTAGGTGATGCCCTGCCCGCCGTAATTGGCAATGTGGGTCATGGGCAGCTCTTGCGTGCCGGGCGGAATCGGCGTGGTCAGGACAAAGCCTTTCGGGTCATCTTCACGCACGGCTGCCAAATATTGGATTATCGCGGCTGGCGTGATTTCGGGCATGAACTCTTTCGCGCCATAGAGGGAGAAGGCCAGTCGAGCTTGCGGTTCCTTGGAATAGACAAATGCAAAGGATTCGCCGTAGCCCTTCGGGGCCAGCGACCAATCGTCCAGCGGGT
>CAZCMU010000280.1:0-3159 GCA_964499725.1 uncultured Opitutales bacterium
GGGCATTCCGGTATCCCCATAACGGTAACAACCGACCAACTCGGGATAGCGGTTTTTATCGGTCTGTTGGGTGGCATGGTTGCGGTTTTGCTGGACAAAAATGTCCGAGAGCGAATGTTTGCACAACGACCCTGGACAAAGCACATCGCCAACGGATTAATCCTTGGCATCGTTACAGTACCTTGGGTCGTACTCTTATCCAAGAACTCAAAGACTGACTGGCACATGATTTTATTTGTCGTTATATTTATCGCTACTATTTCGCGCGGAGTAATTGCTAACAAGTTTGGGCAAAAACCCGGGAATTCGCCCGCCTCCAAGGTTTGAGCTAGATAATGAATTAGCCGGAAACGGTTTGCGCCCTTGCGCAAAACCAGTTGAGATTGGCGGCTGCCATTCATGAGCACCGCCGCTTCCAAGTCCGTTACTCCCGCGCTCGACCTCGCCGTCATTGACTACGGCATGGGGAACCTGCGGAGCGTGCTCAAGGCCTTTGAGCACGTGGGTGGCAAGCCGCGACTGGTCACCACTCCCGCTGACGCCAAGACCGCCGACGCCCTGGTCTTCCCCGGCCAGGGAGCCATCGTGGACTGCATGCGGCTGCTCAAACAAACCGGCCTTGACGAGACCGTGCGCGAGTGGATTGCCGCCGACCGGCCGTTTTTTGGGGTCTGCCTCGGCCTGCAGGCGCTCTTTGAGCACTCCGAGGAAGGCGACACGCCGGGCCTGGGCATTTTCCCGGGCAAGGTCGTACGCTTCAAGCTCAGCGCACCCTACAAGATTCCCCACATGGGCTGGAACAACGTCCATTGGAATCCTGCCGGGTTAGGCGACCCCGCCCTGGAAGGAATAAGCCCGGCTAATGACCAGTTTTACTTCGTCCATAGCTATCATGCCGAGACCCCCGACCGCAGCCTCGTCTGGGGAGAGACGGACTATGGCTACACCTACACCAGCGCCATCCGGCGTGGAAACTGCTTTGCTACGCAATTTCATCCGGAGAAAAGCCAGGCTAGGGGTCTCCAACTCTACCGTAATTTTCTTAATGGGGCTGCGCGCCGTTTGTGATAACTGGCGGGCAGCTCCGCTGTTGAGTTGACCCCGCCGGGCCGCCTCCCTACTTTCCACCTTTTACCCCCGGCCATGGAAGAAACCGCCACTATCCGCCTCGGCAACGAGAACTACACTTTCCCCGTCGTCACCGGCACGGAAAATGAAAAGGGCATAGATATCCGCACCCTTCGCCAGAAGACCGGCTACATCACCTTTGATGACGGCTACGGCAACACCGGCTCGTGCGAAAGCCACATCACCTTTATTGACGGCGAGAAGGGCATCCTGCGCTACCGCGGCTACCCCATCGAGCAACTGGCCGAAAGCTCGACCTTCCTCGAGTGCGCGTACCTGATTATTTACGGCAACCTGCCCACGCATGTCGAGCAGCGCGACTTCTCGGCCAACGTCCTGCGGCAGGCCAGCATCCACGAGTCCATGCGGCATTTGTTCGAGGGCTTTCCGCACAACTCGCACCCCATGGCGATTTTGTCGGCCCTGCTCAATTCGCTCGGCTGCTACTACCCGAATCTCGCCACGAACGACCGCGATGAGGATTTGAAAAATTTTGACGAAGCCGCGACGCTGCTGCTGTCCAAGGTGCGCACCATTGCGGCGATGTCCTACCGCATGATGCGCGGGCTGCCGTTCATGTACCCGCGCAAGGATTTGGGCTACTGCCAGAATTTCCTGCACATGATGTTCTCGGAACCCTACGAGGACTATTACCCGCACGACGACGTGGCCAAGGCGCTCGATTTGATTTTCCTCCTGCACGCCGACCACGAGCAGAATTGCTCGACCTCGACCGTGCGCATGGTGGGCAGCGGCGGCGCAAATCTGTTTGCCTCGGTGGCGGCGGGGGTGTGCGCGTTGTGGGGTCCATTGCATGGCGGCGCGAACATGGCCGTCATCAACATGCTGCAGGAAATCCACAAGAGCGGCGACGACGGCAGCAAATTTGTCGAGGCTGCCAAAAGCGGCAAGGGCGCGCGGCTGATGGGCTTTGGCCACCGCGTGTATAAGAATTATGATCCGCGCGCGAAAATCCTCAAGGCCAGCAGCGCGCGCGTGCTCAAGGCGCTCGGTCGCAATGACCCCTTGCTCGACATCGCGATGCACCTCGAAGACAAGGCGCTGCACGACCCGTATTTCATCGAGCGCAAACTTTACCCGAATGTGGATTTTTACTCGGGCATCATTTTGCAAGCCATCGGCTTGCCGCTGGACATGTACACGGTGATGTTCTCGATTGGCCGCATGCCGGGCTGGATTGCGCATTGGCGCGAAGTGGCGGAGTTGTCAAAAGGCCGCATCCACCGCCCGCGGCAGATTTACGTCGGCCCGGCCCTGCGCAATTACGTCAATATCAACGAACGCAACGGGGAAAAGGTTTAGGGCTTGTTGATGGGTGTGGGCGGGTTGTTGATATCAGGCCGATCTCGCAGGGACGAAAGAACTCATCTCCGCATCCCGCCAATTCCCGTTTGAAATTACCGGCGGCTTTTCAACGGTATTAACGCGCGCAGGCGCGGTTCGCGCATAAACAGGCCGCCCCACACGAACACCCCCAAACCGACCGTCATAAAAGCAAAATACGGGGTTCCCATTTGTACCACCGTCGCCGTCGCGCCGCCAAGATAGCCGGTTAGCAAAATCGCCCCCAGCACGCTGGTGCATGGCACCAGGTAAATAATCGTGCAGGTAATTTCCACAATTCCTATGGGCATCACCACGCCATGAGGCCAGTTGGCAAAACCTTTGACAACATCGGCGCTCTGCATGATTTTCATCACGCCGCTCATCAACAGCAACAAGACAGGCGGCGCGCTCATGGCGCACCCTACCCAGAAAGACAATTTTGAGGCTGGGGTTGGAATGGTTTCGGTGGTCATGGCAGGAGGCATTTGGGGGTTGGAAACAGTAAAAAACGAAAATTAGCCTGGTTCATTTAGATGGACGCGAAGCAATGTGGCAGCGAGCCTAATATGCGCATAATCGTATTAAAACCCCCATTCCTTCTGCTCTTCTGTTGGCGAACTTTCCGCATTCATCTTGCGCAAAAATAACGCGCGGTGCAGAGCCGTGGGGCCGAGGCGGCGGAGA
>CAZCMU010000281.1:0-3158 GCA_964499725.1 uncultured Opitutales bacterium
GATTGCGCGTTCGCCGTGGAAGCATTGGCGTAGGCCACCCAGGCGGCCGCTTCATTCGTGGAGCCGGAGCCGTAGTTCACCGTGGTCATAGCCTGCCCGTTCAGGTTGGTGATCACGTGAATAAAACTGGCCAGACTCGTTGTCCATGACCAAGTGTTGTTGTCCTGCCGGTTGTAAAGCCAGTGGTAATCGTCGGAATCCGACCCCCCCGGAAACCGCAACGCGCGCGTGCCCATGTTGGTCATCACCGTCACCGTCTGTGGCGTGTCGAGCGCGCTGTCCCACACGGCCACATTCATGCCGAACCAGCGCGCGTCTGCCGTGCGGACGGGCAGGGTGGCGTTCACCGTCAGATGCGTCAGGGCGGGCGCCGCGGCGCTGACCAGCTCGATATCGTCCAGATAAAAAATGGGTTCCGACGAATTGGCGGAGTCTTGAAGAGCAAAACCGGTGAAGTTCGTGACGTTCGCCACCCCCAGGGCCGACAAGGGGACCGTGTATTGCTGCCAGGTGTTGGCCAGCGGTGTATTCAAATAATAACGGGGAACCTGTGCCGTGCTGGTGCCACCCACGTCCAGATTGCCATACATCTGGAGCTGTTGTCCGCCGCTGGGACCGCCATGGAGCCAGAAGCTGATGCTGGCATAGGCGGTATTCGTCAGGTCAGGGTGATAAAACTGCACCCCGGCGTAGCCGCTGGTGATGGTCACGCTGATGGAATCGCTGCCGGAATGGACCGGGGAAGTGCACGAAAGGTTGTGCGTGGTATAACTCCAGTCCAACCAGCCGTTGGTCAACGAATCGGAATAAATCGTCAGATTTTGCGCCACGGCCAACGTCGGCGCTGCCAGCGAGACTGCCAGAATCAATTTTGATATCTTCAAAACGGCCCCAGCCAGGGTTTGATTTCGCGATGTCATGCAAGTCCATCATAGTAGTTCATATTTTTCATTATGCAATTGGACTCCCGACCGGGTACTGTCCGAATTTGTAGGCGACGAAGTAACGAGTCGTTTGGACATGCACTCCTTACGTCGTGCCCTACAATCAAACCGATAAGCCGGGCGAATACGGCAGGCAATCGTAAATGGCCCGCGTAATGCTTTCGAAACAGGCCGCAAATGGCCAGGCATGCCGGTCAGGCTGTTTGACGACACATTTTATGCTCGCACGCAAAAACATATTCGTGACGGGGATGGTTCCTGCGCCCAACGAGGAATTTGTATCTTACTTGTGCGCCATCGGCCTCAAAGCCACCGATTCAATGGGTGTGTTTCGAGGAAAAGCCGGGCCGATTGCGGTCATGCTCACATTGAAAAATCCAAGGTGGGCCAAAATACCAGCCTGACAGAATCCGCACCCAGCCTATGAGCACAGAAGCTTCGGCACCAAAAAAATCAGCGAATCCTTTTCTCACTGTGTCGGGTATTTTGGGAGGAGTCATTGGCTTTTACTGCGGCTTGATGCTGTTTATTCCGTTTGCCGGCGCAGCGGCCGCCCTGCTGCTCGCCAAACATTTTGCGTCAGAGAAGCTCAAACCGTTTACG
This sequence comes from uncultured Opitutales bacterium, assembly GCA_964499725.1. Taxonomy (GTDB): domain Bacteria; phylum Verrucomicrobiota; class Verrucomicrobiia; order Opitutales; family JABDGR01; genus JABDGR01. Next base: position 1,548 of record CAZCMU010000281.1, read on the forward strand.
GCTGCGCTGGCGGTCATTTTCGGCCATTTGGCATGGATGCTGGTGGGGGGATTTTTTATACCGGCTGGTCTCGCCCAGGTCATTCCGGATTTGGTCATCATCATTGCCGGCCTGCTCTGGCTGGTGCTGCGACCAGGGTTGGGGCCGGTCATTCTGCTGGGAATTTATGAGGGCATTTCCCTGGTGGTGAATGTTGTCGGGATTTTTCAATTCGACTATGGAACCGCCGGGCACAAGGCGCTCACGGCGCATATTGCATTGCGTTTGTTTGCGCTGGCGTCACTCTTCACCGGCTACCGCCAGTTCAGGAAGAACCAGGCCGAACCGGCGCAGATGGAAGTCCCGCCCCCGGTTGCCTAGCAATTTTGAGATACAAAAACATCCGTGGCCATTGGGGGATCAGTGTAAAATATTTTGGCTTCGTTGCCATATGCAACCGCGGTTCAAATCTTTCTCTCATTTTTTTGAATCCGTTCCAGCGCCCAGCGGGCGTGTTCGGCAATCAAGGGCTCGGCGTCGCCGGCGGCTTTATTCAGGGCGGCCTGGGCGGATTGGCCGCCCACGTTGCCCAAGGCCACGCAGACGTTGCGTAACAGGCCACGGCGTTTCGTCCGCGCTATCGGCGTGCCGCTGAAACGTGACTTGAAACCGGGTTCGTCCAGTTGCAATAATTCAATCAGATCGGGCGCAGCCAGGTCCGGGCGCGCATGCGGCTGCATCAATCTGCCCTCGCGCGCAAACCGGTTCCACGGGCAGACCGCCAGGCAGTCGTCACACCCGAAAATCCGGTTCCCGATGGCCGGGCGCAATTCGACCGGGATGGCGCCTTTCAATTCGATGGTGAGGTAGGAAATGCAAAGCCGGGCGTCGAGTTGGAATGGCGCGGTGATGGCCCGCGTCGGGCACGCGTCAATGCAGCGCACGCATTTCCCGCAATGATTTTTCTCCGGCCCGTCTGGTTCAAGTTCGAGTGTGGTGATGATCTCGGCGAGCAGGATCCAATTGCCGGCCCGCCGGCTGATGACGTTCGTGTGCTTGCCGATAAATCCCAGTCCGGCCCGCTGGGCCAGATCGCGTTCCAGCAACGGCCCGGTGTCCACATACCACAGTGATCGCGCTTGTGCGTCGCCGGGTTGATTCACAAATTCGGCCAGCGCCTTCAGCCGTTCGCCTAAAACATCGTGGTAATCTTTGAATTGGGCGTAACGGGCGATGGCAGCAGCAGGAGTCGAGGTAACCAGACTCTGGCTTCCAGAAAGCAAGGTTCCTGCTTGAGCCTCGTTACCCCGGCTCCGACTGAAATTTTCGTAGTTTACTGCCAGGCAGATCACGCTCCTGGCTCCCGGCAGCACGCGTTGCGGATCGATCCGCTTGGCAGCCGTGCGTTCGAGCCAGGCCATTTCGCCGTGCTGCTTTCCGGTCAGCCAGTTTTGAAATTGATTCGCGCTCGCTGGTGCGGTGGCCAGGGTGAACCGGCAATCGTCAAACCCCAACTCCTGTGCCCGCTTTCGGATCGCCTCTTTCATCACCGGCGGCCCGATTCGAGCCGGAACTGGTGCACGACCTGTTGCGCCACTTCGCGGACGGAACGCAATTCGGTGTTCAACAGCA
>CAZCMU010000282.1:0-3149 GCA_964499725.1 uncultured Opitutales bacterium
CACCCCGCAGCGAAACTCCGCCAGGATAATGGCAAAATTGACGGCGAAGTAGATGGCGTCCCAAGCTGCGGGCGGCTTCCACCCTATGGGTTTGGTGAAGAAGCGCAGGGTGTAAAAAAGGATTTGCATGGCCGCCAGCGTAAAGGCGACCACGCAATTGGTGTCCCACACGACATTAGAATGCGGATTCCATTGAAACCAGAAGCCCACACCCATCGCACCCAAAAAGATGGTATGGAACGCGTAGTGTTGAATCGGCGTGCTATGGCAATATTTCTCAGAATGGTTCATGGAGTGGGTTATTCTGCTGGATGCTAGCTTATCGCAATTAAGCGAGACTCGCCAGTGTATCGCAAAAGGCGGTTATTTTTTGAGCAAATCGGCTTTTTTGGCCTCATACTGCTCTGGGGTGATTGCGCCGGTTTGTTCGGCCTTTTGCAAATCAATGAGTTGCTGGCCGACCGTGGGGATGACGCTGGTGGTGGTATTATCGCCACCAGACGAGGTGAAATACCCTGTCAAAACTACCGTACAGACGGAAATAACGATCAGGAAGATTTTTTTCATGGTGATTTATTTAAAAAAAAGCGCCCCATTTTTAACATACCAATAGCCGCCGACCTTCACGAACGTGATGCTGCTTTGTCCATTGACCGGATTGGGCATCGGGTAGCTCGCGCTTTGTCCTGTCGCGTCAAAAGTGGGCGTTTGGGTTTGGAGGTAGGTCAGGAATTGGGCCGCTCCAGCCATTTGCTGCATAAAGCGTGGATTTTGGCGCATCCGCTCGGCCAGGTCGCCCAACGCTATCGGCTGGCCGGGTTGGCCGTCGGCCATCAGCACCTCCTTTAATTCATCCGGCGGCATAAAGTCCTGCATCAGCGTCTCAAAATCCTGCCCGGCAATGAGGCGGACAAGTTCCGGGATGGTCGTGGCAAGTTCCGAGCGCGGTGAGTATGTTTCTGGATTATTCGCTGAGGGTTGCGCTGTCGGGTTGACCGATGCAACAACTGCATCAACTTGTTTGGCCTGCACGACTGGCGCAGACGCGGCGTTGGCGTCGGGCTCAACCGGTTTGGCCGTCGGCAGAGCGACCTTGGTGGTTGTGGTAGGCAGAGCCAAGCTGGCGATTGGCTTGCTCGCGGGCGCTGCCGTGGCGTCTGCCGTGTCTTTGGGTTCCGATTTGCTTGCATAGAAGGCCACTGCGCTAATCGCGCCGAAAGCCAAAATGATCAGGATTATTTTTTTCATGGGTGTTTTTAGATTTGTCCCGGCCAGCGTCAGGCTGGTTCTGGGAAGCGTGACCACTTTACCCAAACTTGCGTTCAGCCAACAGCCCCCTATGTCACGATTTCGCTAGGTAAAAGGTCATGGCACCCCATAGGCCATGCGTACGGCTACGGGGGCACGAACAAACCCCGTCCACTGGTTTATTCTAAAACCCCCACCCGCCATTTGCTAGCCGCTGCACGGCCTACTTCGATTCCTTGACGATTTTCTTATTCCCATCACCCAGCACAATTGTGCGCGGCTTCCAGGTCTGCGCCTCTTCTTCGCTCATCAGGCCAAAGGTCATGATCACCAGCAAATCACCTTTCTGGCCCAGGTGCGCCGCAGCGCCATTGAGGCAAATCGTCAGCGAGCCGGCTGGCGCGGGAATGGCGTAGGTCTCAAAGCGGTTGCCATTGGCCAGGTTGCCGACGAGGATTCGCTCGTGCGGCAGGATGCCGACCCGGGTCATGAACGCCGAGTCAATGGCCAGGCTGCCTTCGTATTCGAGGCGCGCGTCGGTCACTTCAGCCCGGAGGATTTTGGAGCGCAGGAGGGAGACTTGCATTTCCGCAGGAAAAGTTGCGTGGAATCGTGTGAATGTGTTGCGCAAAGCGCGCAAAGGGTTTAATTTTGCGCACCTCGTCGGGGTCGTCAACCCCCGATTAGCGACGCCCATCTATTATGTCTTCCCGCTGGATGAAACGAATGGCCGTGCGTGCCCGGCAGTTTGAGGAGTTTGCCGTGGACGTGGTGTATGACCGGCGCGAGGCCGACACGGGCGTAAAGTTGCTGGGCGGCTTCATGCTGGCTTTGTCCTGGGTGTTTGACGGGATTGTCCGGGTGCGTTGCTGGCTCTACCATCAGCGCATCTTTCGCAACCAGCCCTTGGGCGTGCCGGTCGTCGTGGTCGGGAACCTCACGGTCGGCGGTACCGGCAAGACGCCCATTGTCGAAAAATTTGCGCGCACCCTCGCGCAGCGCGGCCGCCATGTCGCCATCTTGAGCCGGGGCTACATGAGCCGGGCTGAACCCGCCCATCGCCGCTTATGGCGTTGGATCAGCCACGGCGAAAATCCGCCGCCCAAAGTAGTCAGCGACGGCCAAAACGTGCTCCTCGACTCCGCCGAAGCCGGGGACGAGCCTTTCATGCTGGCCCGCAATCTGCCCGGAGTCGTGGTGCTCGTGGACAAAAACCGCGTCAAGGCCGGCCAGTACGCCATCAGAAAATTCGGTTCCGACATCCTCTTGCTCGACGACGGCTTTCAATACCTTTCCCTCCGCGGGCAGCACAACGTTCTCCTCGTGGACAAAACCAACCCCTTTGGCAACCACCACCTCTTGCCGCGTGGGATTCTGCGCGAACCGGTCAGCCACCTGCGCCGCGCCTCCTATGTCTTCGTCACCAAGTCTGATGGCCAGTCCAGCAGCGACCTGCGCGAGACCATCCGCCAGCATCACCCCGAAGTCGAGGTTATCGAATGTGCCCATCGCCCAACCCACCTCCAGTCCATTAATAATGGCGGCCAGCGCCGGACTTTGGAGGATTTGCGCGGGCGCCGGGTGGCCGCTTTTTGCGGCATTGCCATGCCCGAGAGTTTCGAAAAAATCCTGCGTGAACTCGGTGCGGAAATCGGCTACAAAAAGCGTTTCCTCGACCACCACCGCTTTACTCCCGAAGAACTTGAGCGATTTTTTGCCCGGGCTGTCGAAGGCCACGCTGATTTCATTATCACCACGGAAAAAGACGCCGTCCGCCTTCCGCCCGATTTGGTTTCGCCCATTCCCCTCTATTACCTGCGCCTCGAAATCGAAATCCTCAGTGGCGATCACGACTTCGACGCCGCCGTCTCCCGCATTTGCTTTCCGCGCGGCTCCTTCAC
>CAZCMU010000283.1:0-3094 GCA_964499725.1 uncultured Opitutales bacterium
GAGTAGGTGGGCGCGTAGGCCTCACCCACACTGCGAGCCAGGCCAAAGGCGTGCTCAAAATTCTTTTCGTTGAAGTCGTCGAAAAACAATCCGCCAATGCCGCGAGTTTCCTGGCGGTGGCGCAGAAAAAAGTACTTGTCACATTCTGCTTTGAAGCGTGGGTATAAATCTTGGCCGTACGGTGCGCACGCCGCTGCCGCCGCCTGATGCCAGCCGACGGCGTCTTCCGCGAAACCGTAGTAGGGCGTCAGATCATACCCGCCGCCAAACCACCAGGTGTTTTCCCCGGGGCCGCCCACGGTCATGAACCGGATATTCGCGTGGGAGGTTGGGCAATAGGGGTTGCACGGGTGCATGACGATCGAGACACCCATTGCCCGAAATGGTCGGCCTGCCAGTTCCGGTCGCGTGGCCGTGGCGCTAGCCGGCAACGAGGCTCCGTGCACGTCGGAAAAATTCACGCCACCCTTTTCCAGCACCTGGCCGGTTGAGCAAGCACACGAAAGACCTCCGCCTCCGTCCGGTCGCTCCCATTGGTCATAGCCGAAAGAGGCGCCGGGGTCGGCCCGCTTCATGGCGGAGATGACGGAATCTTGAAAATTCATCAACCAGTCACGCACGATGTTGGGTTCGGGGGTATCCATAAATTTATAAAATTAAGCCGCGCTCATCCACTGGGTGACGGCCGATTCGGTGGCTGCCACGGCCTCGGCGACGTCGCTTTGATCCACGACAATAGTTGTCCAGCCTTTAGGCGCGTGGAAAAGATGCAGCGTGGCGCCATCGTAATACGCCGCCGACGCCGCATGGCAGCCACCGCCCATGGCGCTTAACGCCGCACGCTCGATAAATACCGCGCGGTAAGTTTGGGGACAGAACGCTTCGGCAAATCTTGCCGCATCGGATGCGCGGCTTTCCAGCGCAATGGCGCCCTGGCCGGCGGCGGGCACCATTTTTTCGATGGGGACCGGCTCAAACTCCAAGCCATTAAACGACGCAATGCCCAGCCGGTGCAATCCCGCTGCGGCTAAAAAAGTAGCGTCGGCCTCTCCGGCGGCGATTTTTTTCAGGCGCGTGTCCAGGTTTCCGCGCAATTCTGTCCATTCCACTCCCGGCCACCAAGCTGCGGCTTGGGCCCGGCGACGGGGACTGCCGCTGGCGATGCGGCGCGGAATACCCACGTCTGTTCGTCTCACCAGCACGTCGCGGGCATCGGCGCGGGGTAGAAAACCTGCCAAGGCCAGGCCATCGGGCAGGGTGGTGGGCAAATCCTTTGCGCTGTGCACCGCCAGATGCGCGTGGCCAGAGAGCAAAGCCTCCTCCAATTCGCGGGTAAATAATCCCTTGCCGCCTTCATTGGCGAGCGACCAGGTCGCCTGTCGGTCGCCGGTGGTCGTCAATTCCAGCAACTCGATGGTCTTCCACCACGCCTTGGGCCAGACGGACAGAGCTGCACGCGCCATCTCCGCCTGCTTGCGCGCGAGCGGGCTGCGGCGTGTCGCCAGCACCAAGGTCACTTGTTCAGGTTGAGCCACGTGGGAAAAAGGTTGTCAAAATCCTGATAACTAGTGGACTGGTTGGCTGATGGCAACCGCACAAGCAAGTCCCGACTCCCCGGCCAAGGCCAAGCGCGCGCCCATCGGCGCCATTTTCCTGACCATCTTTTTGGACTTGGTCGGTTTCTCCATCATCTTCCCGCTGTTTCCGAAGATGTTGCAGTACTACCTGCCCACCGCCGGGCAGACGGGGTGGATGGCCAATGTCGTCACGCAACTCCAACATCTCTCCGGTGGCTCCTCCGCTTTTTCTGTCGAGGTTCTCTTCGCCGGGCTGCTGGGTTCGCTTTATTCAATACTCCAATTTTTCTTTTCGCCGTTCTGGGGCCGGTTATCCGACCGGGTGGGGCGGCGCACCGTTCTGTTGGGCACCGTGGCTGGCACCGCCCTTAGCTACTTGCTTTGGATTTTTGCCGGACAATTTTGGATGCTCATTCTCGCTCGCGGCCTGGGTGGCGTAATGGCCGGCAACGTCTCCGTGGGCACGGCTGCGGTGGCGGATGTTACTTCGGCGGAGAAACGCTCGCGCGGCATGGCGGTCGTCGGCATTGCGTTTGGTCTGGGTTTTATCCTTGGGCCCGCGTTGGGCGGCTGGCTTTCGATTTACGATTGGACCGCGAAAAATCCCGTCGCCGCCGCCTACGGACTCAATCCCTTTTCCGCCTGTGCGCTGGCTTCCTTTGGCCTCGCCACCTTGAACTACTTTTGGGTGCTGACTCGTTTCCCTGAAACTCTCCCGGTGGAAAAACGCGCGGCCCACATGTCCGTCGAGCAAAAGACGCCCACGGTTAGCGAACGCCTTGCCGCCATTTTCCGCACCGACCAGCCGGCCATCCGCCGCGCCAATCTGGTCAATCTCTATTACACCATCGCCTTCAGCGGCATGGAATTCACGCTGACCTTCCTCGCCGCCGAGCGCTTTGGCTACACCCCGCGCGACATGGTGAAAATTTTCGTGTTTATGGGCCTGGTCATGGTCGTGGTGCAGGGCTGGCTGGGCCGTAAATATATTCCGAAGTGGGGTGAGCGGCCCTCGGCGGTTTTGGGCCTGGCTTGCGGCATCGGCGGGTTTTTGATTTTGGCCATCGCCGGGCGGCTGCGCTATTTCTACGCTGGTCTGGCGGTCTTCGCGGTGAGCGCCGGGCTCACGTCCGTCTGCCTACCCGCGCTGGTTTCGCTGTACAGCGACCCGACGAAGCAGGGGCGGCACATCGGCTCCGCTCGAGCGGCGCAGGCACTGGGGCGTGCGATTGGCCCGTTCTTTTTCTCACTGATTTATTTTTGGGCCGGGGCAAAAATCTCTTATGCCGCGGGCGCCTTGGCGCTGATCATCCCGGTCTGGCTGGCCGTCAGCCTGCCGACGCCGCAAAAGACGGGCGACTAACCCTACCTGCGCCGCGGGCCGTAACTGCGCATCGGCGCATTGCGCGGCGCGGTGGCATTGCGCAGGCGGTAGGTGATGCGCGCCTTATTTAGGTCGTACGGGCTCATCTCCATCTTCACCATGTCGCCCACGGTGATCTTGATGAAATTCTTGC
>CAZCMU010000284.1:0-3094 GCA_964499725.1 uncultured Opitutales bacterium
GTTTCGAGACGGTGACCTTTGCGCTGGCCAAGCCCGCGCACATCAATTTGGGCGGAGGAGATATCAAGGTGCAACCCCTGGTCGGCAATCTGGCAAGATTTTCCATCATGGTGGACGCCAAAGGGGAACGACTTGACGGCCTGATCAGCTGGCCGGAAATACGGGATAACATCCTGGTTTTTGACGGTCCCCAACACAAAATTCAGAGCGTGCCGGAAGTTCCGTTTGATGCGAAAAATAATTGGCCAAAATTCCCCATCGGCCGCAATGACCAATTAACCTTGAAGACCAAGCTGGCGAACGGCCAGCTGGGCACCATTTTGGTGGATACCGGCTCCTATAACGGCGTCGCCCTGCCGCCGACGCAATGGCGCGAATGGCGCGCCGCCCATCCGAACGTGCCGACTGGATATGTGATTTATCTTACTGCCGGAGCGATTGGGCCCCAATCATCCGAAGAGGCGTGGGCCGATGAAATCAAACTTGGCGCGCTCACTCTCACCGACGTGCCAGTGCATGAAGCCAACGAGGTGGAGATGAAAATTGATCCCAAAAATTATGCGGGCACGCTTGGATTATACGCTTTGGCGCGGATGGAATTGGTGCTGGATGGCAAAAACAGCATTGCTTATGCCCGAGCCCGACCTTTGCCAGGACCCTACTATCCGGGTATCGCCCGCGCTGGTATTGAAAAGGATCCTACTGGCGGCCCCTTGGGACAGGACTGGATGATTGAGGGCAAAGTCACCCTGAATCCCATGCATATCCGGCAGCTGGCCGGTGGCGTGTTGCTGAGTGAAGCAAGCGACAAATTTCGAAATGGCGACCATGCGGGCGCCCTGGCCGAATGCACCCAGGCGATCGAATATGATGACCAAAATGACGCCGCCTTCATGGTCCGCGGCTCGCTACGACTGGCGGCAAATGACGATGACGAAGGGCTGGCCGACCTCAACCATGCCATTGATCTAAACCCATCCAACATTTGGGCTTACACCGCCCGCGCCAGATTCAAATTTTTGCACAATGATCCCGACGGAGCCATCTTTGATTGTTCGCTCGCCATTGATTATAATGAGAGCTTTGCCACGGCTTACTTTGCCCGTGCAGTTGTTAAACAAGCCCAAAACGACACTTCAGGCGCCATCGCGGATTATGACCAGGTATGCGAATTGCAGCCGAACGATTCACTGCCACAATTATACCGTGAAATACTGCAACGCTGGTCAGGCCGTCCGCCACGCAATTTAACCAAAAATCTATCGGCATGGGCAAATCTATGGCATCAGGCGATTGGCCAATATTTGAGCGGCGGCTTGAGCGAAACAGCATTAATGGCAGCAGCAGCCACAGGTCCTGATTCACCCGAAAAAATGTGCCAAGCCAATTATTTCACCGGTTTCGTCCATTATCTCAATCAAGACGCGATCGGCGCCCGCGAACGCTGGCAAAAATGTATGGATTCCCGCCAAACCACACTCTACGAGTACATCTTCGCCCAAACTTTAGTGAAGTTTTTGGATTCGATGAACAAGAAATAAGTCCCTTGGGTTGGCAGGTTTGTAGCGACCTTTTGCCCCGGCTGCGGTTGTAAGAAGAGCCTGTACAACCTACTCTCTAGACAGGGGGTAGGTTATTGTTTTTGCCAAGTGATTGTCCATCAATGGCCTACAAGGGAAGCCGCCCGCGCCATCCCCACCTCATTTTCACACCCCATTTTGCTTTCTTAACCGCGAGGAATGCGGTTTAATCAAAAATTCACCCCATGCCTGCCCCTACTTCGCGCATCACCGGCGCCACCCCCGTATCTGAACGCTTTCTGCCGCCCATCCTGCTCCTGTTTATTGGTAGCGGGTGCGCGGCGTTAATTTACGAAATTGTCTGGTACCAGATGCTCCAACTGGTCATTGGACTGACCACAATTTCCCTGGGTCTGCTGCTGGGCAGCTTCATGGGTGGCATGTGCCTGGGGAGCATCGCCATATCGCGGCTGGTTACGCGCGGGCGGCATCCCTTGCGGGTTTACGCCGGCCTCGAGCTGGGGATTGGACTGATTGGCATGCTCGAACTTTGGCTGGTGCCCGCCGTGGGCGCATTCTACAGCGACCACTCGGGCAGCCATGATTATTGGAACATCATTGCGCGCGGCGTGGTGGCGGCGGTGTGCCTGGTGCCACCGACGCTGCTGATGGGCGCGACGCTGCCGGCCATCGCCCGCTGGGTGGAAATGACGCCGCAGGGTGTGTCATGGCTGGGACTGTTTTACGGCGGCAACATCGCCGGAGCGGTTTTTGGGTGCCTGCTGGCGGGCTTTTATCTTTTGCGGGTACATGACATGGCGACCGCGACGTACGTGGCGGCGGCCATCAACTTCACGGTCGCGGCGCTGGCGTGGGCCTTGGCGACGGACAAATCCACCGTCGCGCCCAAGGAAGATATAACGATAACGCGCCAGCCAGCCAATCCCGGCGCTTGGGCAATCTATGTCAGCATTGCCCTTTCCGGCCTGACTGCACTGGGCGCGGAAGTCATCTGGACGCGCCTATTGTCCCTGCTGCTGGGCGGAACCGTGTATACTTTTTCGATTATCCTGGCGGTGTTCTTGTTTGGGCTGGGGATTGGGAGCAGCGTCGGTTCATTTGCCTCCCGCACCCAAGCATCGCCCCGCATCGCGCTGGGCGCGTGCCAGTTGCTCTTGATTGCCGGCGTCGCCTGGACATCGTTCAACATCTCGCACTCCCTACCCTACTGGCCGATTGACCCGGCCCTGATTGGCGAGGTCAAAAATGGCGCCTGGTATATTTTTCAGCTCGATCTCGCAGTGGCGCTGTGGACGGTGCTGCCGGCGGCGATTTTATGGGGCGCCAGTTTCCCGCTGGCCCTGGCCGCCGTGGCGGCCCCGGGGCAGGATCCGGGCCGGTTGGTGGGAGGCGTTTATGCCGCCAACACGGTGGGTGCCATTTTTGGCGCGTTGTTTTTCAGCATTACGGCCGTGCCGCTCTGGGGCACGCAGACATCACAACGGATCTTAATCGGAGTCGCAGCCCTTTCGACCTTTGTGGCGCTGGCGCCGGTGCTTTTCCAGCGCCGAAAG
>CAZCMU010000285.1:0-3091 GCA_964499725.1 uncultured Opitutales bacterium
ACGTTTGGATTATGGACCATAACGCCGCCTTTTGTCTCAAATGTCTTCGGTTTAACGAATGATAGTCAACCTGCCTGTCGTGCATGAGTGCCTTCGCAATCTTTCGTTCAAATCTTTCGCCCAAGGCGTCATCTGCTGGCCAGGTTTCCCGAGGGTTGCTGGCGGGGGTCGGAGCTGTGCTGGTGTTGCTGGTCGCCGGGGGTTGGATTTACTATCATTTTGTGGTGGGATTGCGGTTGCCGCAAGAACGCAGCCTGACCATTCAGGGTAATCCGCTCCAGGTCCGCGTGGAATCCTGCAACGACATCGTCGTCAAATACACCCTTTTGGCGGACGGCACGACCCACTATGCGGCGATCGCCAAGCTCAGCGACGCCGACCAGAATCTTTTCCGCCAACTGCCCAAAACTTTGGTTTTGGAGTACCCGTTTGAAATGCCGCTCGAGCAAGGCGGCGCGGCGCTGCCCGTGCGCATTGACGGTCACAATGACGACTGGGTGAAGTACACCATCCTGGCCGACCATTCCACCCATTTTCTGCCACTGACCTCGCTCTCCGCCAGCGACCAGGTGGTGGTGAAGCAATTGCCCACCATTATTGAATGTGAATTTCCCCTCACGCACGTCATGACCAACCAGCAGGGTCAGAGCCTGCCGGCGATGATTGCCGGCCGGACCAATGATTTGGTCAAGTTTAAGACCGATGATGGCATGAACCTGTTTCTCCCACTTAATCAATTATCTCCTCTCGACCAAAAGTTGATGCAGTTGTTTGCCCCCAACAGCGTTTTCGGCACGCACACCGAATGTCTGCTCACCGACAAGGCCGGGAACCAACTCAACGTCCGGCTGGATGGGCGCTCGGCGAATATTGTCCAATACACCCTGTTAAGTGACGGACTGGATTATTATTTGCCCATTGAGGATTTGGCGGCTAACGACCAGCAGCTCGTGCGCCTGCTGTCCGCCCGCATGAATTTTTCTTTTCCCTTGGACTACAACATCACGGACGCGCAGGGCAAGCCCGCGCGGGTGCGTCTGGATGGCCGCACGGAAAACATTGTCAAATACACCCTGTTGGCGGATGGACGGGAGTACTATTTGCCCCTCAACTCGTTTACCCCTGCCGACCAAAAATTTCTGCAAATGCTGCCCACCAATCTGGCCATCGAATTTCCGCTCAGCTATGTTCTGACCGTTCAGTCGGGTGAAAGTCTGGACGCGCGCATTCTGGGTCGCAATGCCGATTCGGTGAATTTCCAATTGGCCGACTGTAAAACCTACAACTATCCCCTGGCCAAACTTTCCCCGGCCAGCCGGGAATTTTTGCTGCTGCTGCCGGCCAACGAGGCGGATAAATCCATGCAGGCGGAAACTCCCCTGCCCAAGGTTGCCCCCGCCATTGTTCCGCCGCCCCTGGCGGTGGCCGCCAATATCCCTCCCCCGGAACCGGTAGCCAACGGGGCGCTGGTCGGCTTGCGGGCCCAGCTGCATGATATGGTTCAAGCCTCGGAACAGATGCAAAATGGGATTGATAACTTGCATGTGTCCAACCGGATGTCCGCGAACGACGGCCCCAACCCGCGCGACATGGCCTTGGTGCGCTTGGAGGACAACAACACCCAAATCGAAGACATCTGCAAAGAGATTAATGCCAATCTGCCCAAAAACCCCAAGGACCGCGGGTCAGCTCTTGTGCAGGGCTGGTGGTCATCGGTCCTGCAGACGATCCAGCGCGACGACCAAATCCGCCAGGACATTTCGAATGCCGGCGCGAGCGAGCGGCAGGGTTTGGAGTCGGAACTGCGGGACAGCCAGAAGTCGCTGATAACTTTGCTCGGAAAAATCAACTCGCAAACCAGACAATACAGTCCGTAAGGCCTGGTCGTTTCAGCCGCATCACTTATCCGTCCGTACTCGCACTTCATGCTGGGGGTAGGGGATGTCAATCCCGGCTTCGTCAAAGCGCAGCTTCAGGGCCTCCAACATATGGCTGCGCACGTCCTGGTAGTCGCCAATGGCCACCCACGCGCGCAGGATGAGGTCCACCGAGCTTTCCCCCAAATTATCCACGGCCACAACCGGCGCCGGGTCGGGCAGTACGCGAATTTCATTCTGCAATTCGGTCAGCACGATTTGCTTGGCGAGCTTGAGGTTCGACTCATAGCTGATGCTGATGGTCAAATCCAGCCGCCGCGTCGGCTTCGCGCTGGCGTTGATGACCGGCGAGCCAAGAATTTTGCCGTTGGACACAATGATTTTGCGGTTGTCCGCCGTCTTGAGATGCGTGGTGAAAATGCTGATTTCCTCCACCACGCCCTTGATCCCGGCTGCTTCGATTTCGTCGCCTACCCGAAAATAACGGAACAGGATAATCATGACTCCCGCCGCAAAATCCATCAGCGAGTTTTGCATCGCCAGGCCCACGGCCAGCGCGCTCGCGCCCAGCACGGCGGAAAACGGCGTTGTTTCCACCTGGGCATTTTGCAGCGCGACCAGCACCACCACCGCGATGATAAGCCAGTAGCACAGTTGCGTCAGAAACGAAGTTAGGGTGAGGTCCACATGCCGGGCGGTCATCACCCGGCGCAGGAGGCCCTTGACCCGGCCCGCCAGCCACCAGCCCACAATAAGAATAATCAGCGCGCTGACCAAATGCGGCAGATTGTCTTCCAGCTCAACATACAGATGTTTGGCCAGTTCCTTCACCATGCCGGAAATGCTGGAGGGGGTCGCCACGGCCGTGCTGGCTGGGGCCGGCGTTTGCGCCAGAAAAAATACCGGGTTCCACATGGCGGGAAGTTAGCCCCGTTTGCCCGCCTCCCCGCAATGCCAAAATGCGGATTTCCATTGGCAGCGTCCGCTCCGACTGGCACCTTCAGGCGGATAAATTCGAATCGTGACTGAAGCAAGCTCCACCCTTTCTGAGTTGTCTCCAACTGTGCAAGCCGCGTTGTCGGCGCGTCTGGGGCCGGAAATGTTCGCCCGGCGCCTGGCCGTGCAGCATCAAATCGAGGTGGACCCGGAATCCGACGAGGCCGGCCCCATCAATGTCCAGCGCATGGTCCGCCGGATGCGGGTGCTCGGGGGCT
>CAZCMU010000286.1:0-1170 GCA_964499725.1 uncultured Opitutales bacterium
CGGTCTGCAACATGTCCATCGAAGGCGGCGCGCGCTGCGGTTATGTGAATCCCGACGAGACGACATTTGCCTACTTGAAGGGCCGCCCATATTGCCCGAAGGGCGCGGAGTGGGATAAAGCCGTTGAGCGCTGGCGTGGCGTGGCGTCCGACCCCGGTTGCGTTTACGACAAGGTGGTCAACATCAAGGCCGAGGACATCAGCCCAACTGTCACCTGGGGTATCAATCCCGGCCAGGCGATTTTCATCAATGAAAAGTTGCCCGAGCCCGATACGCTGCCCGAGGGCGACCGCGCGACGGCGCGCGAGGCCTACGCGCACATGAAGTTGACCGCCGGCCAGCCCATCAAGGGCACGAAGGTGGATGTTGTCTTTATCGGCAGTTGCACCAATGGCCGCCTGTCGGACTTGCAGGAAGTTGCGCGGCTGGTGAAGGGCCACCACGTCAAATCCGGCGTGAAGGCCATCGTCGTGCCCGGCTCGCAGGGCGTGAGCAAGCTGGCCGAGGAAATGGGCCTGGCGAAAACTTTCACGGACGCAGGCTTTGAATGGCGCGCGGCCGGTTGTTCCATGTGCCTGGCGATGAATCCCGATAAATTGATCGGCGACCAGTTGTGCGCCAGCTCCAGCAACCGCAATTTCAAAGGCCGTCAGGGGAGCCCGACGGGCCGCACCATCTTGATGAGCCCCGCGATGGTTGCCGCCGCGGCTGTCACCGGCGTCATTAGCGACGCGCGGGAAGTTTTTGGCGAAAATTAATTGTCCGCACAGCCATGATTGCTCTCGACCAGAAATCCACGATGGAAGAAGTCCGCGAGCGGTTTGACCGCGACGTGGAGCGCTTCAGCAAGCTCGACACCGGGCAGGAGACGACCATGGACGCGCCGCTGGTGTTGCAACTGCTGCGCGAATTGGGCCGCGCGTGGCTGAATTCCGGCGCGCAGGTGCTGGACCTCGGGTGCGGCGCGGGAAATTTTTCTTTGGCTCTGGCGCAGGAAGTCAATTTGCTCGAATGCACGCTGGTGGATTTGAGCGGACCGATGCTGGCACGCGCCACCGAGCGGGTGGGCGACGTGAATGGAGCCATCGTGCAAACCGTGCAGGGCGACATGCGCACGGTCGCGCTGCCCGAAAACAAGTTTGATTTGATTGTGACCGGCGCGGCGCTGCA
>CAZCMU010000286.1:1270-3053 GCA_964499725.1 uncultured Opitutales bacterium
CGCGGCGTGTGCGTGCCCGGCGCCGACATTGACACGGACCGCATCATCCCGGCGCGGTTCATGAAGTGCATCACCTTCGACGGGCTCGGCGAGTTTGCCTTTTACGACGAGCGCAAAAAGGCCGACGGCTCGGACAAGCCGCACCCGCTCAACGACCCGCGCTTTGCCGGGGCGGGCATCCTGCTCAGCGGTTCGAACTTTGGCTGCGGTTCCTCGCGCGAGCACGCGCCGCAGTCGCTCTACCGCTTTGGCTTTCGCGCGGTGCTGGCGGAAAGCTTTGCCGAGATTTTCTTTGGCAATTCCATCACGCTGGGCATGCCGTGTCTGACGCTGTCGCGCGACGATTTGGCGACACTCGCTGCGATCATCGAAAAAAATCCGTCGGCGGAAATCGCCATTGATGTGCAAAACCGCCAGGTCACCTGCGCAGGCCAGACATTTGCCGCCGGCCTGCCCCATTCGGCGCATGAGGCCCTCATCACCGGCAAATGGGACGCCATTGCCGACCTGCTCGAAGGCCTGCCGGATGTCGCCCGCACCGCGAAGTCGCTGGCGTATGTGAATTAGTGGAGCGTTAAACCTCCAAACAACCACGGATAGCACAGATAACACGGATGTGTTTATGCCCATTCCGCCGCAGTACCAGACGGTCATGCCGTACCTGATTGTGGAAGGCGCGGAGAAGTTTAGCAATTTCACCCAGGCGGTGTTTGGCGCGGTCGAGCAATTGCGCGTGCCGCGTTCGCCAGGGGTGATTATGCACGCGGAAATCAACATCGGCGGCAGCACCATCATGTTTGCGGATGCGACCGAGCAATACCCGCCCCGTCCGGCGGGAATGTTCATTTATGTGCAGGACGCCGACGAGACTTACGCACGGGCGCTCTATGAAGGCGCGACGGCGATTTCGCCCATGGCCGACCAGCCCTACGGCCGCTCGGGTGGCGTCATGGATCCGTTTGGCAACAGTTGGTGGATAACTTCGGTGCCGAAATGACAGACTTGGGCAGCGGGATGGGCTTGCCATTGTCTCTCTATGCGTAGAAATTGCGCGGCATGGGCATGCTCGCTGCCAGTAATTTTCCGATCTTTGGTCTGTTTTGGGTAATTTTTGGCGGAATGTTTTGCCTGTCCATTGTGTCCGGGATTGTCGGCGGTGGACGCGCGAAGAAAAATCTGACGGCGCTGGCGGAACGGCTGGGGTTCACGGTCACGCCGAATTTTCGCATCCCGGCACTGGAGCGCTCCGCCAGAACCCACAGCAGCTCGACCATTACGATTACGCTTGGCGCAAAAACAGAATTTCTCTCCCAGGAGTTCGGCATCCAGGGCACGGTGCGGGGGCGGGGAGTGCGGTTTTCCAAATACACCACCGGCTCGGGCAAGTCGTCCATTTCCTGGGTGGAACTGGCAGTGGCGGCGAAGGCCAATGGTTTCATCTTTTCGCTGCAGCCGGAAAATTTCGTCTGGAAGATTTTTGAATTTTTTGGCCAGCACGAAATCAAGATTGGCGACGAGGAGTTCGATAAACGCTGGCGCATCAATGCCAATGACGCGCCCACCTTGCAGATGCTGTTGCTGCCCGAGTTACGCGCCAAAATCGAGCAGACTTCCGCGCGATTTGGCGAGTTTTACCTCGACCACGACTGGATTCGCTACCGCGAACAAGGCACTTTTTCCGATGCCAAACGCGTGGCGCGACTCGAAGGCATAGTCGGCCTGATGTGCGATCTCGCGCAGGCGATTGAAGTGGCGGCGGAAAATTACCGGCCGCTGTCGCCGG
>CAZCMU010000287.1:0-3048 GCA_964499725.1 uncultured Opitutales bacterium
CCTGAAGAGCGCAAGCGCATTTTGAAATTTTGGGAAAGAAGATGCGCTGAAGATCCAAACTTGATTGAAATGCCATCAGTGCCTGCACCACCAAAGTAAAACCTAATAGATGTTTTCAGGCTTGCCCGGGGACTTGGGAAAAGCCAATCTGGACGGTTTAACACCCATCTTTCGGCTCCGCCATGGTCACCATTCTTATTTCCCTGTTCATGTTCGTCCTGCTCGTCGTCTCCGGGCTGATGACAATCATCATCCTGATGCAAAAGCCGAGCGCCAATGCCGGCATGGGCGCGGCCCTGGGCGGCGGCGCGGCGGAGTCCGTCTTCGGCGGCGAAGCCTCCGGCCAACTGCTCAAGTTCACGGTGCGCATCGCGGTCGCCTTTTTCCTCCTGTCCTTTGTGCTTTATATGGTCATCGTGGCGGCCAACCGCCCGGTGGTTTCTTCCGGCTCTTCCCTGCCGACTTTGGGTCTCCCGGAGGCCCCGGCCAAAACTTCGATGCCCGCCAGCCCGGCGAGCGCGCCCCTGACCACCGCGCCCATTTCGACCAAGACCACGGCCCCGACCGGAGCCGACGCCACCAAAGCACCCAGCCCTTCGTCTTCTCCGGCTGCTGCCTCCAGTTCGTCCAAGTAAAAGAGGGCGCAGCAAGCCTGCCCTTGATTTTTACCGCAAAGAAGCAAAGTTCTGAATTCTTTGCGTCTTTGCGGTAAAATTTTCTACGCCCATGAAACCTTTTCCGCGTCTGATCTGCGGCCTGCTGGCTTCAATTCTCCTCGTCCCCTCCCTCGCCCGCGCCCAGCCCCGCCACAGCGAGGAAATCGTCGCCCTGCCTCCCGTGGCCTTGTCCGCCGCCGACGCCGCCAAGGAACTTTCCGACTTCCGCGTTGGCCGCCTCGACGGCGATTTCTGCCTGCAATTCAATTTGTCGCACCTCCCGCGCCAGGGCGACGAGGTCAAGTACACCGGCGTCGCCTGGGGCACGTGGAACGACCAAGGTCCGCTGACCCGTTTTCGTTTGAGCCAGACACCGTTGCCGCCCGCCGCCGGCCAGCCGCCCACCGCGCCGGTTTATTGGGAATGGCTCGTGCAAAACGGCCCGTCGCCGCGCATCTGGGTGCTGGAGCCGGGCGCGACCGCCGCCCGCGAAGTCCCGCCTGCGCAATGGCGCGCGCCGCTGTTTCCCGGCACCGACTACACGCCGTTCGATTTGCTCATGCCCTTTTTGTACTGGACGGATTCCACTTACGTCGGCCCCGCGCGCGTGCTGGGCCGGGGCGTGGACATCTTCACCCTCAAGCCCCCGGCGGTGGAGCAGGCGGCCGGCATCGGCAGCGTGCGCGTTTACATTGACCGCGATTTGAAGGCGCTCGTCCGCACGGAACAACTCGACCCCAAGGGCGCGCTTTTCCGCCAGTTCGAGCTCGACAGCTTTGCCAAGGTGCAGGGCCAGTGGATCGCGCAGGCTTGCGAACTCCAGAATGTGACCGCGCACGATTACGACCGTTTCATGGTCAAGGAAGCGGCATTGAAGCTGAAGCTGGATGCGGCGGTTTTCGACCCCGCGCACCTGAACCAGCCGGCTTCCCTGCCCCCGCCGAATGCGTGGGCGGGTTTGTGAGCGGTGGAAGTGCCTCTTTTTGCGTAGCGCGGGGGCTACTCCCCCTTTTTCCCACTTGACCTTAGTGATTGATGTAAAAGCATTTGTGGAAAAGTGGAGGGTGTTGCGCATACCGATGGGGCAAGTGAGTGGGAACGGGCCATAGGACACCCTTAAGCCCATTGCCGCTTGGATAATACCGTCGATGAAGCCGGAATCGAGTCGAATTTTGCGGTGCACTTAACGATGGAAGCCAGATAGGTCATTCGCCATCGCCATGGCTAAAGCCCAAGCAAGCGTTGGCGACATAGGGGCTGCCCTGAAAACCGTAGATTTGACTTCTGATGCAGATTACAAAAGTATGGCACAAGCAGCCATCGCAACTACTGTGAATGACACGGAAACGATTTCTTCATGGAAAATATACCACGCAATTTCCAAGGCACTTGACGCATTTTGTCCTATACCCAAAAAAAGGAAATGACCCATGTCTGACCAAAATTCAACTACCTTAAATCGACGAGAGGCTTGGGCCGCCGTTATTGACTTCGACAAGACCGTCATTTCGATAGCATCAGGGGTTTTGACCGCGTTTAGTGGCTACGTCTTCATTAATCACCTAGAGTTCTCGTTTGCGGTGCTCGCGGCACTATTTTTTTTGGCAGCATCCATTATTTGCGCGATTTTCGGTTTTGGACGCGCCCTCACGGCGATAAGAGATTCTACGGAAATTCAAACCGGAATCAGCTTCAGCAATGTTGCGCCCTATTTACTGTTTTTTGGTTTGATTGCGGCACTTTTTAGCCGACAAGAGCGCAAGGATACGATCGATTTTGTACTCAAGCAAGTCGAGGCGACCACCCAATCATTTCAAGTACGACTTTCTCCAGATGCTTGTAGTGAAATCTCGGTAAAAGATCGAATTATTACCTTAACGTATTCGGCCGATGGAGAGATTGTTACAGTAAACTATTCGGTGGACAGCCAACAAATCATAAACATAACCAGCCAAAAGTTTACTGGCGGTAATGATTTTGTTAAGTAAAGAATGGCTTTACTACGTGGATATTTGTCCACCCAACATTCCGATGATCCGCAAAAACTTTTTACCGTGCTTAAAGACACTGCCGAAAAACTTTCCAAGGCGCCAAATGCCATTAACCAGATGTTGAACCTGCAGGCCAAGAAGTAATAGCACAAGGCATCAGGCAAACATCAACGGGATAAATTATTGATATAATTAAATGTACCAACATGAGAGTTACCGCCATTTACTGCCGGAATATTCTTAGTCAGCACATTCCACAACAAACACTTGTGTAACTCTAAGCGTGGGCCTAACTAGGGGCTTTAGCCCGCGCTTCTGAGTCGTAGAAGTGGCGGAAAAGCGCGGGCTAAAGCACCGCGCTACAGGTTGGCCAAGCGAAACTTATCCCCCGCGCAAAAATG
>CAZCMU010000288.1:0-2987 GCA_964499725.1 uncultured Opitutales bacterium
GCTCGCGCTCGGCATGGGTCTGAGCCCGTACATGAAACAGGTCGAGGGCCATCCCTACACGGCTTTTCTCGCGCCGGGGCTGGCGTGCACGACCGCGATGTTCACCGCGTTTTTCGAGGCGAGCTACGGCTTTTACGTAAAAATGACCTTCGAAGCGATTTTCAAGGCCATGCTGACAACGCCCATCGGCGTGGACGAGATTGTGCTCGGCGAATTGTGGTGGGTGGGCATCAAGGGTGCGATGATGGCGACGGGCGTGAGTCTCGTGCTCGCGTGTTTTGGGTTGTTTACGTTTTTGCCGTGGATTTTGGCGATGCCCTTCATTGGCGCGGCGGTGGGACTCGCGTGCGGCAGCATCGGCCTGATTGCGAGCACCATGGTGCGCAATATTGACCAGTTTCAACTCGCGTATGCGTTCGTGGTGTCACCGCTGTATTTTTTCTCCGGCGTGTTTTTCCCGGTCAGCGCCGCACCGGGCTGGTTCCGGGTGATGGTGAATATCTCGCCTTTGTATCAAGGCGCGCGTTTATCCCAAATGGCGTTTTGGAATGATTTTCATCCTACTGAAGCGGCGGTGCGCACGGTTGTATTACTCGTTTATGCAGGCGTGCTCAGTTTCATTGCCGCGCGCAGGGTCAGGAAACGGTTGATTTTGTAAGAGAAACACTTAGCGTGTCCCTTCGTTGCGACCCCTATGCAAACCACCTTCGTCATTTTTCAATCCATCCTGCTGGTGATGTATTTAATCCAGGACACGGTGAATATGGCGCCGTTGAACAATGTGCAGGCGCTGGTGCGCAAAGTCGGTTGGACGAAAATCGCCCTCGCCACGGCCCTCATGTCGGGCTTGCTCGCCCTAAGCTTGTATTGGACGGTGGCCTACCCCGCGCCGCCGCTGCCCATTTGGCTAAAAATCTTTTTCATCATCTGGTGGGGCCTGCAGATGTATGGCATGTACGTGGCGTGGTACCGGCCGTATATTTTTGGGCCCACGGCCAAAGAGTTGGCCGATTATCAAGAGATGCATGTCAGCACGCACTCCTTTCTGCCGGTGCGCAAAGGTTATCCCGGGCCCAACACCTGGCATGTCGGGCAGAATTTCTTTATGGTCGCCTGTGCCGTGCTGGCGTTTTTGAGAGTGGCGGGGGTATTTTAACCGCCGAGTATGCTAATTATTTAGCATATGGCCCTTGACATCGCGCAAATGTGTGCTAAATTTTTAGCACTTAACCCAACCATTGTAAATTTCCTGCATGCACGCCAAACGCACCGCTTCCGAACTCAGCCGCCGCGAGCGGCAAATCATGGACGTCGTCTATCAACGCGGCCAGGCCACCGCTGCCGAGGTGCAAGTCGGCCTGCCCAAGGCGCCGGGCAATTCCGCCGTCCGCGCCTTGCTCGCCATCCTCGTCAACAAGGGCGAACTGCAAATCACCGAGGACGGCCCGCGCTACGTTTACCGCCCCACCCGCCCGCGCGATGAAGCCGGGCGCACCGCCATGAATCGCGTGGTGGACACTTTTTTTCGCGGCTCGGTCGAAGGCGCCGTGGCCGCGCTGCTCGACGCGAGCGACGTAAAATTATCCAGCGCGGAAATCGCTCGCCTGAAATCACTGATTGAACAAACCCGGAAGGATGGCCGTTAAACCATGACGCCCCCACTACCCCTCGACCTTGCCAACGCCGTGTGGTGGCCAGTGCTGGCGGATATCGCGCTCAAGAGCACCCTTCTCTTGGCACTGGCGGCGTTGCTGGTGCAGGCGCAGCGCAAATCCTCCTCCGCCGTCCGCCATCTTATCTGGTCGGTCGCGCTCTTGGGTGCAATTTTGCTGCCCTTGCTTTCATTGCTGCTGCCCGCTTGGCCGGTTTCAGCCCTCGATGCTTGGTGGCCGAGTGTTTCTTCCGCACCGGCAGTTGCGCCGACACGGAGTGTTTTACCCGCGACCATTACCACGCCAATGGAAATGCCATCGGCAAACCCATCAACTCAAGCAGCCGATGCGCCTGCACCAATACCCGTAATTGTCGTTCACGCCGTTTCACCGGCAACAATGCCCGTGGTCTCTGCGCAGAATTTTAAACTGGCTGATTTTCTAGTGCGCTTCATTGGCCTGATTTGGCTGATCGGCGCCGCACTGGCCCTGCTGCCCCTGCTGATTGGCTCATGGCAAGTAGCGCGGTTAACGCGCCATTGCTCGCCTTTGGATAGCCCGGAATGGACAATCCTCCTCGAAAATGCCAAAGCGTCCTTGAGTTTGCGCCGGCGCGTGCGGTTATTGTCCAGTCCGCGGGTGCTCCTGCCAATGACCTATGGTGCATGGCATCCGGTAATTTTGTTGCCCGAGTCCGCGTGCGACTGGCCTGAGCTCCGCCGCCGGGTCGTGCTGCGGCACGAACTGGCCCATGTGCAGCGTGGGGACTGGCTCACCGGCACGCTGGCTTATGGTGTTTGCGCATTTTACTGGTACAACCCACTCGTTTGGCACGCTGCACGCCGCATGCGCCTCGAACGCGAACAAGCTTGTGACGACCTGGTCCTGCGCCGCAACACGCTGCCGAGCGACTATGCCGGCGAATTGTTGCAACTGGCCGCGGGCTTTTCCGGCCACCGACTCATCGATTGGGCCACGGTGCCGATGGCTAGTTGTTCCGCCTTCGAAGGCCGCTTGCTGGCGATTTTGGATGAGCAGCGCAACCGGACGGGAATCACGTGCACCGCCATCGTCGGCGCACTGGTTTTTGTCGCCGTGGTTATCGTCCCCGTGGCGATGTTGCAGGCGGCATCGGCAACCACTGACTTGCCGACGAATACGCTGATCCAGTTAAGCCGGATTAATACCTATGCTCCAGCAGTTAATTCCCCCCCGAACCCCACAACTTCAAAAAAGCAATTTCTTATCAGTAATAATGCCGAACCTCAAACCTCCACCCATCCCATGAAATCTGCCTATCTCTCCACTCTATTGTTGTCATCCGTTGGTCTTGTC
>CAZCMU010000289.1:0-2981 GCA_964499725.1 uncultured Opitutales bacterium
AGTAATCGAGGATGATGGGGTCCGGGTCGCCATTGTCGCCGTAGTGGCAGACCAATTCCTGCTTGGACGCGCCACCGCTTAAATATTCGATAGTCGGATTGATGAACCAGATGCCGATGTGGTCCTTGGTGCTCGACCAGCCGTAGGCGGGAATCTTGTACTGGATGGCGTTGTAGCTATACTTGTGTTCGACCGAATTCATGTACACGCCTTCATTTAAGATGCGCTGCTCCTTCGCGTGGACGACGACGCCCGTGCCCCAATCCGAGGGCGCGCACTCGAGCATATTGCGGTCCGCATCCACGGAAATCCAGTCAAAGGTCTGGTTGATCTTGGTGATGTAGCGGCTTTCGCTGACGCCCTCCGCGTTGTGCGAGGCTGGGTGGGAGAAAATGGCGTAGGTGTAAATGCCGCTGTCGCTGCGGCCAAGGGAGTAACGAATTTCGATGTTGCAATACGTGCCGCCACCGGGCGCGTTGGGAGTCAGCTCGATTTGGTCCTTGGTGTCGCCCTTGACAGACACCTCGGCGCGCTCACCACCATTTTTGGCCGGGTCAATGGTGACGGATTGGGTCAGCCCGCCTACTTGGGCGGCGTTGGAGGGGTCTTCCTCCCAATAACCCGCCTGACCCTGATCATGGCCCATCGTGTCAATGCCCCGGTAGTAGAGCGATTCCATTTCGCCGGTGGTTTTGTTGATAAAGGCCCGGACGATGCCGTTATCGAGCACGAAGTACTGTTTCTGGTCCTGACCACGGGTCGCGCTCGAAACAGTGACGGGGGCATTGGCGGCGTAAACAGCGGCAGACACCGCGAAAAAGGAAGCCAGCGCCAAAAAGCGGGGCCAGCCAGAGACGGAGGGGTATTTCATAGGAAGCGACCTTTCCTGGGGAACGGGGGGTAAAGCGACACTACCGGAAATCCATTAAACCTATCCCGGGGTCGGGGAGTTTCAGCAAAGAAGGCGGGGCCAGGGGAGTCAAGGAGGCTGTTTTCGAGGGCGGCTTCGTTTGGCTGCAGTGGTTTTTCTACGGGGTTGAGGCGATGCGCGTGCCATCGAGCTTGTAGTGTTCGTTCAACTCCAGGCGCAGGTAGTCGTACACGACGCCGCTTTGGAGATCGCCGCCGGGAACGGTGAGCGTCATTTCATTTTCGCCTTTTTTCAGCAGCGTGGCGTCGAAAGTTAATGTTCGCGGCTGCCACAGACCCTGGTCGGAGTTGTAACGAATGGTGTTGGTTGTAATAAGCCGGGCGTTATCCGCGTTGCTGCCGTCACCGATGCCGCCTACGTTCTTGCCATTGACGGCCACGGCGAGCTGGGAAATCGCGTTGACGCCCGCCAGCGCGACGCGGAAGGCGGCGTAACCCTGGGGGGCTTTGTCCAAGTTGAATTTGATGGTCCAGACGGTGTCCCGACCGCGGCCCCAGATGCGCCAAGGGCCACTGGTGTTGGTTTGAGGGTATTCGTCCAGGGTAAAGGACTTCACCCAGCCAAAGCGCTGGTTGGCGGGGTCCTTGGCGTCGGGATTGACAAAGGACAAGTCTGTCGCGTGAGGAACTTCCTCGAAGAACCAGTCCTTGTGGTAATCGCTTTTACCAATCGTGTACGTGATGTCGTTCGGAAACAACAGCGCATAGCGCATATTCCAGCCCCACAGCCAGTAGTTGGCGCCATCGCCCTTGAAAAATTTACCGCCGGTGCGGTCGGTGTAGCCGATGTCCCACAACTGCGTGCCGTAGCGCATGGGCGTCCACACCAGCTTGCCCAAATCTATATTTTTGCCGGCTTCGACGGTGATATTCGTTTGCAGAAAATCCCCCAGCACGCCGTTGGCCATGGCATGAAGCGTATAGTTGCCGGGGCGGACGTTGGTGATGGCGAATTTGCCGTCGGCGGTTCCATCGTTCCAGAATTGGTAGTAATTCGCGTTTTGCACGCCGCTCACCCCGCGCGGGCCGTCACCATCGGGATGGACGAGGCCGACGATCAGATTGGGCAGCTTGGTCGAGGGCGTGGGCGCCAGCGGGTCGTTGAGCACAATTTGGCCGGTCACGGTCGCGCGCTGGGCCTTGTGCGGGTAGTCCACGCCATTGACCCAGTCGTAGGGCCACTTTGCCGTTTCCTTTTTCGCCTGGGCGAGGGCCTCGTGCCAGAGGGCGGTTTGATTTTCCGTCCAACTGGCCGGGATCGTCGGGTTGCCGGCCGTGGCGGCCAGGGTGTCCAACTCGGCTTGGGTCGTGGGCTTGGGGTTGTCCAACGAATTGACGTAAACAAAAATCGGACCGATGACCTTGCTCCATTCTTCCCCGGCGGCAACGTTGACGCGCGAGCCGCCATCGTAATGCCCGCCCTCCCAGTAATCGAGGATGATGGGGTCCGGATTGCCGTTGTCGCCATAGTGGCAATCGAGTTCCAGTTTGGTCGGACCGCCGCTGAGGTATTCGATCGTCGGATTAATAAACCAGATGCCCATGTGGTTCTTGGTGCTCGACCAGCCATAGGCCGTGGTTCGATACTGGATGCCGGAGTAACTGTATTTGTGTTCGACGGAATTTTTGTAAGGGCCCTTGGTCAGGATGCGCTGCTCCTTGGCATGGACAACGATGCCCGTGCCCCAGTCCGTCGGCGCGCACTCGAGCAGGTTGCGGTCGGCATCCACGGTCAGCCAGTCAAAGATCTGGTTGACCCGGGCAATGAAACGATCCTCGGGGCCATCGCCCCCCGGGCCATAAGCGGCCGGGTGGGAATAAATTCCGTAGGTGTAAACGCCATGGTCGCCGCGACCCAGGGAGTAGCGGAGTTCGATATCGCAAGTGGAGCCGCCGCCCGGCGCATTCGGGGTCAGCATGAGCTGGCCGCCAGTCACGCCCTTGATGGAAATCTCGGCGCGCTCGCCGCCATTGGTCGCCGGGTCAATGGTGATGGAATTTGTCAAGCCGCCCACTTTTGCGGCTTCGGAAGGATCGTGCTCCCAGGTCCC
>CAZCMU010000290.1:0-2969 GCA_964499725.1 uncultured Opitutales bacterium
TTCCTCCGTCATCCTTCCCGGGTGCGTCTCCTTGACCGGTACCTGCTGGTGGAATGGCTGAAGGCCCTGGGCCTGGCCCTGGGCGCGACGCTGGCCGTGCTGCTGCTCGAGGACATGTACAGCAACCTGGGCGATTTGCTGGCGGACGGCGCGCACGGCACGCACGTTTTGGTATATTATTGGACATTGCTGCCGGGGTTTTTGCCGGCGGTGCTGCCGATGAGCCAATTGGTGTCCCTGCTCTTTGTGGCGGGCAACCTGCACCGCAACCACGAGATCACCGCCATGCGCGCGGCGGGGTTGAGCCTGTGGCGCATTGCGCGGCCCTGGTGGGTGGGTGGTGCGGTGCTGGCGGCGCTGCTCGGCTGGATGGACGCCACGGTGGTGCCGGCGTCCATTGAGCAGGCGCGCCAATTCCGCGAAGACCTGCATCGCGACATGGAGCGCCGCACGAAGCCCGCGACGGACATCGGTCTCGTCCGGCAACTGACCTACGAGACGGCGCTCCGACACTGGTTCATCAACCAATACAGCACCGAGGCGAAGCGCGCGACGGGCGTGAGCATCTACGATCTCGACGACCAAGGGAACATCCAGGAAATAATCGTGGCGAGCGAGGGGTATTTCGACGCAGCCAAGGGCCACTGGATGCTGCGGCAGGGCAACGAAATCATGTATGACCAAACAGGCAACGCGTACCGAGTGCACAAGTTCGACCAGGAGGAACATTTTGAATTGCACGACGACCCGGCCCAAATGCTGACGCTGCGCGAGAAGCCGGACGACCTGTCCATTGACGAAATCTCGGGCGTGCTGGCGCAAGACACGTCGGCCAATAATGGGAAACTGGATTCCTTTGCGGTGCAGTATTACGCGTTTTTAGTCAAACCGCTGATTTGCCTGCTGGTGGTGGGGTTGGCGGTGCCGCTGGCGGTGGCGGGCGTGCGCACGAACCCGATGGTGGGGGCGTCAAAGGCGGTGGGGTTGTTCTTCGCCTACTACGTGGTGCAGGGCACCTGCACGCACTTGGGCGAGCAGCATTTTTTGTGGCCCATCCTGGCCGCCGGCCTGCCCATCGTGGCCATGCTCGGCCTTTCGGTGTGGTTGTTCCGGCGGGAGGCGTAGGACTGATTTTGTCTTTCACCGCAAAGACGCGAAGTAAAGAAACGCCACCCAAGGAAATCTTTCTTTGCGTCTTTGCGGTAAATTATTCAGGTTCCCTTATGTTTTCTCTTCGTCTGCGTCCTAATATTCCCGCCCGCGTGCTGCGCGGGCACCCGTGGGTCTTCGTGGGCGAATTGCGCACGCCCGTGCCGCCCGAAGCCGATGGCAAAGCGGCGATCTTGTGCGACGCACGCGGGCGGCCGCTGGGCGTGGGCCTGTGCAGCAAGCGCTCGGCGATTGCCTGGCGGAAGTTTTCGTCCAAGTCGTCTGACTTCGACCGCAGTTTTATTGACGGCGCGCTGGGCGCGGCGCTGGCGCATCGGGAAGCCTCCGGCGCGACCGGGCCAGTGCGGCGCTTGGTGTGGTCGGAGGCCGACCATCTGCCGGGCTTGGTGGTGGATCAATACGGCGCGGCACTGGTCGTGCAATCGCTGACGGCGGGCATCGAAAACGCGCTGCCCGTGATTCTCGCGGCGTTGCAAGCGCGGTTCGCGCCCGAAGAAATTATTTTGCGCAACGACGCCCCGGCGCGCCGGCATGAGCACTTGCCGCTGGAGGCAAAAACTTTATCGGGCAAACCCTACCCCGCGCGATGGCTGAAGATTGACGGGCTGGAATATTTTATTGATCTGCTCGGCGCGCAAAAGACGGGCTTTTATTTGGATCAGCGCGCGCAGCAGGTGCGCGTCGGCCAGTTGGCCAAAGGGCGACGCGTGCTGGATGGTTGCTGTAACCAGGGCGCATTTGCGCTGCAATGTGCGAAGGCCGGGGCCGTCAGTGTGCTGGCGGTGGACAGCTCCGCGCCAAGCATTGCGCAAGCGCAGCAAAACGCGGAGAAGAACGGCTTGGCGGAGAAAGTGAAATTTGAGACGGCAAACCTTTTCGATTGGTTCACGGCGCGTAAGGACGAGCGAAATTCCTATGATTTGATCATTCTCGACCCGCCGTCGTTTGCGCCGAAGCGCGGAGCGTTTGCCGGGGCGCTGCGCGGCTACAAAGAATTGAATTTGCGCGCGCTGCGGATGCTCGCGCCCGGTGGAATTCTCGCGACCTATTGTTGCAGCCAGAATGTCACGACCTCGACCTTCCTGGAAGTCGTCGCCGATGCCGCGGCGGATGCGGAACGCGAAGCGCGCGTAAGGGAAGTCACCTCCCAGCCCGCCGACCATCCCACGTTGCTCGCCTGCCCCGAGACGCATTATTTAAAGGGCGTGATTGTGGAGGTGGAGTAACCCTCACCTCCACTCATGTCTCGGGTATCTCCCGCGTAAATCTTTTTTCACTTGCTCGTAGGAATTGGCCCAGAAGGCGGCGAGGTCGTTGGTGATTTGCACGGGGCGGTAATTGGGCGCGAGGACTTCGATGGTCACAGGGACTTTGCCGCCGAGGATGCGGAGTTTTTTCGGGTCGGCGTCGTAGAGTTCCTGCACCTTGACGGAGAGGATGCACGAGCCGTCGGCAGTGTAGCGCAGCACGGCGGGGCGTTTTTTCTTCGGCAAAATAAATTCCACCGGCGCCATGGAATCGAGCGCGAGCAATTGCTCGGTGGACAGCCAGCCGCGCAGCGCGGGTAGGACCGGGCGCTCGCGGGCCTCGCGGGCGGAAACCGCGCCGTGGCAGATTTCCTCGATGAGCGCCTGGCGGCCCTCGTCGTCAATCAAGGGAATGCCCAGCTCGGACGCGCGTTTGGCGAGGAAGTTGACGCGCAGGATGAACATCTCGGCGGCTTCGTCCCAATGTTTTAGCTCGATGCGCTTGGCCAGCACCTCGGCGGCGAGGAGGCGGGCGGCGGCATCGGGCGCGGG
>CAZCMU010000291.1:0-2956 GCA_964499725.1 uncultured Opitutales bacterium
GTGTCGGTGTGGAAATATCAGCCGGTGAAGGTAAAGTTGCCGTGGGATAAGGATTGAAGGAGGGTGTTGTAGTGCTTGGTGCTTAATGCCTGGTAAAAAAGAGTTGGGAGATTGTTAGTTTTGAGTGGAAGGTGGCGTCTATATATAAACAACAACTTTGTTTATCACCAACGCCACCTGTATGAACAACTCATCACTGAAAACGAAATTCACCAGCAGTGTTTGGCCACTGACTTTATTGGCCGCCTTAATTGCAGGGAGTGCCTTGTCCGGCTGCGTCGTGGATGCCCACGACAGCACCACGGTTTCCGGGCAGGACATCAGCCCGGCCACCTTTGCCCAAATCCAGTCTGGCCAAGCGCCTGATTTTGTGGCCAACCTACTAGGCCAGCCGATGGAGAAAACAGCCACAGACGGTGGAAGCGAGATATGGAGGTGGCATTACACGGAAACGCACAAGAACAACAATAGTGTCATTTTTGTGGTTTCTTCGCACGATGAGAAAACGGTGAGCAAGACTCATTGTGTCCAGTTCAAGGACGGAGCGGTCGTGCGGGCCTGGATTGAATAAATATCGGCCAACTTTATAAACGAAATCATGGATGACCGGGAATTATTGCGGGAGTATGTCGAACACCAGTCCGAGGCGGCCTTTGCCGAGCTGGTCAAGCGACACGTCAACCTCGTCTATGCGACGGCGCTGAGAGTCGTAGGGGATCGCGCAACTGCCCAGGATGTGACGCAGACGGTGTTCATTCACCTGGCACGCAAAGCGTGGACGGTGCGCGACGGCAACGCGCTCCTCGGCTGGTTGTACCGCGCCGCTTACCGCACCGCCCTCGACACCATTCGCTCCGAACAACGCCGCCGCCAACGGGAGACTGAAGCCATGAATCTTGCTGAACAAAATACTGATGAGGCCACTTGGGAAAAACTTGCACCGCTGTTGGACGAGGCCATGCAGGGACTCAATCGCGCAGAACAAAACGCGCTTTTGCTGCGCTATTTCGAGGGCAAGACCATGCGCGAAACCGGCGAAGCGCTGGGCACGAGCGAAGCCGCCGCGCAAATGCGCGTGAACCGCGCGCTGGATAAAATGCGGACGCATTTTGCCCGTGGCGGCGTAACGGTGGCTGCGGGTGCATTGGCAACGGTGTTGGCGACGAATTCCGCCAAGGCCGCCCCGGTGGAATTGGCGGCGCAGGTGGCGGATTCCTCCCTTGCCGGAGTAGGCGCGGTTGGTTTCACGGAATTATTTTTGAAAACAATTTTTATGAGCACCAAAAATAAAGTTATCATGGCAGTAATTATTCTGCTGGTGAGTGGGCTGACACTCACCCTGGCTTTTTCGCCGCGCACGGATGTGGCTGCGTCTGGCGAGCCCGCGTCTCTACCCGCAGCTTTGGCCAAAACTGACCTGGTCACCAAACCACCAGTGCCCCAGGTCGTGGCTCCCGTGGCGGCGGCGGTCAAACCAGGTGCCGGTATGTCTGCCGCCAAGCTACCGGAGTCGGTGACGACCGGGATCGTGGCAGCCTCTGCCGATCCCCGGACCGATTTGAAAACCGCCATCCAGGAAATCATGCGGCTAACGGCAGCGGAGGATTATGACGGGATGACCAAGGAATTTGTGTCGGCTGAGTCTGTCGCTAGCCTGCCACCTGGTGTAACCATTGAATCTTTAACGCAGTTTTGCCGACAGGTTTACGGGAAGCCGGAACAAAGGGCGGTGTTGTTGACCGCCATGCAGGCCATGCAGGATCAAGCACCGGTTTTGGATGACGATGGCAAAAGAGCGACTTTCACAACCAAGCTGCCCAATGGGGCAATTTATTCCATGAGCCTGTTGAAAGAAAACGGACTTTGGTACCTGGATTTGGTCAACATGCTGACGGGTGTGCCACATTAGCGACGCGGGGCTTGATGGACCCGGGGCTGGTTTTTCATCCGCGAGTTAGATTTTGCCGCTTTCTTTTGTCGGATTTCCACATCCGGCGCCGTTATAATAGGAAACGGGCGCCATGGATGACCACGAATTACTGCGGGAATTTGCCTCGAACCATTCCGAATCGGCGTTTGCCGAGGTGGTGGATCGGCACATCAACCATGTTTACACCACGGCGGTGCGGCTGGTGGGCGACCATGCGCAGGCGCAGGATGTCGTCCAGGCGGTGTTCATCACCTTGGCGCGGCAAGCGGGGGCGCTCCAGCATAGCCGGGCGCTGGGCGGCTGGCTTTACCGGGTCACCTGCAATTGCGCCAAGGACGCTTGGCGGGCCGAGCAACGCCGCCGGCGCCGGGAGGCCGAAGCCATGAGAATCGCTGAACTCAACGAAACTGCCCCGGCGTGGGAGGCCGTCGCCCCGTTGCTGGATGAGGCGTTAGGCAAACTCAAATCCGGCGAGCAGAACGCGGTGGTCTTGCGCTTCTTTGAAGGCAAGAGCCTGCGCGAAACGGGCGCGGAACTCGGCCTGAGCGAAGACGCCGCACAAAAACGCATTGCACGGGCTTTGGAAAAAATGCGCGCCCATTTTGCGCGCGGCGGCGTAACCGTGGCCGCCGGCGCGCTGGCGCTGGTTTTGACTGCCCGGTCCAGCGAGGCCGCACCAACGGGGCTGGCCGCGCGGGTGACCGGGCCTTCGCTGGCGGGGGCGGGCGAAGTCGGTGCTGGTGCTATTTTGGCGCGAATTTTATTTATGAGCACAAAAATCAAAGTTCTGACGGCAGTTATCATCTTTGCGCTGATAACCGCATTTTTTGCAATAAAGCTGATCCATCCTGCATCTTCAGCGACGCCGTCCACCACTTTGGTCACCACTAAATTCATCAAGAATCCTTTTCCTGATATGCCGCGTGCGATTGAATTACCCGTGGTGGCGGCAGTACCGGCCAAGGCAGAAGCAACTACCGCACCCGCTGAGTCCTCCGATCCCCGTGCCAACTTGGACACCGCTAT
>CAZCMU010000292.1:0-2903 GCA_964499725.1 uncultured Opitutales bacterium
TCTGAAAGAATGACCATGTGGCGGGCTTCGTCACCGTCAGTGGTTTTTCCGGCCGCACCAATTCGAACATGGGCCTGACGTTTATCGCCCTCGACGACCCGAAGGTGAAGCCCCGGCCCTCCATTCAGGTGGTGAACGATCAAATCAGCGCGGAAATGGCCAAGATTCCCGGCGTTATTCCGGCCATCCGCCCCCGCGCCAGCATGCAAATCAGCGCCGGCGTGGTGTCCACCACCCAGGGCGGCTATGCTTATGTCTTGTCCGGCCTCGATAAGGATAAAGTCTATTCCAGTGCCATGACCTTGATGGGCGCGATGCGCCAAAGCGGTCTGTTCAAACGCGTCAGTTCCGACTATTTCCCCGACAACCGCCAGTTGGAAGTCGCCGTCAATCGCGACCAGGCCTCCAGCTACGGGGTCGGCGCCACCACCATGGCGCAAAACATCGCCAGCGCTTACGCCCAAAACTACTCTTACCTCATCAAAAGCGACTATCTGCAATACTGGGTCGTCGTCGAAGCCGCGCCCCAATTCCGCGCCAAAGTCAGCAACCTCACCGACGTCTATTTCAACTCCCTGGTCAACCAAAACTCGCTCTTCACCGATACCAGTGCCTTGAGCGACGTTTTGGGCAACAAGCTGGTGCCCTTCCATACCGTGGCCTCATCCAAGATTACGGTGGGACCATTGGCCGTTAATCACTTCAACGGCTTTACTTCGGTCACGCTCTTTTTCGATATCCTGCCCACCGTGACCATCGGCGCTGCCACGGATTTTGTGACGCAAGCCGCCACCAAACTGGTGCCCCCGGGCATTACCGGCGGTTTTCAGGGCGACGCCCTGGTGTTTCACCAAACTGTCGTGCAGATG
Organism: uncultured Opitutales bacterium; assembly: GCA_964499725.1. GTDB lineage: Bacteria > Verrucomicrobiota > Verrucomicrobiia > Opitutales > JABDGR01 > JABDGR01. The sequence continues at coordinate 870 of CAZCMU010000292.1, forward strand.
GGCCTGATGCTCATCGTCGCCTTGTTCGTGATGTATATCATTCTTGGCGTGCTCTATGAGAGCTACATTCACCCCATCACCGTGCTCATGTCCATTCCCCCGGCCTTTGTGGGCGGACTGGCCACGCTGTGGGTCTTTCATCAGGAATTGTCGCTCTTTGGCTGGATTGGCCTCTTCATGCTCGCCGGCATCGTGAAGAAAAACGCCATCATGATGATTGACTTCGCCATCCAGCGCCAGGCCGAGGGCCGCACCCCGCTCGACGCCGTCCACGAAGCCTGCCTCGAACGCTTCCGCCCGATTATCATGACCACCATGGCCGCATTTTTTGGCTCGCTGCCCCTCGCCATCGGGTTCGGGGCCGACGCCGCTTCGCGCACGCCGCTGGGCCTCGCGATTTGCGGCGGCTTGTTGGTGTCGCAATTAGTCACCCTCTTTGTTACTCCGGTGACGTACCTCGGCCTGGAATGGTTCCAAGTGCATATCTTGGATCACGTCCCGTTCTTTGCCCGCCGCCACCTTGATAAGCCTTCCACCCCGGCTCTGCCGCCGAACCCGCCGCATCAGCAACCCGCCTGAACGCTCGACCTTCTGCTCATGAGCATTGCCCGCACCACCCTTTTGCTGCTTGCCTTGGCCACCACCCTGGCCGGTTGTGTTGACGTTGACCAGGAAGTCGCCTCCACCCCGCAGGAATACTGGCAGCCGGTGGAACGCGCCAAACCCGCCGAAGCTCTTTCCCTGCCCGTGGCTTCGACCGCAGTGACCGACAAGGAATTATCCCTGCCCGCCTTGGTTGACCTCGCGCTCACCAACAATCCCGACACCCGCGCCGCGTGGTACAATGCCAAGGCCGCTGCCGCCCGCCTCGGCGAAACCAACAGCCAGTATTACCCGCAAATCACCCTGAACGTCACGGCTGACCGCCTCAAAACCCGCACGGTGGGATTGAACGGCCAGACGTTCAACGCCAACACCAACTATTCCACCTTTGTCGGCCCTTCCATTCAGATGAATTACCTGCTCTGGAATTTTGGTAAAAACTACGCGGATACCGAATCCTCCCGCCAGGCCCTCTTCGCCGCCAATTACCTCTATAACCAGCAAATCCAGGATACGCTCCTCTCCACCGAGCTCGCCTATTTCAATTACAACGCCGCCCTCGGCTTTGTGGACGCCGCCCAAGCCACGCTCGACGACGCCAACACCACCTACAACGCCGCCAATCAACGGCTCACCGCCGGCCTCGGCACCAAACAGGAGGAACGCGAAGCCTTTGCCCAGGTCAAGAACGCCGAATTTCAATTGGAACAATCCCAATCCCAGGTCGAAACCACCCGGGCCCAACTCGCGCAAACCCTCGGCATCCCCGTCGCCGGCAATCTCAATATTGTCCGCAGCGAAGCCCTGCCCAGTTCCACTTCCATTGACGCCGACGTCTCCGGCTTGATGGCCGACGCCATGCGCCAGCGCCCGGATTTGATGGCCGCCTATGCCAACATGATGCAGGCCCGTTACAACGTCGATTCCTCCAAGGACGACCAGTATCCCACCATTTCCGCCTTCGCCAATGCCACCTATGGCCGTGACTACGCCGGCGTCACCCACGGCAACCCGCAGCAGAACTACGAAGTCGGCCTGCAAGCCTCCTGGCAAATCTTCACCGGCTTTGAAAAAACTTACGCCATCCTCAACGCCCAGGAACAGGAAGAAGCCGCCCGGGCCACCTTGCGCGCGCAGGAACTCAAAATCGTCACCGATGTGTGGAGTTCTTTTTACGCCTATAAAAGCGCCCTCCACCAGGTTGACTCCACTTCCGCCCAGGTGGATGCCCAGCAGGAGGCTTACACCGCCATCCGCACCGGTTATAACGCCGGCCTGAATTCCTACGTGGATTTGCTCACGTCGTTGAGCAACCTCGCCACCGCCCGCCAGCAAAAAGTCCAGGCCGAAGCCAACCTCGGCACCGCCATCGCCACCCTCGCCCACGCCACCGGCAACATGCCCATCGCGGCGGCGAATGCGGCGAAGTGA
>CAZCMU010000293.1:0-2903 GCA_964499725.1 uncultured Opitutales bacterium
AAATCATGGACGTGCTGGACTCGCTGACCGAGCGCGAGCGCCGCGTGCTTTCGCTCCGCTTCGGCTTGCAAGACGGCTACAGCCGCACGCTTGAGGAGGTGGGCCGCCAGTTCAAGGTCACGCGCGAGCGCATCCGCCAAATCGAGGCCAAGGCCCTGCGCAAGATGCGTCACCCGACGCGCATTCGCCAGCTCCATGGCTTCTTCGAGGGCGAATTTTCAACCACCGGCCCGGGCTTTGAGCAGTTCCGCAAGGGTCAGCAGGCGCTCTAAAATCGCCCAAGGCGCAAGCTTGCGGTAGGCGAGAAATTTCGGTTTAACGGAACTTGTCATGGCCCGCTTGCTTTCCTTGTCCCTGGCTTTATCACTCGCTCTGGTTGCGGGTGGCTGTGCGCACACCAAGCCGGTTGAGCAAATTGCGAAAGACGGCGGCCTGTTTAATAAATTCAAACCCGCGGATAAAACGTCCGTGGTGGGCCGCGTGGATTATGTGGATCCGGACGCGTCCGCCGCCACCGGCATTTTGGAATTGAATCGCGGGCCTTTCGCGATGGGTACATTTTTGGTCGTGCGCGACGCGAGCCAGGCGCCCACCGCCGTGATCGAAACGACCAAGCAGTCTTCCCACAATTTTCAGGCGGTGGTGATTGTGTCGGGGAAAGTTTTGGAAAATGCAGAAGTCGTCGAACCCGGCCCGGAACTGGCCCGGCTGGTGCAGGAAAATATTGATTCCTACCTCGTAGCTCATCCGGACGCCGCCGCGGCAAAACCGGCGGATACTTCGGCACCGGCCGAAGCTCCGGCGCCTGCTCCAGCAGTAGCGACAGATGCGACGACGGGAAAGTAAAAATTCCGTGATTTAATCCGACAGATATTTCTCCGTCGGCGAAACTAGCAGTTTTTGCGGCGCAGGGCGAACATACCCGCAATCGCCAGCAGCGTACTCAACCCCACGAACCAGTCGCCATAACGCACATAGAAGGTCTGCTGGCCGTCAAACTGCGGGTTGGTGTAAACATACAACGCGCCTGAGCCGCGGAAATACGTGGTGCCCTTGGCCGTCAAGACCCAGTCGGTTTTGATATCGTGGCCAATTTTTTCCAACTCAAAGGCGTCGCCGTCCTGGTCGATGAAACCACTCCAGCCGGCATTGCCGCAGCGCACAACGGGCCGTCGCGTCTCGATGGCGCGCAAGACGGAATGGGCCGCATGCTGCAAGGCCCCGCCACCGGTGCCGTACCAGGCATCGTTGGTGACAACCGCGAGAAAGTCGGCCCCGGCCTGAACCTGGTCGCGTGCGAGCGTGGGAAAAACATCCTCATAGCACACCAGCGGCCCGGCATGGACGGTGCGACCGGAGGAAAGGTTTATTGGAATGGTGACGGCCCGGTTACCGGGCACCGTGTCCTCGTCCAACGGCACGACTTTGCCGAGGAACGGCAGCCACGTGCGCAGCGGGACATATTCGCCAAAGGGAACGAGGTGGCGCTTGGCGTAAACCTCGTCCGCAAAGCCCGCACCGGGCCGCACCAGAAAAACCCCGTCCTGCAAGCCCGGCGAAACGGATTCGCCCGGTCGCGGAGGCGCCTCACCCACGGCACCGAGCAGAATAGGCCGGCCCAGATTGCTGGAAAATTGATTCAGGGCATGGCGGAACGCGCCGGTTTTTGCGCCCTCAATAAAATACGACGGCGCCGCCTCGGGCCACATGATGAGATCAATGTTCGAGCGATTGCCATCGCGATGGACAAATGGCTCGGTGAGTTTTTCGAGGGTGCTCCAGTTTTCAGTTTGCTCTGACGCATCCCATTTCACCAACGGCGGCGTCCACGGCTGGACCAGGCCGACACGCAAGAGGGGCTGTTGCTGGCGGGCCTTGGACCCCATCAGCAGCAGGGCGATGAGCACCGCCCCGGAAAACAAAGTAATGGGCACGAGAATTTCCGGGCCAAAGCGCGCGGGCCAGCGAATGCGGCGCTGCCGAACTTCTTCGACTGGCGCGGTTTTATCCGGCCCGGTGCCGCAGACCAAACCGAGGTTGAAGAGCACAATTAAAAAAGTGACGCCCCACGCACCGGTCCATTGGGCCAGTTGGAGAAAGATGGGGAATTTCCAGAACGCGGCGGCCAGCGGCAACCAGAGAAACCCGGTGCAGAACCAGCTGCGCACCCAGTCCAGCATAACCCACCAGCCCGCCAGCGCGAACAGCCCCAGCAAACGCTGGTAGATGGTGGCCTCCATCAAACGTGGCGCCATCCACCGCAACGAGGCCAGCCACACCAAAACAAACAAGCCGAGGACTCCGCTCAACAAGGTTAAACCTACCCAACCCCACGGTGGGTAAATATGCCGCAGCCAAATCAACAGGCCAAACCAGCCCGCCCAACCCGCCAGAAAACCCGTCCACAAATATATCCGCCAACGCGGCAACGCAAAGGCCCACTTCACGAACGGAACCAAAAACACCAGCACCGCCCACGGTTGATTAAATGGCGGAAAGGCGATGATGAAGAGAACCGCGTAAGCAAGCGCCACCAGAACTGGCAGATAGCGGCGCGATTTCATTTTTATTTTCCTGGCACAATCACCCAGCCTTCTTTCAACATCTGTTCGGCTTTTTTAAATTTGACCTGCTGGGTTTCCACGCCGCGGCGGATGGTCACCAGATCGTTGCGGCCAAATTTGGGCGCTTCCGTCGGCGGCCGTGGCGCGACCTTGGGCAATTTCACGTCCTGAGCCCCGCTGCCGGCGGCGGCGGGCGGAGGCACTGGCGCCGAAGGCGGCGGGCGCGTGGCGGTGCCGGAGGTGGCCGTGGGCAGAACGGCGGCTGCACCAGCTGGACGCGCGGGCGGTAGCTTGGGCCGAGGTACTGCCGCCATGCCTGGAGCCGTGCCTTCGGGATCA
>CAZCMU010000294.1:0-2874 GCA_964499725.1 uncultured Opitutales bacterium
GTCTTCTGCTTTTACGCCGAACCGCTGCCCGGCAAGGACGAACCAGCCAACCTGAAGCGCTTCTACACGCCCACGGACAGCGGCGGCCCCTTCCGCGTCTTCCTCGAAGACCACGCGAAATACACCGACATCTCCGTCGAGCACTATTCGACGGTCATTGTCACCTCCGAGCTCGGCCTCAACGGCCTCACCGCGAGCGCCTAAACAGCGGCACTCGCCCACCCCATCCGCGCTGCGCCGGGTCCCATCCCCGGCGCGGTGCAGGTGAAGAATTCTCAGCGTCTTAGTCCCGTAATGCCCTATCCCATGTCCTGGTCCCCACTCACTCCCGACGACGTGCTGGCGTGCCTGCTCGGCCCGCAAGTGGATGCTTTGCGTCAGCGTCAGTTGAACCCCGGCCAAGTTGATCCCTTGCCCGCGTTGATTGCGGACGTCACGGCCCGGGTGCGGGCGGAAATCCGCGGGAATCGCCGAAACCGGGTCGAACTTGACGCGTGCCTACTGCCACCGGAGCTAAAACTCGCTGCAGCGCACCTCGCGCTGGAATCGCTGCAAGCGCGCCTGCCCAACCTCGCATTGTCCGCCGACCAAGTACGACTGGCTACCGATGCCCGCGCGTTGCTCATTCGCGTGGCGCGCGGAGAGGTGCCCATCACCGTGCCGGCACAGCCCGCCAGCGATCTCGAAGCGAATTCGCCCTTCGGCCTCGACGTGCTTGGCCACCGCCGCCAGCGCGTCACGGGCGAAAATTTGTCCGGTTTCTAAAACTTATTCGCGTCACCATGAGCAGCGTTCTCAGCCAGCTTCAAAATGCCGTCGTGCAGCAATTGCAGCGCCGTTTGTGCCTCAGCAGTGCTACGGTGTTGGCACGGCGTGCGGTGGATCTCGACAGCCAGGTTGAGGCGGCGGTGCAGAGCGCGCTGGGGTTGACAATCCTAGTGCTCGACCCCACCCCGCGCCGGGTGGAGTCCGCCGTACCGGGGCCGGTTTTTTTGGAAATCGCGCTGACGGTGCGCGTCATCGAAAACCTGCTGGCCAATTCCGCGGGCGCAGGCCTGCTCGTGGCCGCCGAGCGGGTTAGCCAGGCCCTGCATTTATGGAACTGGCCGGCACCAGGCGGCGAAGGTGTTCTGCGCCTGGCCGAAACCAACCCGTGGACCTCCCCGTCCGGACCCACGCGCGGCGCGGTCGCACTCGATTTGCATTTTTGGGCCGAAGGCTCGCTGGCCGTGCCCGAACCCCGTTGATTTTTTATGAAAATTCTTTTTGGCCAACTGGTCTTGGCGCGCGGACTCGCCCACCGTGAATCACCGCGCCAGTTTTCCCTCGCCACCCGCCGCGAAACGCAGGCGGTCGCAGCCCTCCGCGCGGATGAGGCCACAGTGTTTGATCGCGGCAATGCGCGCACGGAGGTCACGTTCGCCATCGCCAAGCGCCACGATTCCGCCGAGCACGCGCTACGTTTTGCCGCGGTGCACCCGCAATGCCTCGCACAGACGACCGGCGGGCTGATTTTCGTGAGTGAAGACGCCAGCCAGATCGCAGAAATTTTCCTGCCGGATGCCGTCTTGCGCGCCTTGCGCTGTGTGCCCGCGGGCCAGGTGACCGAGACAGTCTATGAATTCATCGGCGGTGCGCTTACCACCCAGCCGCCAACGGCCTGAATGCACGGACGTTGTGGGGAGACGTCCCCACCAGAAACTACCTTCCCAAAACTCTGAACTCCAAATTCAACCCTCAAAACTAATATGAGCACCCTTACCCGCACCCGCCTCCGCCTCGCCGGCGACGCCGCCAATTTCGACGCCCCGCTGGATATCCTGCGCCGCGCCACGCCGCAATTCTGGCGCGGCAACGATGTGCAATTCGAAATCGCCGTGTTTTTCAACGGCGGGTTGCAGGACATTTCCAATCTTGCCAGCCTCACGCTCGAAGTTCGTCCGCTGGGTTCTGGCGGCGCGGCGCCCGACCCGGGCTTTACACCGCTGATGGGTGCGACTGTCACGAGTTTCGACAACACGACCACGCTCGACACCTGGAACGCGGGTACGAAGCAGCACGCGGTCGTCGCCTTCACCGCGGCGCAGAGCAATATCGTCGCGGGGCCGGCGTGGCTGTCCGTTTTCGTCATCACCAACGACAGCCCCGGGCGAGTCATCACGCTGTGCGCAGGGCCGGTGCGCGTGCTGGAGGATGGTTCGGGACTCGCCAGCACGCCGTCGCCAGCGGGAGACACGTTTTACACCGCGGCGCAGAGTGACGCCCGCTTTGCGCCGATTGGCGGCGGGGGTAGCGGCGGGGGAACGTGGGGCAGCATTACCGGCACGCTCGCCAGCCAGACAGATTTGAACACAGCCTTGTCGGCCAAGGCACCGCTGGCCTCGCCCACATTTACGGGCACGCCCATGGCGCCGACGGTTTCGCCCGCAAGCGATAGCTCAACCAAAGTCGCCACCACCGCATTTGTGCAAGCGGCGATTGCCGCGGCCGGGGGTGGCAGCGGCTCCGTGACCAGCGTGGCGCTGAGCGTGCCGAGTTTCCTGTCAGTGGCCGGTTCGCCCATCACGACGAGCGGTACGCTGGCGGTGTCGCTGGCGAACCAAAACGCGAACATGGTTTTCGCCGGGCCGGGCAGCGGTTCGGCGGCGGCGCCGACATTTCGTGCGCTGGTGGCGGCGGACATCCCGGCCATTGCGCAATCGGGTGTGACGGGCCTGACCTCGGCCTTGGCGGCGCTTGCGCCCCTGGCCTCGCCGGCTTTCACGGGCACGCCGACGGCCCCGACGCCTGGCGGGAGTGACAATAGCACGAAGATTGCTACCACGGCATGGGTACAGGCTTTCGCAGGTGTCATTGCAACCGATGGAAGTGGGC
>CAZCMU010000295.1:0-2846 GCA_964499725.1 uncultured Opitutales bacterium
ACGCCGCCATCAACACCGGCAACAGCGGCGGCCCGGCCGTGGTAAACAACCAGATGATTGGCTTGGCCTTTAGCAAACTCATCAATGCGCAAAATATCGGCTATATCATTCCGGGCGAAGAAATAGATCTGTTTCTTAAGGATCTCCCCAGCGGCCATTACTCCGGCAAGCCGGTTATCTACGATGAGACGCAATTCTTCGAAAACCCCGCGCTCCACAGTTTTCTGAAAACCGCCCCCTCGGTGCATGGCATCCTCGTTTACAAGCCCTTTTTTAACGACCCCGCGTACCCGCTGAAAAAATGGGATGTCATCACCAAGATTGGCGACACGGCCATCAACGACCGGGGCATGGTTGACATCGGCAATAACCTCAGCGTGGACTTTCACTACCTGATTCAAAAGGTCGCCAAAGACGGCAAGGTTCCCCTGACGATTGTCCGCCATGGCCAGGAAGCGGCCATCCAGTTCCCCGTGGAGACCGAACGGCCGCGCCTGGTGCCTTATCTCAAAGGGGAATATCCGTCCTATTATATTTTCGGCCCCCTGGTTTTTTCGAAAGCCACGGGGCAATTTTTCGACGGTCTGAAATCGCTGGGCACGGCCGTCCTGTCCCACAGCCCCCTTATCACGCGGCGGCACGACCAGCCGGCCTTTCCCGGTGAGGAACTGGTCATTGTCTCTTCGCCGTTGTTTCCCCACAAACTGGGTGAAAACTACGGGCAATACCCCGTCGGCTGCGTGCTCAAAAGCGTCAATGACATCCCGATAAAAAACCTGAATCAACTCGCGCAAGTGTTGAATGATTCGAAGGATGAGTATCTCAAGTTTGAATTTGACGGCGATTATTTGGAGACGCTGGTCTTCCCCCGCCAGGCGATGAAGGATTCGACCGACGAAATTTTGAGCGACAACGACATCCGGGCGCAGGGCTCGCCGGATGTGCTGGAAGCGGTGAAGAAGGGGAAGTGAAACAAAGGGACTAAGGAGGAAAGGGACAGAGGGACAATCCAAACGCTAGGCTGGTCAGGGATGCCCAGCCCTACCCGCTGGCGCGTAATCGCACAGGCCTTGAAGGTAGGCGTAAGTCACCGCCTGGGGAATCGGGCCTCCGGACCGACCTAGCGCCTCACCCAACGCAGCCAACCCATCCAACCATCCCAACGCAGCCAACCTATCCCTACCGCTTATTGCCCCCATCCGCTATTCTGGCGGATTATGACTACCCGTACCGGCAAAATCGCCCGCCTCCCTCGCGAAATTCGCGACGAACTCAACCGGCGCCTCGACGATGGCGAATCAGGCACCTCCGTGGTCGCCTGGCTCAACGCCCAACCCGATGTTCAGGCTGTCCCCGCCGCCAGCTTCGCCGCCCGCCCCATCAGCGAGCAAAATTTATCCGAATGGAAACAAGGCGGCTTTCAAGACTGGCTTCACCTTCAGGAGACCCGCCACCTCGTCCGCTCCCTTACCGAGGAATCCTCCGCGCTCTCCCAAGACTCCGCCGACCCCGTTTCTACCCTGCTCTCCGCGCCCCTCGCCGCCGCCCTCGCCCGTTGCCTCCGCTCTTTTAGTGATGCTGCCTCCGACGACCCCGCCAGCCAGCGCACCCTTCTTGCCGTGGCCCGCGAACTCTCCTGGCTCCGCCGTTCCGACCAAGCTGAACAACTCTTGCGCATGAAGCGCGAAGCCTGGCAGGCCAAAAAAGACGAAAAAGCGGCCGAAGAGAGCCGGAAAAAAGCCCCTCTAACCAAGGGCTTAACCCCGGAGCTAATGGCCGAGATTGAAAGAGATCTTGATCTACTTTGATTCTCTTTACCCCAATCGGGCCATCTAAAGCCTAATCCGACCTCAAATTTTTTAACAGGGGGTTTGATCAAGTTTCTTCTTCGCGATTGTCTGCTCAATCCAACTGAAAAAATTCTGTTTCACGTTAAACCGAGGCATATCTAACCGCCCCAAATTATAGGTTTGACAGGGGCGTCCCTAATGCGCTAATCCGTAAAGGTTTACGGGGTATGGACCCGGCGCGGGCCGGGTGTGAAGCCCGTTAACTTGCTGCTCTCTATGAGTTCTGATTTCACCTCCACATCGGGGTCGGGTACACGCAAATTCATCAAGCCGTCCTTCTCGTACTTAATCGAGAAGAAGCGCGATGGCGGCGAATACAATGAGGACGAGATCCGCTTCATTGTGGACTCCATCCTGGACGAGGAGCTGCCGGACTTCCAGTTGTCCGCCATGGCCATGGCCATCTACTTCAAGGGCATGTCCGCGCAGGAGACCGCCACCTTTGCCGAGGAGATGATGCTCTCGGGCGAAGTGGTGGACCTGGGGCGCATCTCGCGGCCCAAAATTGCGAAGTACTCCACCGGCGGCGTGGGCGACAAGACCTCCCTGGTGCTGCCCCCGCTGGCCGCCGCCTGCGGCGTGTGCATGCCGTGCATCAATGGCGTGGACGAGGACTTTGTCATCACTGCCGTGGAAAAGCTGGAGGCCATCCCCGGGTTCCGGGCCGACCTGCCGCTGAAACAATTTGTCGAGCAACTGGTCAAGGTCGGCTGCGCAATTTACGCGCCCAACGCCACCATCTCGCCCGTGGACACGACGCTTTACAAGCTGCGCGAACAAACGGGCACGGTGCCGAGCCTGCAACTTATCACGGTGAGCGTGCTGGCCAAGAAACTGGCCGAAGGGGCCGAGGGCCTGGCGGTGGATGTGAAATGGGGCAACGGCTCGTTCATCAAAGATTTGGAGCAGGCGAAGCAACTGGCGCGGTCCATCACGCGCGTGGCGCGGGGGATGAAGCGGCGCTGCGTCGCCCTCGTCACAGACATGAACCAGCCG
>CAZCMU010000296.1:0-2832 GCA_964499725.1 uncultured Opitutales bacterium
GCCGACTGCCAACGCGAGCGTGGCGGCAGCGGCGAAGGAGATGAAAATGCGCATGCTATTGCTCCGGGTCGGCCAATCGCCCACCCCTTTCCGCTGCAGGATATCGCATGGCAGGACCGCGTGCGTCACGTGGATTATGACAACGCACCCGACGGCCGCGATGTGCATTGGAGTTCGCTCTTCCGTTGGTGGCTGGCGGCGTTGGCCGAAGTAGACCATTTTTACACCGCAACCCCGTTGCCGCTGGCCGTGGAGGAAGTCGTGCCCTTCGCAAATACCCTCTTGATTGTTTTGCTGCTGGCGACGCTGACCCCCGTTGTAGCGCGCCGTTTTGGCGGAGGGCCGGCGGCGTTGTTCGCGTTTGGCGCAGTCGGGATTTTTCCGTTTTATGAATCTTTTATTGAGGGACGCACCGACCACCACGGGCTTGCGGCACTCAATGCCCTGTTAACTTTGCTTTTGCTGCTGGGCGGCGGCGCGGGCTGGGTAAAAACAGAAAGCAGCGGCAACCATTCGGTCCTCGAGACTTGGTTGCCGGATCGCCTCCAGGCGCGGCGCTGGTTCATCGCCTCCGGCATCGCGGGTGGCTGCGGATTGTGGATTAGCATGATTTCCGAAGTGCCAGTCCTGGCTGGAGTTGGGTTGGGCGCATTACTGGCGACCGGCCTGCTGGGACGCGGCGCGCCAGCGGGCGAACTGGCAAAACCGGACCCAACCCTGTGGCGCGTCTGGGGCTTCGCCGGTGCGGCCACAAGTTTGTTTTTTTATTTGGTGGAATATTTTCCGTCGCATTTCGGGATGCGGCTCGAAGTCAATCACCCGCTCTACGCGTTGGCGTGGGCGGGCGGCGGGGAACTGTTATGCCGGTTGAGCCGTTGGTGGGGCGGTGGGCGTCTGGCGGTTAAAGCCCGTGATTGGCTGGCGCTGGGCCTGAGCACCCTGGCGGTGTTGACCGTGCCCGTGATGTGGTGGTTGTTCGCGGATCAATACTTCTGGGTCTTCAACCATTTTCTCTGGGTCTTCCATGTGGACTACATCATGGAGTTTATCAACATGGGGACTTTTTTAAAGAGCCAGACGTTTTGGATAAAATTCATCATGACGAATCCCGTGATTCTGCTGTCCATTCCCATGGTGGGGTGGTCGCTGCAGAAAGGAGTGCCCCGACCAGCCAAGGCCCTGCTCTTGCTGGGGCTGCTGCCCGGCGTGCTCACGTTTATTTTTTCCGCCTGGCAAATCCGCTGGGCGGAAATCAACTACGCGCTCTGGCTGGCCGCGCTCGTGGGCGTGGCCAAAGCCGTGACCCTCGGTGGAAACTTCCTTGCCACCCGGTGGTTCAAAGTCGCCGCGACCGCGTTCCTGGCCGGCGTGTTGCTGCCCAATCCCATCTTTCTTATTTCACAATGGGTGCAAAACGGGTGGATTGCGCCGCTGTCGCAGGTGGAAGGCATTGAAGTCATCACCCGGGACATCGCCCAGCAATTGCGCGCGCGCATTGGTGACGAACCGGCGGTCGTCATCAGCGGCCCCACCAGCACGACCTGGTTGATTTACTGGGGCGGCCTCAAAGGCCTGGGAACTTTTTATTGGGAAAATTTACCGGGGCTGCAGGCCAATGCGGAAATTTACGGGACCCCGGACCCCAGACGAGCCCAAGCCCTGCTGGAAAAATACCAGGCCAAATATCTGGTGATACTGCCCTGGGTGGACAGCCCCGCCGAGTATGCGCGCTTGTCGCGCAACCTGCGGGCCAGCGATCCGGTGCCGGATGACGCCTTTGTCTGGCACATGCAGCACTTTAGCGTGCTTCCGCAATTTCTCCGGCCAATTTATTATGGGTTGCCGCAAATGGGCCAGGCGAAAGGTTCCCCCCTCATGATTTATGAGTTCGCGCCCAAGCAAACCATGCCCGAGGCGCTGGCGCGGCTGGCCGAATGGCAGCAGGAAGACGGCAACCTGCCCGCAGCTGTCAACTCGTTGAAAACGGTGTTGAAAACGGACCCGGAAAACCTGCCGGCGCTCATTACCGCCGCCGCGTTGGATCTGGCCAATGGCGCGCAGCCCCAATTTGCCCAGATTGTCCAGCGCCTGCGCGTGCTGACGGTGCTCAACGACCAATTGGAACTGAACGACCAGGTGCGCCTGGCGGCAATTTTCGACACGGTCAACGACCACGACAATCTCCAGCGGGAAATCACCGCCGCGTTGCGCCAGGCCGACGCTAAAAATTTGCGCCTTCTGCGCCAGGAATCGCTTTACAATTTGCTGATGCTGGCCGCGAAAACCGGCCAGCTTGAACAACGACCGGGATTGTGGCCCTATGTGAATACCCTGCAAACGCTGAACTGGCGCATTCGGTTCTTGCAGAATTATTCCGACCTCGAAAAAAACGCCGGCCAGCCGCGCCACGCCATTACCCTGTTGCACCGCGCCTTGGGGACGGACCCCCATTCCCTGACCACCCTCAACCGCCTCGCCTGGCTGTTCGCCACTTCACCCGACAGTTCCGTGCGCGACGGAAAAGAGGCGCTCGACCTCGCCAACCAAGCGCACGAAATTGACCACGGTCAGCATGTGAACATCACCGACACCTTCGCCTGCGCACTGGCGGAAAACGGGGAATTTGACGAAGCCGTGGAAGCGGAAACCCAAGCCATCAAAATTGCCGATGACGCGAAGGCTGCCGCAATCGCCAACATTTTGCGCGCCCATCTGGCGCTGTTTAATAGCCATCTGCCTTACCACGAACCGAGCCCGCCGTCGAATGTTGAGCCTTAAAAACAATCGCTAGACCTGCGGGCGATTTGAGATTACACTGGGGGAAATTTGGCC
>CAZCMU010000297.1:0-2826 GCA_964499725.1 uncultured Opitutales bacterium
GAATAGACCAGATAAATCGTGACGCCGACCGTGATGCCCGCATCCGCCACATTGAACGCCGGGTAGCGGTAACCCGGCAGGTGGAAATCCAAAAAATCCACAACGCGGCCGAGCCGCTGCCGGTCAATCAAGTTACCGATGATGCCGCCGCAGAGCAGGCCAAAGGTATATTGGAGAAGCGGTTTGAACAGTTCAAGTTGCCGGCGAAAAATAAAAATCGCCGCCAGGGCCGCCACTCCCAGACACGCCAGCCATGCGGTAAAATGCGACAACATTCCCCAGGCTGCGCCGGTGTTTGACACGTTGACAAAATAGAAAAAGCCCGGGATGACGGGAATCGGCTCGGGGTCAAAATAGGTGTTGGCCGCAATGTGGCGCACCACCCAGGCTTTGCTGACCTGGTCAGCCACCAGCACCGCTGCGAGCGTCACCCAGAAGCGCCCATAAGCACGGATACCCCGGGATGGCGCGGGCGCCAACCTCTGCACTACTGCGCTCATGCTGATTCAGTGTCGTCTTCAGCCAGGGCGGCGGCGTCTTCGCTGGTCGCTTCGCCGAACAAACCCACTGCGTTGCTGCGCTGCACGCCATAGCGACGCTGCTTTTCCAACTCCTTCTGGCCATCGAGCGAATAGCGCGTAAATGGCACCGCGGCCAGACGGTCGGCGGAAATGGTTTGTCCGGTTATTTCACACACACCATAGCTGCCATTGCGGATGCGTTTCAAAGCTTCCTCAATTTCGTAGAGTAGTTCCTGTTCGCTCGACACCAGACTAAGGGCAAAGTCGCGGTCAAAGGTGTCCGTGCCCGCATCGGCCATGTGCTGGCTGTAGCCGGAAAGGTCGCCCGAGTCCTCCTTTGAGGAGCGTTTGAGAGTTTCAGACGTGTGCAGGTCAAGCCCCTGGCGGATTTGCTCACGCATTTCGACCAACTGCCGGTAGTAACGGCGGTGCTTTTGTGCAATGTTTTCGTTATCCATCATCTGGGCTATGGAAACCGCCTTTTGGGTCTTGGGCGGTGCCGAGACGCCCAGAATTTCCGCCAACGACGCGGCGCCGAGCACGCGGCTCTTATGAACCTTGGGTAGCGGCGACGGCGTTTTGCCTTTGGGCACGGTTGCCTTGGCGGCAATTTGTTTGGCCGCCAAAAAAGCGGCCTTGGTTTCACCCTTTTTGACCGGTTTCTCTTTGTCGCTCTTGCGGGTTTTGATAAGTTCCTGGACGTCATCGAGAGTAAACACGATGGGGGTGTTTTTGCGCGACTTGATTTTAAAGATCGCGGGCGTGCTCTTGCGCTTACGGGCGTTAAGCATGATGGCTTTGGCGGCGGAGTCCGCCTCCACATTGACCGGCGCCAAAACGGGTGCGGCCGGTTTTGCCGGCGCTTTACCCACGGCCTTGGCCGGGACTTTGACCGCCGATACTGGCTTGGCCGGGGCTTTTTCAGCCGCCTTGACGATGGGTTTGGCAGCGGGTTTGGCGGCGGGCTTGACAGGGGCTTTTTTCGATTTGGTCATGGTTAAATGGATTAAATGCAGCGTTAAGTTTTTTGTGGAGTATATTTGGCCAGCAAAGCAGCGCGGTCGCGCGGCGAGACTTTTTCCTCAAAGCCTTCCACCGCCACCAGCTCGGGCACCCAGCGCCAACTGCGCGGGCAGCGTACGCCATCAGCCGGGGCCACGGCAATCTCCAGTTCTGAGTTTGAGCCGCGCACAAGCTGAACCTGCGAAACAATTAGCAATTCAGGCAAATCATCAGCATAGCGGCGCAACAAGGGCATCGGCTCGGTGGCATCAGCCCCGGTCAATGTCACTTGGGCGTCGAGAAACTTGCCGATTTTCTTCTCCTGGCGCAATGCTTCAAGTTTTTCGTAAATGCGTTCGCGGAACTTCAAAATCGTATCAATCTCAATAGCGGCCTGCGCAAAATCGGGCGACGCCCAAGCCGAATCAACCTGCGGCCAGGGTTGGAGGTGGATGGAGTCCTCGCCAAAATCCGAACCTGCCGCGAGGTGGCTCCACGCTTCGTCGGTCGTGAACGGCAGCACTGGTGCCAGCAAACCCAGGAGAGAGCGCAAGATGGCGTGCATGGCTGTCTGGGCTGCGCGGCGCTCCGGCCAGCTGGGCGCAAAGGTGTACAGGCGGTCCTTCAAAATATCGTGATACTGCCGGGAAAGCGTGACCGAGACGAATTGGTCAATGGCCTTTACCCCGAGGTGAAAATTGTAGGCGTCAAACTCCCGCGTGACTTCCGTTACCAGTACCGAGAGCTTGTACAGCGCCCATTTGTCCAGCGGGGTGAAATGTTCTGGGCCGACGGCGTCGCGCGCGGCATCGAAACCTGCCAGATTTCCCAAAAGGTACATCAGTGTGTTGCGCACGCCGCGGTAGGTATTGGAAATCTGGGTGAAAATATTCTCCGAAAGCGTGATGTCATGCCGGAAATCCTCCGAGGCAATCCAGAGGTGGATGAGGTCGGCGCCGTATTTTTTGACATAGTCGTCGGCCGTCTGTGGCTTGCCGTCGCTCTTGGAAAGCTTGCGGCCGCTTTCATCCACCACAAACCCGTGCGTAAGCACGCTGCGGTAGGGCGGTGCGGCGTCCGTCGCCAACGCCGTCCACAGGGAACTTTGAAACCAGCCGCGGTGCTGGTCGGAACCTTCCAGATACAAATCCGCCGGCCAAGTCAGTTGCGGGTCGCGTTTGAGAACCGCAGCGTGCGAGCAGCCGGAATCAATCCACACATCCAGCGTGTCGGTGCTCTTTTTTAAGGGCCGCGGCCAATCCTTCGCCGCCGGAATGCCCTCGAGGAGTTTCTCCGCGTCCTG
>CAZCMU010000298.1:0-2787 GCA_964499725.1 uncultured Opitutales bacterium
TCGAGCAGCGTGGGCGTCGAGGGCTTGCCGGGGCCGACAAAACCGTAGTTCCAGCCGGTCAGCACATCCAAAATCATGAGCGCGGCCGCGTAGAAAAAGGAAATGACATAGCTGCGCGTAAAATCGGCCGGCGCGGGCCGGAATTTTCCCACCACGAGGTCGTAAACCACCGCGGCCTCAATCCCCAAATGTGCGGCCCAGAACAGCCAGAAGTCCGGCGTGGCCGGCCCCTGCTGCAAAACAGGCGTGAAAAACGCCTGCAAGGCGAACACCGTGGCCCAAAAATACAGCAGCCCGCGCAACCACGCGACATTGGTCAACAACACGCCCGCCGCGACGAGCAAGCCCATGTCACAAAATTCCAGCGGCAGACTCCGCTCCCAGGTAAAATTTCGCGGCTGCCAAAGCCAGTCGAGATACGCCGCATAGACCCCAAGGCAAAACCAGCCCAGACCGCGCCGCAGCTTTTTTTCCAAAGCGGGCTGGCTCAGCCGCCAATGGCGGCCCAACCACGCAACCCCGGCCATCAACGCGACGCAGACCGCGACGGTCTCATAATGCAGCGCGGTAAAGGCGCGAAAGCCCGGCTCGGTGGTGGCCAGCAGCATTTCCGGATAGATGCCGGGAATCGCTTGCTGATTCAACGTTCAAGTGGCGGCGTAACCCTATTGTTCCATTGCTTCATTGCTCAATGGTTCGATTGCTCGATTGCCAAATACAGAAGTGCGGCCACGTCTCTTTAACCCTCGAACCATCGAGCAATTGAGCCTGCCGGTATGGCAACCCGATATTCCAACCAGGAACCAAGCCCCCGAACAACTCGCGCACGCTGCTTTAACTAGTCCCCAATCGCGTAGCGCACAAAGCGGCGGACGACGATGTTCTCGCCGGTGCGGGCAATGGCCTCCGCGATGTAGTCCTTGACCGTCTTGTTCTGGTCGCGCACGAAAGGCTGCTCGAGCAGGCAGATGGTGCCGTACCATTTGTCAATTTTGCCCTGGACGATTTTCTCGACAGCGGGCGCGGGCTTGCCCACGACCTGGGCGGCGGCGATTTCCTTTTCCTTCTCGAGCAATTCAACGGGCACCACATCGCGCGAGACAAACAGCGGGCTGGCCGCGGCAATCTGCATGCAGAGGTCCTTGCCGAGGGCCTGAAATTCGTCGGTCTTGGCCACAAAATCCGTCTCGCAATTGACTTCAATCAGCACGCCGACTTTGCCACCGAGGTGGATGTAGGAGGTGACGATGCCTTCGGAGGCGGCGCGGTCGGCCTTTTTAACGGCAGAGGCGATGCCCTTTTTGCGCAGCCATTCGGCGGCGGCACCCTGGTCGCCCTTGTTCTCAACCAGCGCGCGTTTGCAGTCCATCAACCCCGCGCCCGTTTTGGAGCGCAGCTCGTTGACCATTGTAGCGGAAATGTCAGCCATGGGGAAAAATCAGGATGAAAGAAAGTTATTCCGTCTTGCCCTTGACCGCGGGTTTCTTGCGGACGCGGGTAAACGGGCGGGTGGCGCCGGCCTCCTCCGGCTCCTCGACGACGGTGATGTCGGCGGCAATCGTGACTTCCGGCTGCACTTCCTGGAATTCCGGGCGGACGATGGGCGCGACACCGCGCTGCGCGGTCTTCACCTCGCGGCGGGCGAGGCCGTTTTGAATCGCTTCCAAAATAACATCGGCCACAAGGCGGACGGATTTCACGGCGTCGTCATTGCCCGGAATCGGGTACTGCGCGAGGGTCGGGTCGGAATTCGTGTCCACGAGCGCGACCACGGGCATCTCCACGCGGTTGGCTTCGGCGACGGCGATGTGCTCCAGCTTGGTGTCGATGACGAACATGACCTGGGGGAGCTTCATCATGGTGAGCATCCCTTCAAAATTGCGGTGCATGCGGGCCATTTCGCGGCGGATGGCGGAGGCTTCCTTCTTCGGCAGCTTGTCGAGCTGGCCGTCCGTCTCCATGCGCAGCCAGCGGCGGTATTTTTCGAGGCTGTTCTTGACGGTGGCGTAGTTGGTGAGCGTGCCGCCCATCCAGCGGTTGACGCAGTAAGGCATGTTGGTGGTCGTCGCCATCTCGCGGACGATTTCCTGCGCCTGCTTCTTGGTGCCGATGATTAAAACATCCCCGCCGGCGGCGACGGCTTCCTCGACGAATTTCGCGGCGGCTTCGAGCAGTTTGTGCGTCTTTTCCAGGTCAATGATGCTGACCCCCTGGCGGTGGTCGAAAATGTAGGGCTTGGACTTGGGGTTCCAGCGGCGCTTTTGGTGGCCGAAGTGCATGCCTGCGTCGAGCAGGTCTTTGACGGTGATATTCATGTGATAATGGACTGGCTCCGTATCCCGGCTGCGCGCTGCGGTTTTGGCAGAGGCGCCGCCCGGACCTTGGATCGGGTATTTGAGTTGGTTTTGCCGGTGGAAGTTGGTTGGTCCCCGCATACCGCCACTGGCGTCCGGCACAAGGGGAAAAGGGAGGACAATACTCGTCGGCAGGGGCAAGGCAAGCCTAGATAGCGGGGAGCCGGGAGCATGGAGCTGGGAGTGGCAGATTAGCCGACCATGGCCTCTGCCCCTTCATTCCCGACGGATTTGGTGTTTTCAGCTTCGGACTCCCTGCTCCCCGCTCCTCGCTCCCTGCTTTTCTCCTTGCGCTTCCGCCTTCGCCCGCTAGTGTTGACCCTTCGCGTCGTTCCCCGGCGCAGCCCTCCGCAGCTTTTGGCCCAGGAGGTGGACAGTTTTTCGGGCTGTAGCGTAGCCTGGTAGCGCGCTTGCATGGGGTGCAAGAGGTCGA
>CAZCMU010000299.1:0-2779 GCA_964499725.1 uncultured Opitutales bacterium
TTGAGCACCTGGCGGCCGCGGTACATGCCGTTGGCGGGGTTCACGCGGTGGGGCATGAAAGTGGTGCCGTCGGTCGGGTCCTTGGACACCTGGGGTGCCTTGAACCGGTTGGCGCCGCGCCGGAGGGCGCTACGGCGCTTGGATTGTTTGCGTTTCGGATTAGCCATGGCGGCGGTTTTTTAAAAAATGGAGGCCGGAAGCTGGTAAAGCATCCAGCCGGATGGGACACATTGCCGGACACCCCCACCCCGGTCAAGCCGGGAAAGCGGGGGGGCGATAAATCCTTACATCACCCCTAACACCAACGCCGCCAGGGCCAGCCGGTACCACGCAAAGGCCCCAATGCCCCGCTGCCCCAGCCAGCTGATGAACCATTTGACTGTCAACGCCGCCGCAATCGTCGCAATCGTGATCCCCAGCACCAATGGCCCGAGCGGCAGCGCCGCGCGCAATTCGTGCAAGTGTAGCACCGCCTCCAGGCCCGAAGCGCTGGTAAGAGTCAACAATCCCAATAAAAAAGAAAACTCCGCCGCGCGGGCTGGACGCAAGCCAGCCACATAACCGCCGACAATCGTCATCATCGAGCGGCTGGTGCCCGGCCACAACGCCACGCATTGGCACAAGCCAATGACCAGCGCCTGCCGCATCGTTAACTCATGCAACTCCGGTCCGGGCGCATCAATCGAGTTTGTCGCGTGGATTTTCCGCCAGCGCTCAGCCAGCAAAATAAGCACCGACCCCGCCACCAACGCCGCCGCCACCGAGTGGTAGGTGAATAGGTAGTCGTGAATCACATTGTGCAGCGCGAGGCCCAAAATCCCCGCCGGTAAAAATGCCACGATTAAATTGCGGAGCACCAGCAACCCCTGCGGGTCGCGGCCCGCCAAGCCCCGGAACAAGCTCGCCACCCGCCGCCAATAGAGCAGCAGAATCGCCGCAATCGGCCCGGCCTGCACCATCACATTATACATGTCCACCGCTTCCTTCAGCGTCAGCGTGCTCGTGACACCGTGGTGGGTCGTCTGAATGGGCTGACCCTGTTTGTCGAGTAACGGCTGGTCGAGGTCCAATCCCAGTGCATGCGTAACGAGAATCGTGTGCCCAATGGACGACACCGGCAGGTACTCCGTCACGCCCTCGACCAAGCCCAGCGTCGCGGCATCACCATAAGTCAGCGTGCGCGGCGGTGGCGCACCGGGAGAAAGACTGGCTGGCGTATCCGCGGCGAAGAGCGCGCCAGTGCCGCCAGAAGCCAGCAGAATCATGGCAAAAATAACTTTACGCACAGTGAGCATCGCCACCGAAATGACGCGAGCCGGGAACTAATCGCAATATTTTTCCGCTCACCCCCTTGACAACTGTATTATCTGTACTATTATAAGTAGTACAGATGCTGCCCTTCTCCATCGAAATCCGCCCCGGGCTGCCCATTGCCGAGCAAGTCCTCTTTGCCGTGAAAAAGGCGGTCGTCACCGGCCAGATTCGCACTGGCGACAAATTTCCTTCCGTACGGGTGCTCAGCCAGGAACTGCGCATCAATCCGAATACCGCGCACAAGGTCATCGCTCAACTCGTCGATGAAGGTGTGCTCGTGACCACCCCCGCCGTGGGCAGTGTGGTGGCCGCGCTGGCTTTGGGCGACCGCCGCGCACGCGCCGAACTTCTCGGCCCGGAGCTCGAGCGCGCCATCGTCGAAGCCAAAAAACTCGGCCTCACCGCTGAAGACGTGCAGGACGCCGTCGCCGCACATTGGCGCAAACTTTCCGACCACTCCCAACCATGAACGCCATCGAAACCACCGGCCTCACCTGCCGCTTCCGCCAGTTGGAAGCCGTGCATTCGCTCGACCTCACGGTGCCCGCGGGCTCCGTTTACGCGCTGCTGGGCCCGAACGGCGCGGGCAAGAGCACGACCATCAAAATGCTGATGAACCTGCTGCGCCCCACCGCCGGCACCGCCCGCGTGCTGGGCATGGATACGCATAAACTCGGCCCGGCGGAATTTGCGCGCATCGGCTACGTCGCGGAAACGATTGACCTGCCCGAGTGGATGACCGTGCGCCGGTTCCTCGCCTACTGCCGGCCGTTTTACAAAAAGTGGGATGTCGAATTGGAAAAAACCTTGCTGGCGAAATTCGACCTCCCGCCCGCGCGCAAAATCAAACACCTCTCGCGCGGGATGCGGATGAAGACGCTGCTGCTCTCCGTCCTCGCCTACCGGCCCGACCTGCTCGTGCTCGACGAACCGTTCAGCGGACTCGACCCCGTGGTGCGCGACGACTTTATCCGCGGCGTGCTCGAAGTCTCCAGCCTCGGCAACTGGACCGTCTTCGTCTCCTCGCACGACATCGAGGAGGTCGAGCGCCTCGCCGACTGGATTGGCCTGATTGACCAGGGCCGACTCAAATTCGCCGAAAGACTCGACTCTCTCCAGCAACGTTTCCGGCGCATCGAGGTCACGCGTGCCAACAGCGGTGCACCGCCCACGCAGCGCCCCGCGCACTGGCTCGGCTGGGAAGACGCCGGCTCGCTCACGCGTTTTATCGAAACGCACTATAAACCCGGCGAAACCGAAAAACTCTGCGCGGAAATTTTCCCCGGCGCCAACGTCACCGCCCAGCCGCTGCCCCTGCGGGAAATCTATATTTCGCTGGCCCGCGGCCAGGCCGCACCGCCAGCCGCTTCGTCTCTACGTTAATAACTTCCCGTTGCCCCGCCCCGTCTTTCTCTCTGCCGCCATGCCTTCGCTTACCTGGCACATCGTCAAAAAGGATTTCCGC
>CAZCMU010000300.1:0-2659 GCA_964499725.1 uncultured Opitutales bacterium
AGGCCAGGCGCGCGCGGGCGGCTTCGGTCTTTTCCGCCTTAATGAGCGCGTTCCAACGGGTGGGGAGAAAGGCGAGCTTGGGCTGCGCGGGCTCGATGTAATGCTCGCGCAGCGCGCCGAAGAGCCGGTCAATGATAAAGCCGCCCTTAAACTCGATTTGCAAAATGGAAGGCGAGCGGAAAATGACATCAAACGCCAGGCTCTTGTAAAAGGCCGCTTCCGCTTCGACTTCCTTTTTAATTTCCAACGTCCACGCGTAGCGCTGGGTTTGTTTGGCCAGCGGATGCTTGCGCGGCGCAAGTCGGCAGGCGCGGATGAAGGAGCCAATTTTCGCGTTGAAGGCGGGTTCGATATTCTCCTGGCGAATGAGTTCCAGTAATTTTTCCAGCCAGACATTTTTAGCGGCATCGAAGGATTGGCCGGCCGCCCAGTGCTCGACGACTTCCACCGAGATAAACCGCGCCTTCACTCCATCCAAAATGTCGTGCAGGCAATAGGCGGTGTCGTCCGCCCAATCCATGATTTGGCATTCGAGCGATTTGCAATCGTTCAGGTCGCCATCCTTTTTGCAGGCGGCAGAGTTTTTCTTTCCGCCCAAGGCAAAGTCGCGCAAGCTTTCCTGGCTGTCGTAGAGGAAGTGATTTTCCGGCGCGTGTTTTTTGCCTCCGGCTTCGCGGTGGAGGGTTTTATATTTCATCACGCCATCCAGGAAGGCCCGCGTGGGGTTGAGCCCGCGAGATTGCTGCGGGCGCTCATAAAAACGCTCGGCCAGCAGGCGCAGCGTTTGCGCGTTGCCCTCAAAGCCGCCCCAGTCGGCCATCAGTGCATTCAGCCGCCGTTCGCCGATATGGCCGAAGGGCGGGTGGCCGATGTCGTGCGCCAGGCCGATGGCCTCGACCAAATCGGGATCCACAAAAAAATCTGGCGTGAGACTCTTTTGCGTCGCGTTGAGGAACTCGGCGATTGAGCGCCCGATGCGCGCGACCTCGATGGAGTGGGTGAGGCGCGTGCGGTAGAAATCATATTCGCCGGATTGGAAGACCTGCGTTTTCGATTGCAGGCGACGGAAGACGGACGAAAAAATCACCCGGTCGCGGTCCACGGCAAAGGGCGAGCGCGGGTCGCCCTCCTCGCGCGGGCGGCGTGGGTGGGTGGGGTCGAGCAGGGCAAGGTCGTCGTCGTTATAGAACCGGTTGGGCAGCATGGGCGTTTTGTGGCTCAAATTCACCGCAAAGACGCGAAGAACGCAAAGAATAACGATTTATCCAAGAATCTTCGTGCCTTTGCGGCAAAGCTGGTTTGCTCACTCCAAACTTGCCAGCGGCGTGGGGAACGGGTAAATCGTCGAGTTCGCACGAAAGCCGGAGACAACCCGCGCACTGCATCCACCCAAACCCATCATGGCCAAGGACTTCCTGAAAGGCACACGTGAGGCGTATGACGTGGTCGTCATCGGCAGTGGCTTGGGTGGCCTGACGGGCGGCAATTATTTGGCCAAGCTGGGTTACTCGGTGCTGATGCTGGAGCACCATTATCAATTTGGTGGCCTGGCGACTTGGTTTACCCGCAAGCGCGGACATATTTTCGACATCTCGCTACACGGGTTTCCGGTCGGCATGATCAAGTCCTGCCGCAAGTATTGGACGAAGGAAATCGCCGACCGCATCGGCCAGCTCCAGGACATCCGGTTCGTCAACCCGCAGTTCAACCTGCAAACCACTTTCGACCGCGATGATTTCACCCGCTTGCTGATTGAGCACTTTAAAGTCTCAGCCGAACGCGTCACCGCGTTTTTCGAGCACCTGCGGCAGATGAATTACTACGACAATGATCGCCGCACCACGCGCGAGTTGTTCGAAGAATTTTTCCCCGGTCGGGGCGACGTGCACCGCCTGCTGCTCGAACCCATTGCCTACGCCAACGGCTCGACGCTCGACGACCCGGCCATCACCTACGGCATCGTGTTCTCGAATTTCATGAGCAAGGGGGTTTATATTTTTCGCGGCGGCACGGATTTGCTCATTGGTTTGATGGCGGACGAATTGAAGAAAAACGGCGCGGATTTGCGGCACCGCTGCCTTGTTGAACGCGTACTGACGGAGCCGGATGCCGAGGGCCGCCCGCGGGTGCGCGGGGTGGTGGTCAATGGCCGGGAAATCCGCTGCCGCGCGGTGCTCTCGAATTCCAATATCAAGAACACGCTGTTTGATTTGGTCGGGCGCGAGCAATTGCCGGCGGCTTATTGCGCGGAGGCCGAAGCCGTGCGCATTAATTCCAGTTCGTGCCAGGTGTACATGGGCATCCGCGCGGGCGAGACTATTCCCCACATCGGCGACCTCGTTTTCACTTCGGACGCCAAGGAATTTACCAGCGACGAACTGACGGATTTTCACACCACCAGCCGCACCTATTCGGTGTATTATCCCGACACACGCCCGCAGCAGAAGGAGCAGCGTTACGCGGTGGTCGCGTCGATCAACGCGCGCTGGCAGGATTGGGCGGGTTTGCATGAGGAGGATTACCAGAAGCACAAGCAGCGCATCATCGAGGAATCGGTCGCCGGCTTGGAGCGCTTCATCCCTGGCGTGCGCGAAAAGATTGACTGGCTCGAGGCAGCCACGCCCCGCACCGTGCAGCGTTATGTTAGGCATTGGGGTGG
>CAZCMU010000301.1:0-2621 GCA_964499725.1 uncultured Opitutales bacterium
TGAAATACCCGGGCGTCGTCCTGAAGGGCAAGCGCGCCCGCGGCGAGGTGCTCTCCATCGCGCTGGCCAACGACGGCCAGCACCAGGACACCGGCGCGAAGATGATTCACGCGGCCGACGAGACGACGTCGAACATCATCGCGAAATCCATTTCGGTCGGCAAAGGGCGCTCGACGTATCGCGGGCTGGTGCAAATTCCGAAGCACCTGAAGAATTGCAAGAACAACACCGAGTGCGACGCGCTGCTCATCAACGCCAATTCGCGCACGGACACCTACCCGGCCATCACGGTGCGGGGCGAAGGCAACTCAGTGCAGCACGAAGCGAGCGTCTCGAAAGTCAGCGCGGAGCAAATTTTCTACATGCGCAGCCGCGGTTTGAGCGAAGCGGCGGCGATGAGCCTGTCGGTCAACGGTTTCATCAACGACCTGGTGCGCGAATTCCCCATGGAATACAGCGTGGAGTTGAAGCGCCTGATTGAACTCGAAATGGAAGGCTCGGTCGGATGAATACTGTCGTTGAAGAAGCGGTCGCGCCTGCGATTGTGGCGGGCTCGCCGGTGCTGGAATCCACTTTTCTCGCCGAGTTGGCGGAGGCGCGCGAGCCGCAGTGGCTGGCTGATTTGCGCCAGGAAGCGTGGGTGCGCGCGAATCGCGACGGCGCGATGGCCGGGCAGGGCATCACCGTGGACAAAAAGGACGAACGCTGGCGGTTTTCCGGCCACAAGGGCTGGACGCTGGGCGGCGCCCTGCGCGCGAAAAACAAATTCCCCGGCCCGCTGACCGACATCCTCACGGGTGCCACTGCCAGCCAGATGGTGTATGCGGACGATTTGTTGGTCAGCCACTCGCCTGTTTCGCGTGAGCTCGCGGCCAAGGGCGTCATTTTTCTGCCACTGGCGGAGGCGATAACGAAGCATCCCGATTTGGTGCGCGAGCATTTGTTCAAACACGACCACGCCTTGGGCGGAGGGAAGTTCCTGGCGCTGCACCAGGCTTACACACGCTCGGGGGCATTTCTGTACGTGCCGGACAAGGTGGAGATTCCGGGGACGTTTGTGGTGGAACACTGGACGGCTTCACCCGGGGCGGCGCTGTTCCCGCACACGCTCATTGTGGCGGGCGTGAATTCCACGGTGAACCTTTTGGATTATTACGGCTCGGCCCAGAACAACGATTCGGCCTGGGTGGCGGGAGCGGCGACGATTATCGCCGGGACCGGCGCACGGGTTTTCCGCAAGAGCATCCAGAATCTGCATGGTCACTGCCGCTCGTATCAGGACGACACGGTGATTTGCGGGCGCGATGCCAGCGTGAAGAACATCTCCGTCCATCTCGGCGCGCAACGGGCACGCTACGAGAGCTACTCGAAACTCAACGGGCCTGGAGCGAATTTGGAATTGTGCGCGCTGACGATTGCCAGCGGCGAACAGGAATTTGACCAGCGCACGTTTCAGGACCACGTGGCGCCGCGGGCGACGTCAAACCTGCTGTTTAAAAACGCGCTGCTGGATGAGACGCGCACGATTTTCGCCGGGATGATTCGCGTCGAGCCGGGCGCTGAGGAAACGGACGCCTACCAGCAAAACCGCAACCTGCTGCTCAATCCCGCCGCGGAGGCCGACTCGCTGCCGGGTCTGGAAATCCAAAACCAAAACGTGCGCTGCACCCACGGGGCGACGACCAGCCGCCTGGACCCGGAGGAACTTTTCTACCTGCGTTCGCGCGGGCTGCCGCGCCAACTTGCCTACCAGTTGCTCGTCTTTGGCTTTTTTGAGGAAGTCATCCAGAAAGTGGAGAACGAGGCGCTGGCGGACTTGCTGCGCAAATTGGCCCGTGAAAAGCTCGAAAAGTAGCGTATTTTAGAGCTGCCATGTTCAACTACCGCAAACCGATGTCCCCCAGCGAACGCAGCCTCAGCCGCGATGTGATCGCCACGCTCGTGCCGGCGGGCGACTCGGTGAACCTGCCCGCGGGGACGCGCGTGACCATCACGCACCGGCTGGGTGGGAATTTTACGGTGGTCTGCGACTACGGCATGTTCCGCATCAACGGCACCGATGGCGATGCGCTCGGCGAAGAAAAACCAGCGGCAAGCACCGTGGCGGAAGGAACACCCATACCGGGCGACGGCAAACCGCCCGCGGAACCCATGTTGTGGGAAGCGCTCAAAACTGTTTTTGATCCGGAAATTCCGGTTAACATTGTCGACCTCGGCCTGATTTATGATTTGCAGATCAAAGACCTCGGCGAAAACCGCTATGGGGTGGACGTACAGATGACGCTCACCGCGCCCGGTTGCGGCATGGGCCCGGCGATTGCCGAGGACGCCCGTTCGCGCCTCGCCGCCGTGCCCGGGGTTGCGGAGGCAAAGGTGGAAATCCTCTGGGACCCGCCGTGGTCGCAGGACCGGATTTCAGAAGAGGGGAAGATGCAGTTGGGGTTGATTTGAGAAAATGCCCTAGGGACACCTTTTCTTTCGCGTCCATGGCAACCAGGCGATAAAAAACCCGAGGGTCGCCATCAGCAGCATCCATACAATACGCAACGGGAATTCACCGAGTTCATCGAGCAGCGTGGGCGTCGAGGGCTTGCCGGGGCCGACAAAACCGTAGTTCCAGC
>CAZCMU010000302.1:0-2615 GCA_964499725.1 uncultured Opitutales bacterium
GCACCTCCTTCGGCACCAAGTTCGAAGGCCTCAAGGTCTCGATGGATTTGCCGGTGCAAGTTCCCGGGCTTTACCACGCCGGCTCGGTCGGCATAATCATGTCCGGCTGGCTCGGCACCATCAACTATGGTGTCATCACGGCGAGCAAGGTGGATTCATTCCTTACGGAAGGCAGTGCCAATGCAAGACCAGCGGCGGCCGGCGTAATGGCTTGAGGTTTCTGCGTCGCCTTGCACGCATTTATTTAATCTACTTTTGCTTTTATGAACGACATCCACCGCGCGATTCCGCACCGCCCGCCGTTTTTGTTTGTGGACGAGATTGTGTCGGAACGCCCGGACGGCCTGGTGGCCCGGCGCACTTTTCGTGCGGAGGATTTTTTCTACGCCGGGCATTATCCCGGGAATCCGATTACGCCCGGCGTGATTTTGTGCGAGGCGGCGTTCCAAACTGCGGCGGTGTTCCTGGTGCGAAAGTTAATCGCGCAGGGCCACAGCGCCGAGGGCCTGACGCCCGTGCTGTCGCGCATTGGCGAGGCGAAGTTCAAGCGCATGGTCAAGCCCGGCGACACGGTGGAAATTGACGTGACGGAAAAGGAAACCGTGCAGCAGTTCCATTTCCTGCGCGGGGTGCTGCGCAAGGAGGGCAAGCCGGTGCTGACCCTCGAATTTGCCCTTGCCCTTTTACCCGCCACGGAGGAAGGCTGAACCATGTCTTTTCTGAATATTGCCGGCCGCACTTATTTGGTCACGGGCGTGGCCAACAAGAAAAGCGTGGCCTGGCACGTGGCGCGCATCCTGGAGGACGAAGGCGCGAAGGTTGTTTACAGTGTGCGTTCCGCCGCGCGCAAGGAATCGCTCGCGAAGTTGCTGCCTGGGCGCGTGGTATTGACATGCGATGTGGAATTCCCCGAGCAAATTGTCGAACTCGGGAAAGCGGCCGCCGCTAATGGGCCGTTTGATGGGCTGGTGCATTCCATCGCTTGGGCGAATTTCAGCCAGGGCGTGAAACCCTTTCACGAAACCCGTCGCGAAGATTTTATGCAGGCCTGCGGCATTTCCGCTTTTTCGCTCGTTGAATTGGCCAACGCTTTCAAACCTTTGTTGCGGCGCGATGCCTCGGTCGTCGCCATCGGCATTTCTTCGCAAGTGACGACCGACAACTACGGCTACATGGCGCCGATCAAAGCCGCGTTGGATTCCGCCGCACGCGGCCTCGCCAAATCATTCAGCGCCGACACCGAAGTGCGCTTTAACACGGTCAACGCCGGGCCGCTCAAGACCAGCGCCTCAGCGGGAATTCCCGGCTACCTCGAACATTACCTGTTTGCGGAGAAGCTTACTTTCCGCAAGCGCGCGATTGAAACCCGCGAGGTCGCCGATGCGGTCGCGTTCCTGCTTAGCCCGCGCGCGAGCGGCATCACTGGCCAGGGCCTGGTCGTCAATGCCGGGCTCGATTTAAATTATTTTGACCGCGAGGTCGTCCACGCGTCCACGCGGCCGCAGCAGCCATGAAATTTTCCTCCGCAGCCTTGGAGGCGCTGGCTTATACGCTGCCGCCGGAGACCTGGACGTCCGCCGCGCTGGAAGCGAAACTGGCACCCCTTTATCAACGCCTGCGCCTGCCTGAAGGGCGGCTGGAATTGATGACTGGCATCCGCGAGCGCAGGTTTTGGTCCGCAGATTTTTCTGCTTCCCAAGCTTCGGCGTCCGCTGGGAAAACTTTGCTCAAGCAAAACCAAGTCAATCCCGGTGAGATTGATTTATTTGTCCATTGCGCAGTGTGTCGCGACCGGTTGGAGCCCGCGACGGCGGCGTATGCGCACCGACTGATGGGGCTGGGCCCGCACACCCAGATTTTTGATTTGTCCAATGCCTGCCTCGGTTTTGTGAATGGTTTGGCCGTGGCGGCAGCAATGGTGGACGGTGGCCAGGTAAGGCGCGCGTTGCTCTGTTCCGGCGAAAACGGCCGGCCACTGGTGGAACGCACGATCGGACGCCTTAACGACGGCACGCTCGACCGTCAGCAGATTAAATCCTATTTTGCCAACCTCACCATCGGCGCGGGGGCGGTGGCGGCGCTGGTGGTTCATAAGGATTTGGCCTGGCCCGGCGCGCCGCGGTTGCTCGCCAGCGTGGTGGAAACTGACACCTCCGCGGCGAATTTGTGCGAAGGTGATACTGGACAGGCCGGAGGGCTGGAAATGCAAACCGACAGTGAAGCGCTGCTCGAAGCGGGAGTGGAAGTGGCCGCGCGCTGTTGGACGCGATTCAAAACCGAAACCGGCTGGGATGAGAAAACGCCCGATACAGTTATCTGCCACCAGGTTGGCAAACAGCATCAGCGCCGGTTGTTTGACCGGCTGGGACTGGCCGATGAAAAAGATTTTTCCACTTTTGCGTGGCTCGGCAACGTCGGCTCAGTCTCGCTGCCGATTACTTTGGCGCGTGCAGCGGAAGAGGGCCGTGTTCGTCCTGGCGCCAAAGTGGCGTTGCTCGGCATCGGCAGCGGCTTGAGCTGCCAGATGATGGCCCTGCAGTGGTGATTGTGCCATGAGTAACGCAACCGATTTGCCAGCGGCCCTGCGCGCGCTTTACCCTTTTGCACCGCATTGG
>CAZCMU010000303.1:0-2601 GCA_964499725.1 uncultured Opitutales bacterium
TGTTCCCCAAAGCCTCTCGGCGGTTCAAAGGCAGCGACGGATATTATTCCCCTGGTGCAGCCGTGTTCGTCCACAACAAGGTGCGGCGAACTGCCCACACTTAAACTGTGTTTGCGAAAGCAATCACTCTTCATAAACCTTTGAACGATGTCCCAAGGCGACGACCACGACAATCAGCACCCGGTCCTCCAGGCGGCAAAGCACACGCCAGTCGCGTACACGATAACGCCAGAATCCTTTGCGCGAACCGCGCAGCGCCTTGCCGAAGGCGCGGGGGTCGGCACAGCCGCGTATTCGGGTGTCTAGGAAACGGCGAATCTCCATGGCCACAGAGGGACCAAGACGGTGGAGATCACGTTCAGCTTCTTCTTCAATCCGGTAATCCCAAGCCACGCCAGACCTCCTCTCCCGTCAAGAGGCGGGTTTTGTGCTGCAAATGATGTTGCCAGCGGGCATCGGCGAGGCGGTAGTCCAGCTCGTCCTCCACGGCCTCCTGGACGCGGGCGACAAGGGCCTCGAGGCGGGCGAGCTTGGCGTCGTCGGTCAACCCGGCGGCCCGGTCAAGGGCGGCATCGAGGATAAACTTGTGTGTGCTTACTCCGCGGCGCTTTGCCGCGGTGGCCAGACGGCGCTTCGCGGCGGGGGCCAGGCGAATGGTAGTGGTCAGAGTTGCGCTCATGTGCTACATGTGTAGCACATAAGTGCAGACTGTCAAGCTTTGGCTGGCTGATTCCCGCTCACCGGTAATCCTGTAATAACAATTTCCCACCTTCAGTTCAGACCATCTCCGCTTTTCCCCTTGCCAAAAGCCTCCAAAACCGGTTTTTTGACCGTTTACACAGTCTCTTCACCACCCAATCCATTTACTACCATGTCACGTATCTGCCACATCACGGGCAAAGGCCCGACCAAGGGAAGCATCGTTTACCGCCGCGGCGTCGCCAAAAAAGCCGGCGGCATCGGCACCCACGTGACCAAGCGCACCAAGCGCAAGTTCCGCCCCAACCTGCAGCGCATCCGCGTCAAGCTCCCCAGCGGACAAATCAAGCGCGTCTGGGTGACAGTCAAGGCTCTCAAGGCCGGTCTCGTCCAAAAGGTCTAGCGAGGGTTGGCGCTAAAATGTTGTCCAGCGAGTGCCCCCGGCACTGGCTCATCTTTCCCCCCGAATGCTATTTCAAACAATCGTTTGATTCATGTTTGACACGGGTTGCCGGCCCGCCGTATAAAGGATGGCAAATTCATTTTGTGTGACCTCACGCCACCCTACTTTGTAGCCTCATTTCCTGCCCGTTATTTTCATGAAAGCTTCCCGTTGCACCTTTCCGTTAGCATGCCGCCGCCTGGCGGTCGGCCTTCTTACGGTGGGGCTGTTGGCCTTGGCCGGTTGCGGCAAACCGTCTGCTGATGCCCTCGCCGCCCCCGCCATGCCGCCCAAGAGCGTCTCCGTCGCCACGGCCATCGCCCGTGATGTCCCCCAATACCTTGATGCGGATGGCCAAATCACCGCCTTTCAGTCGGTCAATATCGTCTCGCAAGTGGAGGGCCAGATTGTGGAAATGCCTTTCCAACAAGGCGCGATGGTAAAAAAAGGCGACAAACTCGCCGTGATCTTTCAAGAGCCGTTTACCGCCGCTGTGAAAAAAGCCGAGGGTCAGGTCGTCAGCGACCAGGCCAATCTGAGCCTGGCCGAAAGCACTTTCGAACGTAATAAAGCGCTGCTGCCCGAGAAACTCATTTCCCAGCAGCAATACGACACCTACGCCGCGCAAGTGGACTCGCTCAAAGGCCAGCTCCAGGTTGACGAAGCACTGCTTGATACCGCCAATGTGAATTTGAAATACACGGAGATTACCGCGCCAGTGGACGGCATGGTCGGCACCTACCGCATCAACGTCGGCAATGTGGTCAAGGTAAACGACCTGCCCATCACCACGATTCAGACCATGGACCCGATTTACGCCGACTTCGTGATTTCTGAATCGGATTTCCCGCTTCTGCGGCAGCGGTTTGACAGCAACGGCGGCAAGCTCTCCGTGCATGTCGCCAGCCTGTCCGATGCCAAGGCCCAGGTTGACGGCGACCTTTCCATCCTCGGCAACGCGGTGGGCAGCACGACCGGTACCGTGCCCTTGCGCGCGACCCTCCCCAATGAAAACCGCCAGTTCTGGCCCAACCAGCCGGTACACGTCCGCATTCTGCTCAATACCATTCCCAACGCTGTGCTGGTGCCCGAATCCGCGGTGATGATGAGCCAGCAAGGCGAGTTTGTTTTTGTCGTGGCCACTGCGGCCAAGGCGGGCGACCTGCCGACGGCGGAAATGCGCATCGTGCAGACCGGCCAAACCCAGGAGGACGGCACGAAAGTCATCAGTTCAGGCCTCAAGCCCGGCGAACAAGTCGTGGTCGAAGGTCAGGTTTTTCTGGCGCCTACGATGCCCTTAATCGTAGTCACCCTCGATGGCAAGCCGACCGCCGCCGCCCCCAGTGCCTCCGGCGCACCAGCCCCCGCCGGCAGTTCGGCGACAAAATAATCGGCGCCGGCCATCGCTGCTACAGCCCGACCTTCCCTTTATAATTTTTCCGCGCCCCACCCACGATGAG
>CAZCMU010000304.1:0-2592 GCA_964499725.1 uncultured Opitutales bacterium
ATTCACCATCCCCATCATGTTAGTCCCTTATATTCTATACAGCGCCAGCAGCATGCCCGTCAAAGGTCTGGCGCTGGCCAGTCTTTTTGCGATTGGAGGCTTGGCGTTTTTTGAATCTCAATTGTTTTCCAACTTTCTTAACATCAAGGTCAACACCAACACGGCCGACTCTTCTTACTCTGGCCTTGACCGGTTGGAGCACTCCAGGGACATGCGCTTGCAGTTAGTCGAATTTGGGCTGCTAATCGTTAATGAGAACCCCTTGGGGACAGGCTTGGGTCATACTTACTATGATGAAATGTCCCTCGATGCCGGGGTTGAACACGCCCATAACGGCACCATTAGCATGATGATTGAACTCGGGATACAGGGTTTTGCAGTGACCCTGGCTCTAATCCTCTGGATATTTATATGCATTTTTCGCAATGCTGTGCTGAGTATTAATTTGCGATCGTTTTATTTCACCTATTTTTTTACCATCTTTGGCCGCTCCCTTTCTGAAAATTACACCCCGCTCGATCTGGGTAATTTTTTCAATTTTACTTTCCTGCTTTTCAGTTGTTACCTCTTTCTTAACCAAAAAGCTGAGCGCCACCCTTTGCCGGGGTCGTTTCGTCCCCGTGGGCGCATAATTATGCGCCCTGGCATGATGAGGCCGCCCATGCCACGCCCGGTCGGGATTCGGTAGGTTTTGTTTCTGCTAGCCTTGAGGAAAGACCAAGGGTGTTTCGCCGCACTACTAGGTTGATGATGATAAATATTGCGGACACACCACCGAAGGCTAGCCTGCTTTTTCTGTCCCTGAGTGATGGGTCGGACCCGCGGATAAACAAAGAAGTTACTTCTTTGGCGCGCAGGTTTGCCATAGATTTTGTCGGGGTCATGGTGGGTGAGTCGCATCCATTTATTGCCGGTCATACCCGGCGAATGGAAGTGGTTAAAGGCCGCCGTCGTTCGCTGCCGACACTGGTGCGGTTGGCTTGGCGGGTTTTGCTACTCTTGGCGCGCAATCGCTATGATTCGGTGCATGTTATTAACGAAAATCTATATTTGGTTCTCTGGCCGCTGCTGATTGGGCAACATGTGGTATTGGATATTTTCGACTCGATGTTTTTAAAATCGACCATGCCAAACTGGCTGGCAAATTTGGGCATGCTTTTCTGCTACGCGTTGCCAGCAAAAATTATCGTGACCGATGAGGAGAGGGCCGCCCTCATGCCAGCCTATACGCGGTCTCGGCATGTAATCCTACCCAATTATCCCTTCCGCTACGCTGGCCCCTCGCTTAATCGAGATCCTGAGGCAATCCGCATTTTATACGCCGGCTCTTTGGGCTACTCGCGTGGCACGTCGTTTCTGCAGGCGTTACTCGCTGTAAGCGACTCTGTCCGCATCGTAATGGCCGGTTGGATTTGGGAAGGGGATGAGCAAACCCAGGCCCTCTCTCGCCACCCCCAAGTCGAATGGATGGGCGTGCTTCCGCAACACCAGATCATTGAGCAAGCGACCCGTTGTGACTTCATTCTTTGTCACTACGATCCTTCGATTAAAAACAACATTTATGCCAGCCCAAACAAGATTTATGATGCCATCCAGGCCGGCACGGCGGTCATTATCAATCCAGAGGTGCGTATCGCGCGCTTTGTGCAGGTAAATAAACTAGGCGTGGTGCTGGACGCCTATGCTCCTGCGGACATGAAGGCCGTGGCCGGATTGTTGGATGATTTTAAAGCCAATTATAGGCCCGACCCTGCATTGCGAAAGATTTATTTATGGGATGCCGTGGAGGGTCGCTTATTGGCGGCCCATGACCCTTCCACCATGGGCGCAAAGATCAAGCTTTCATGAAAAAACTGGTGATCAAACAGATCTTGCCCGGGAGGGAAATTATCCATTACGCCGATGGACAAACGACCGTCACCAGCCGGTTTGATCGGATTTTCGTAAAAAAAGGCGATGTGACAAAAATTATCCGGATGCCGCGGCGCTGGTGGGAGGTTGGGCCGGGCATTTCCCGACTTGCCCGCCGCGCACTCCGACTGGACAAATGCAATGTTTTCCCCATAGGTGAAAGCCTCGTTATCATTCGCGCAGGTGAGGTGTATTTTTATGATGGTGCCGACGGGCAAATCCATCCGGCCCTGCATCTGCGCAACTGCAGGAATATTCTGCACCAGTCTTTGGGCGTCACCCGGGACAACCAGATTTATTTTGGCGAATATGGCGCCAACCGGGCGCGGGCGCCAGTTCCTGTGTATCGCAGTCGCAATGGCGGGAAAAGCTGGACGACAGTCTACGAGTTTGCCGCTGGCAGCATCAAACACGTGCACGGATGTTATTTTGATCCTTACGAAGACGCAATCTGGGTTTGCACCGGGGATTTTGCCGGTGAAAACCGCATCCTGGTTGCCAACCGTGATTTTTCCAAAATAGAAACCATTGGCGATGGTTCACAAAAATTTCGCACCTGCGGTTTCTTTTTTACCCCGGACAGTGTTCACTGGCTTATGGACAGTCCGCTGGAAGCCTCCGGTCATGTCAAACTGGACCGCAAAACCCGCCAGACTACAGTGCCGCAAATCCTGCCCGGTC
>CAZCMU010000305.1:0-2583 GCA_964499725.1 uncultured Opitutales bacterium
TCCGTGGTTAAGTTTTAGTCTGCCTCAGGTTGTAGGGGCGCAGGCTTGCTGCGCCCTCTTAATTGTCCGGTTTGACCAAATAATGAATATCGCTTGCAAAGGCGAAGGTGCCGATGGGTTGCTTGAAAAATGGTCGCACGCCCTGATCAATCCACGCCGCGACATCCTCGATGGACTCGGTGCCGTGCTCCACGGCGGCAATGACGTTGCTTTGGGACACGAAATAAGCAGTTAATTGCTCGCAGGTCAGCGGCACGTCGTTGGGGACGCTTTCCCGGCCCGCGAGGTTGAGGCCGAATTCGGCGGTGTATTCGCAGGTCAGCCTTTTGCGTGCGCGCGGCGGGGTCTTGTATTTCGCCAAGTACACCTCGCTCAGCCAGGGCTTGAAGTCTGGGTTCTCGCGCATCTCGCCCATGAAAACGTTTTTATAAATAAGCAGCCAGCCGCGCGGCTGGAGCACCCGGGCGGTTTCGCGGAGGAATTGATCCTGGTCAAACCAATGAAAGGCTGAACTGACGGAAATTAAATCAAAAGTGTTTTCGGCAAACGGCAGATGCTCCGCGCTGGCTTGCTGGTAGGTGACATTGGGCAGCGCGGGCGCATGGGCCAGCATGGGCGCGGAGATATCAATGGCATCCACGCGGTCGGCCACTTCGGCCAACGCACGGGTGGAAAGCCCCGCCCCGCAGGCGACATCCAGCGCGCGGGCAAAGCGGGGAATACGGGTGAACTTCACCACGCGCTCAATCACCAGCGGATGATAATACGGCCGCCCCTGGGCATAGCGCTCCGCCGCAGACTCATGGGCAAAATAATTGGGCGGGAGCATGGGCTTGCTTACTTTACTACCTGATTACGGTAAGCACGCCACTTACTGAGTCCATCCACTGCATTTGCAGGGCTAAAAAACTCACCCGTACTGGAATCAACAGCGCGAAGTTCAAGCTCAGCTAGAATATCTGCAATGATATACGCCGCCATGTTCCCGCCACGAATATGAAAGGCAAAACCACTTGAGGGGTCTTCCAGCCCTATGTTTATTTCAATTGAGAAATCAGGCCCATCAATCATGCCCCACTCCGGCTTAGAAAAATTAGCCATCGGTGCTGCTTTAAGAATACCATCAATAATCGCTTTTCTAGAACCCGAGGTCTTAGGGGAAAAATTATCCGGAATTTCGGCTACTGTTTTAGCCGAATCTGGAAAATCCATCACAAAAACATCCCAGCTCATTTTTTCGCCTTAACCGCTTTCTCCATCCGCTCCAGGGCTTCTTTTAATGTCGCGCGGGGGCAGCCGAAATTCAGGCGCACGTAGCCTTTGCCAGCGTCGCCAAAAATGGAACCGGGCGACAGGCCCACGCCTGCGTCTTCGAAAAATTTTGCGAGGTTTTCCACGCCCAGCCCACGGGCATCAATCCACGCGAGGTAGGTCGCCTGCATGGGCAACAGTTTCAATTGCGGCAGGCGTGTTTTGACGAACTCGTACAAATAATCGCGGTTGGCGCGCAGGTAGGCGATGAGTTCGCGGCGCCAAGGCTCGCCGTGGTTGAAGGCGGCAATCGTGCCCGCGTAGCCGAAGACGTTGATTTCCGTCACCAATCCCTGCGCCGCTTGTTTGAAGGCCGCGCGCAATTGGGGATCGGCAATGACGCTCACCGCGCAGGCGAGGCCCGGCAGGTTGAACGTCTTGCTCGCGGCGAGTTGCGTGATAGTGCGGGCTTCAACTTCTTTACCCAAAGACGCCGTAACCGTATGCTTGACGTCGTCATCGAGCACCAAGTCGCAATGGATTTCGTCGGAGACGAGGACGAGGTTGTGCTTTTCGCAAAACTGCGCGACCCGGGCCAGCTCCTCGCGCGACCACACGCGGCCAACCGGATTGTGCGGGCTGCAAAGAATAAAGATGCGTGTGTCGGGTGTGACGGCTTTTTCCAGCGCGGGCCAGTCGAACTCCCAGCGGTCGCCGGAAACTTTCAGCGGTACGGGAATCAGCTTTCGATCCATGCTCACCGGGCAGGAGAGCATCGGCGGGTAAACGGGCGTGCAGACAAGGACGCCCTCGCCCTCCCTGGCAAAGGCGCGGCAGGCAATGCTCAGCGCGGGTACCAGCCCATGCGACCAGACCAGCCATTCGGGTTGGACGGCGTAACCATGGCGGGTGCGCGCGTAATCCACGATGGCCTGCGCGGCCTCGGCGGTGGGCACGGTGTAGCCATAGACGCCGTGATCGGCGCGCGCGCACAGGGCCTCGATGACCGCAGGCGGCGACAGGAAATCCATGTCCGCGACCCACAAAGGCAGGATGTCGCGGTTCTGGTATTTGTCCCACTTCATGCTGCCGGTGTGGCGGCGGTCAATGGGGGTATCGAAATCAAAAGCCATAAGGAGCAAGGATGAAGGATGAGGGATGAAGGATGAAGCCAAAAATTGACCAAATTTCTGCGCCGACGCTGATAAATAACTCACCTCATTTCTCGCCATTTTCCTTGTATTTTAAAACACACCAAGCTGGCAGAAATTTCATCCTTCATCCTTCATCCTTCATCCTTCATCCTTCATCCTTCATCCTTCATCCTTCATC
>CAZCMU010000306.1:0-2578 GCA_964499725.1 uncultured Opitutales bacterium
TTAAATCCGCCATGGCCGTCGCCGCGCCCAAAGTTGCTCCAGTTACACCCAAGGAAACGCCGCCGGCGGAATTTACGGACAGCGACAAGGCCTGGGTTGAAGGCAACTTACGGTCGTCAGAGCAAGTCATGCCAATGCTTAAAGAGATGGCGGCGCAGGCCATTTCCAGAGCGCCCGATGACGCAGCCCGGGCTAGGATGGAGAAGTTTGAGGAGAATTATATGGCCCAATTACAAAAACGGGACGACCTGCTCCGCAACGCCAAACCGCCCGAGGACTTGGGTGAGATTGTTGTTTCTGGGCTCCCGCAAGCCACCGGGCAGATGGAAGCTCCCACGGCGCCAAAATACGTTCTGCCCGGCGGGGAATCCTTTACGGTTGCGCTTTGGTACACCGGTTGGTGGTCGCTCATGATTTCTGAAGATGTACCTGGGCAGCAAGGCAAGTACGCGGGCAAATATTTTCATCAACTGGCGATTGGGCAACCCACGATTTTGATGATGCAGGATGGCGCCTTGGCCAAATTTACGCTGACCGGAACCCTGCCGGATGCGCCAGCGAATAGAAATTATGAAATGGGTGATCCAAGCCAAGCCGGGATGGCAACAATCCCGGCAAGGGCGGGGAGGAATTAGGTGAAGCAAAGCAAGGGACTGAGGGACAAGGTGTCAAAGGGACAGAGGAGAAGAACAAACGTTCAACATCGAACGCCGAACGCGAAACGCCCAATTACTTGCCCTTGGCGGCGAGGACGGCCTTGAGTTCGGCCTCGTCGCGGGAAATCCATTCGCGGATTTTGGTCTTGGGGATGTCGCGCATGGGCAGCGCGGCGGCGGGGTAAATTTTGCCTGGTTTGGCCTGACGCGCCTGGGCCAGTTTGGCAGCGGCGAGGTCTTGCATATGTTCGAGCAATGCTTCGCGGGCGTAGGCGGCTTTGGTCCGGCCGGCCTCGTGGGCCAACCGGGTTAAACGGGCTTCATTCTTCTTATCGAGTCGAATCGCCAGCATAATTTTAATTAAGATGGAGGGGATAAGTTCATTCAATTGTCGACATTGACACTGCCAATTTTGCTAATTGGTGATGACGATTGGGCCTTGTTGTGGTGGTGCTGATTGCACGTCCGTCTGCGAATTTGACTCAGGAATTGCTGGGGTGGTTGCTCCACCGTTGGACTGCATCCGTGCCTGGACTTGCGAGACCCAATCAGGACTTGAGAGCGGTATGCCCATCTGTGCCGCCAGCTGCCGCAATTGGACTATCGATGGTGGCGCTGTGGATGGTTGATTGGCCGATGGTGATGCGGCCTGCAGCCTAGCCCAGTTCCGGATGTAATCTTGGTCTTCAGGGCTAAAATAACCGATGTACAGACTTAAATCTATAATATGGGCGGGTCCAGAATTCTGCCACACATACAGACGAACAGTCTCCATGTCCTTTCCATCACTATTAAGCGTGTGGCTGTACCCTATTATACTGGCATCGTAAGCCTCCATGCTTTTGAGGTTAAAAACATGGTGCTCGGCATTCTCGAGTGGAACGGTAAGGTGCGCATCGTCAGGTACGGGCGGACCAACAAGCGGAGTTGCTTCAAGAGAGATTCTTGGCCTGTTGTCCTGGGTGTTGCTTATAGTTTGGGGTGTAGATTCATTTGCCATTATAAATGGATTGGGCTTCAAGCCCTTTGCTACAGGCGGCAATTTGTCATTCACTGAGGAAGCTATACGTTTTGCCGC
Source organism: uncultured Opitutales bacterium (assembly GCA_964499725.1). Classification (GTDB taxonomy): domain Bacteria; phylum Verrucomicrobiota; class Verrucomicrobiia; order Opitutales; family JABDGR01; genus JABDGR01. Next base: position 1,735 of record CAZCMU010000306.1, read on the forward strand.
TTGTTCGGCAGGCGCTATCGGCGTCACTTGTAGGTCAGGAGTTGTAATTTGCCACAGCCACAAAAGCAGCCCGACGAAAACGCAAATAGACAAAATGAATTTAATGAAAGTTCGTGGCTTCATGGCTAGAATGGGGGCGAAGTTAATTTGTTTCACTTTTGGATTAGTTTTATTCTTATTGAGATTAAACCACAAACATGGTCGCTTGATGCAATATCTTTTTAAGTTTTGCCCTTCAGCAACAGGACCTTATCATAGGGGTTTTCACAAAATTCGAGAAGCACCGCTCGAATTTGTGGTAGTTTTTCATTTCCCTTTGGATGAATCTACGGTTAATCTGTATGTGTTCAATAATTACAGTCAGCGTTCTGGAGTATCACAATCCGCGCTACATTAATGACACTTCGACCGAAAATCTTTCACTCATGCCCGGCTCCACCCAATGCAGTCCTTTTTCGTGCTCAGGGGAATTGGGCGGGCCCATCCAGGGCTCGACGCAGTAGAAGGGGGAATTGTCGGCTTCGGTCCAGGTGACGAGGCTGGCCCAGGGGGCGGGGACGGGGTCGGCGCCGTGGCGGATGGTGATGTTTTCTTCGTCGCTTTTGGGGCCGAAGGTGATGAGGTTCGACTTTAATTTGCAGCGGATGAGGTCCACATTGATGGGGTCGGCGAAGGTGGACTCGGTGGGGGCATCTTTGACGGGCTCGAGGTGGCCGTCGGCGGCGTGGTGAAAGGCTTTGCGGGCGGGGACGCGGAGAAGGTAGTCGCGGCGTTGCAACCCGGGGTGCCAGGGCAGACGAAAATAGAAATGGTGGCCGGCGCACCAGGGGATGGGGGTGGAGGA
>CAZCMU010000307.1:0-2560 GCA_964499725.1 uncultured Opitutales bacterium
CCGTCAAGCCCGCGACATTTTCCGGCAACGGCGGCGCGGCTATCGCGCCGAATACGAACGCCATGGTCGTCCGACCAGCCGCGGTCGCCTCCAATTGATTTTAAAATTCCCCCTCGCCCACCCCATGCACTCTCCCAGCAAGTTCTCCCGTTTTATTTGCCGTGCCATCATGTTGGCTGCGCCCGTGATCGCTTTGGCGCAAACCGCGCCAAGCAAATCTTCCGTGCCCGCGCCGAGTGCCGCTGACTACCTGCGCCTCGCGGGCGAAGTGGACGGTGTCTTCAAAAACGACATCGTGGGCAAATTTTTCCCGCAAACGGAAGACAGCCAGGGCGCCGGATTTTACCAAAGTTTCGGCGCGGATTGGTCCCACCGCCCCAATGACACTACGCGCAGCATCGTTTACCAGGCGCGGCTGACGTGGCTCGCGGCGCAGGCGGCGTTGCATTATCCGGCGCAAGCGGCGGCGTATGTGGAAGAATCGCGCCACGGCGTCGCCGAACTCGCGAACAGGCAATGGGACAAAACGAATGGCGGATTCTACTGGTCGGTCAACGCCGCCACGGGCGCGCCGGTGGACAACCAAAAGCACACGTACGGCAACGCTTTTGGGATGTATGCCGCCGCCGCGAGCTACGCGCTCACGCAGGACGCGGCGGCACTCGACCTCGCCAAGAAGGAATTCCAATGGCTCGAAGACCACGCGCGCGACCGCGTGCATGGCGGCTATAACGAAGCGCTCGATGTCACCGGCCAGCAACTGGGCGCGCCCGCAGCGGATGCACCCACCGCGAATTATGGCCGCGGTACCGACGCCCTGGGCCGGCCCTACGGCCAGAAGTCCATGAACACGCACATTCACGCACTCGAAGCCCTCACCGAACTTTACCAGGTCTGGCCCGACCCGGCGGTCAGGGCGCGGCTCCAGGAAATTTTCGACATTAACGTGAACAAAATTTATTCCGACCCGGGCTATCTCGTGTTGTATTTTAACAATGACTGGACGCGCGCGACCGGCGAAATGGATTCCTACGGCCATAATATCGAGGCGGCATACCTGCTGACCGACACGTCGAAAATCCTCGGCGACCCCGACAATGAAAAAGTTTGGATGGACGCGCGCAACCTCGTGGACCACGCCTTGCAATTTGGCTGGGACAAAACCAACGGCGGATTTTTCGAGGAAGGCGAACTCGACGGCACGCGCATTTCCAAACCCGGCAAAACCTGGTGGGTGCAGGCCGAGGGCTTGTACGCCATTCTCCTCATGCACGAACGCTACGGCCACGAAACGTCAAAATATTGGAATGCGTTTGTCGCGGAATGGAATTTTATCAAGGACCATCAGTTAGATAAAACCCAGGGCGGCTGGTATGCCTCCGCGCCTACGCCGGGCCGGCCCAACAACGCCCCCAAGACGGACGCGTGGACGGAAGGCTACCACCAAGGACGCGCGATGCTTAATGTGTACGCGTTGTTGCACCGCCTCGCCGACCCGAAGTGGGAACCACCCGCGCCGCCGGAGGTGGAGGCAATCCAAGCGCAACCTTGAGTCGGAAATGGGCAACCTGAGCCCGTCCGGGGTCGTTGGGGATTGGTTTTGCGTTTGCCGGGGTTGGGAGAGGGGGTTAATTTCCATACAGTCTTTCGCCCATGCCTTTCCTCAACATATCCGCTTATAAATTCGTCGCCCTCGAGGCGCCGGAGAGTTTGCAGGCGGAACTGCGCCAGCGTTGCGCCGCGGCCAAGCTCAAGGGCACGATTCTGCTGGCCCCGGAGGGCATCAACTTGTTTCTCGCCGGGACGGAAGCGGGCGTGCGCGGCGTGCTGGCATGGCTAACGGCCGATGCGCGTTTCGCCGGGCTGCCGGTGAAGGAGTCCTGGTCGGAGGACCAGCCCTTCAACCGGATGTTGGTGAAAATCAAACGCGAGATCATCACCATGCGCCAGCCGATGATCCGCCCGATGGAACAGCGCGCTCCGCAGGTGGACGCCTCCACGCTGAAAGGCTGGCTCGATCAGGGCCGCGACGACGACGGTCGCGAGATCGCTTTGCTCGACACCCGGAATGTTTTTGAAGTTGAAATCGGCAGTTTCGGAAACGCCCTCACGCCGGCGCTGAAGTCCTTTGGCGAATTTCCAAAGCAGTTAGCCAAGCTCGATCCCCAACTCAAAGAAAAAACCGTGGTGACCTTTTGCACCGGCGGCATCCGCTGCGAAAAAGCCGCGCTCTATATGGCCGAGCAGGGTTACGCGCATGTCTACCAGCTCGACGGCGGCATTCTCAAATACTTCGAGGAAGTCGGCGGCGCGCATTACCGCGGCAACTGCTTTGTGTTCGACCGCCGCGTCGCCCTGACCCCGGCGCTCACCGCCGCCGGGTATGTGGAGTGTTTCAACTGCCGCGCCGTGCTCTCGCCCGCGCAACAGCAGTCGGCCAGCTACGTGAAGGGCGTTTCCTGCCCGGATTGCGTGGCGGATTGAGGGAACAAGGGGCAACCTCATCCTGACCCCCTCTGGCACCGCGACCGCCTTAGGCTTGGAGGTAGGGTGAGGCATC
>CAZCMU010000308.1:0-2499 GCA_964499725.1 uncultured Opitutales bacterium
GATATTGCCGCCGGGCGCGATGCCGATGCCGCCGACCTGGGCCGCCAAGGCGTCGGAAATATAATCGCCGTTGAGGTTTAACGTGGCAATGACTTCGTAGTCCTTCGGGCGCGTAAGAATCTGCTGGAGGAACGCGTCGGCAATGACATCCTTGATGATGAGGCCCGCGCCGAATTTGCCCTCGGGGATTTTACACCACGGGCCGCCGTCAATTTCCACCGCGCCGTAAAATTCCTTCGCCACCTGGTAGCCCCAGTCGCGGAAGCCGCCTTCGGTGAACTTCATGATGTTGCCTTTGTGGACAAGGGTCACGCTCTTGCGCTTGTTCTTAATGGCAAAGCCAATCGCGCTGTGAACGAGGCGCTCGGTGCCGAGGTAGCTGACCGGCTTGATGCCGATGCCGCACTGGACTTCCAGATTGCGCTTCGGCGCGCCAATGGCTTCGAGTTCGCGCAACCAGGCCGTGGTTTTTTCCTGCGAGCCAAAACGAATCTTGGCGAAGCCCTTGGGGAATTCTTTTTCCAAAAAGGCCAGCAATTTGGCGGCCTCGGGCGTGCCCCCGGCGTATTCGATGCCCGCATAAATGTCTTCGGTGTTTTCGCGGAAAATCACCATGTCCACATGCTCCGGGTGCTTGACCGGGCTTTCGACGCCCTGAAAATAACGCACGGGCCGCAGGCACACGAACAAATCCAACTCCTGCCGCAACGCGACATTGAGCGAGCGGATGCCGCCGCCGACCGGCGTGGTCAGCGGGCCTTTGATGCCGACCAGATATTCGCGGAAGGCCGCGAGGGTGTCCGCGGGCAGCCAGTTTTGAAATTTGTCGAAGGCCTTCTGGCCGGCATAAACCTCGAACCAGGAAATCTTGCGTTTGCCGCCGTAGGCCTTGGCCACCGCGGCGTCGAACACGCGTTGCGAGGCGCGCCAGATGTCCGGCCCGGTGCCATCGCCCTCAATGTAGGGCAGCACGGGATTTTCCGGCACAGTTAATTGACCGCCTTTGATGGTGATGCGGTCGCCGGCGGGCGGGGTGACATTCTGGTAGCTCATGATGTTGGGAATAAATTAAACGCGGGATGCGGCGGGCTGGCGGGCTTCAGCTAATTTTGCGCAGAAGCGCCCGAGGCGCTCGAGGCCTTTTTCGATGACTTCGTCCGCCGTGGCGTAACTCAGGCGCACGTAATCGTCCGCGCCAAACGCGGAACCCTGGACGAGCGCGACCAACTCCTCGTCGAGCAGGCGGGAGGCAAATTCGTCCGAACTCAAGCCGAGAGCGCGGACATTCGGGAAAAGATAGAACGCGCCTTCCGAACGGAAGCAGCGCACGCCGGACAGTGCGTTGAGGCCCTGCCAGAGGCGCAAACGCCGGCGGTCAAATACTTTGAGCATGGCCGCAACGGCCGCCCTGGCCTTGTCCGGTTGCTGCAACGCAGCCAGCGCGCCGTACTGCGCAAAGGTCGTGGCGTTCGAGGTCATCTGGCTTTGCAGGTCGGCCACGGCAGCGGCAATCTTGGGTGGAGCTACCAGCGTGCCAAGCCGCCAGCCGGTCATCGAATACGTCTTGCTGAAACCCGAGGCGGTCAGGGTCAATTTCGCCGCTTCGGGCGAAAACAACGCCGGACTGGAGGAAGCGACGCCGTCATAGACCAGATGTTCGTAAATCTCGTCGGACAAGATATAAATACCCGCGTCCGTGCATATTTTGACGAGCGCCTCGAGTTCCGCACGCGGGTAAACCGCGCCGGTGGGGTTCGAGGGACTGTTTAAAACGACCAGCCGCGTCTTGGGCGTAATCGCGGCGCGCAACTGGGCGGGCTGGATGCGGAAGCCGGTCTCATCACCGGCGAAAATGATTTTGGGCACGCCGCCCGCGAGTTTGACCATTTCGGGATAGCTCACCCAATACGGCGCGGGGATGATGACTTCCTCGCCGGGCGAGACCACGGAGAGAATGGCGAGATAGCAGGAAAATTTGCCGCCGGGGCTGACCACGACCTGGGTACTCTTGACGTCGCCAAAGCCGCGCGCGCGGTAGTCGGCGGCCAGGGCATCGCGCAAGGCGGGCAAGCCGGCGGAGGCGATGTACTTGGTCTTGCCGTCGTGCAGGGCCTTGGCGCAGGCTTCCTTGATGAATTCCGGCGTGTCAAAATCGGGCTCGCCCGCGCCGAAAATGCAAACGTCCTTGCCCGCGGCCTGCAGGGCCTTGGCCTTGGCGTCCACCACCAAAGTCGGCGACGGCGCGATTTGACGCGCCCAGATGGACAACCCGGGTTCTCTCGTGGCTTGAGACATAATGCGTGCGGCGTACAGGCCGAAGGGCGATACTTGCCAAATCACCCGGTTTGGCAAACATTTTTGCGCGGGGGATAAGTTTCGCTTGGCCAACCTGTAGCGCGGTGCTTTATCCCGCGCATTTACGCCACATAAACGACAAAGAATCGCGGGCAAAAGCACCCCCTTAAAAACACATTTTGACAACACTTAAATAGGAGGGAG
>CAZCMU010000309.1:0-2474 GCA_964499725.1 uncultured Opitutales bacterium
GAAGTCGCCATTGTCATCCCGGATGGCCGAGCCGGTGGCCTGCACCAGCGGAGTAGGCGCAGTGAAACTGGCCGTGGCGGGGGTGGGGGTGGCGGCCGCGGATGGGGCGTTTTGCGCGAGGGCGAGCGGGGTAAGTGCTGCAAAAAATGCTGCGGCTAATTTACCCGGGCAACAATTCAAGGGGCGGATGGGGTTCATGGCAAGGGGGGGGTGGGGGCTTCTTCTTACACGATTTTTATAGTGCTGTCTAAAAATATATTTTTGAGCAAAATGCCCATCCCATGAAACTCGGCCTTGGCTTGTACCGGCACATGCTCACGCCCGATAATTTCCGCTTTGCGCGGCAAGTCGGGGCCACGCACATCGTTGCGCACCTGGTGGATTATTTCAAGGATGGCGCGCAGGTCGCGCGGGACAACCAGCCGACTGGCGCGCTCGGTGGGTGGGGACGGGCGGGCGACCCGAATGTTTTGTGGCCGGTCGAGGAACTCATGGCACTGCGCCGCAATGTCGAAGACGCCGGGTTGAAACTTGAAGCCATCGAGAATTTTGACCCCGCGCACTGGCACGATATTTTGCTCGATGGACCCAAGAAGCAGGCGCAGCTGGAAAACATCAAAACCATCATCCGGCGGTTGGGCGCGGCGGGGATTCCCGTGATGGGTTATAACTTCAGTCTGGCGGGTGTGTGTGGGCGGTCGAGCGGACCGTATGCGCGCGGCGGGGCGGAATCGGTCGGCGTATTTTCAAAGTATGATGAGCCGATGCCGAACGGCATGGTGTGGAACATGGTTTACGACGAGCATGCTCCCAAAGGAAATGTGCCGCCCATTTCATCGGACGAACTCTGGCGGCGGGTGGAGAGATTTCTGCACGAGGTGCTGCCGGTGGCCGAGGCGGCCGGCGTGAAACTCGCCGCGCATCCGGACGACCCGCCGCTGCCGACGATGCGCGGACAGCCACGCCTGGTTTTCCAGCCGCGTCTCTACCAGCGGTTGATTGATATTTCTCCGAGCCGCGCAAATACGCTGGAATTTTGCATCGGCACGCTGGCGGAAATGACGGAAGGCGATATTTATGAAACCGTCGCGCAGTACGCCAAACAAGGGCGGCTGGGCTATGTGCATTTTCGCAACATCCACGGCAAGACGCCGAATTATTACGAGACGTTTGTGGATGACGGCGACGTTGACATGCTGCGGGTGTTGCGCATTTTAAAGGAAAGCGGATTCGACGGCGTCATTATCCCCGACCATACCCCCCAAGTCCACTGCGCCGCGCCGTGGCACGCCGGCATGGCCCATGTGATGGGCTATCTGGCGGCGGCGATCCAATCGCTCAAGTAACATCGAACTTTCAACCCCGAACGCCCAACTTCCCATGAAGATTTTCACTGCGGCATTAATGGCGGGCGTTTTTGCTGCCATATCCGCGCAGGCCGCAGATACTTCATGGGTTCATGATGCTTATCAGAACGGCGATTTCAAATTGGCGCAGGGCGCGCAACTGGCGCCAGTCTATGTCGCGCCGGAGGATTTTGAATGTGTGCGGCTCGCGGGGAATCTCTTCGCGGAAGATGTGGAGCGCGTCACGGGTCACAAGCCGGAGGTGGTCACGGATGCGAAGAAACTGGAGGCGCCCGCGGTCATCGTCGGCACCTTGGGGCAAAGCCCGTTGATTGACCAACTGGCGGCGGCGGGGAAGTTCGACGCGAAACAAATTAAAGGCCAGTGGGAAAGTTATCTCATCACCACGGTGGCGAATCCGCTGCCGGGCGTGAGTTCGGCGCTCGTTATTGTGGGTAGCGACCGGCGCGGGACAGCGTACGGGGTGTTCGAGGTCTCACGCGCCATCGGCGTGTCGCCATGGTACTGGTGGGCGGATGTGACGCCCGACCACCAAGACAATCTGTTCATCGCCGCGGGCACGCAAAAGTTTGGCCCGCCGTCGGTGCAATACCGGGGCATCTTTATTAACGACGAGGATTGGGGCTTGATTCCATGGGCGTCAACGACGCTCGATGCCAAGACGGGCAACATCGGCCCCAATACCTACGCGAAAATTTGCGAACTGCTGCTGCGGCTGAAGGCCAACACGCTCTGGCCCGCGATGCACGCGGTTTCGACGGCGTTCAACTTGATCCCGGAAAACAAGGAAGTGGCGGACCGGTACGGCATCGTGATGGGCTCGTCGCACTGCGAGCCGATGCTGCGCAACAACGTGGGCGAATGGCCGAAGGACAATCCGCAGGGATTCAATTTCATTACCAATCCCGAGGGCGTGACAAAATATTGGGAGGAGCGGATGCAGACGAACGGGAAATACGAAAATGTTTACACCATCGGCATTCGCGGCATTCACGACGACCCGATGATGGGCGCCAAGGGCGCGGCGGAGGTCGTCCCCGCGCTGGAAAAAATCTTCGGGGTGCAGCGCGACTTGATTGCGAAATACGTCAACCCCGACCCGACGAA
>CAZCMU010000310.1:0-2452 GCA_964499725.1 uncultured Opitutales bacterium
TTCACCCGGCCAAATCGGCACGGCCGGCGGCCCAGACATTGAAGGCCAGGGGAAAGGCCGCCACGGGTTCCACGCTGGTGTAACCGCCCGCGCCTTCGACGAGGGCCAGGCCCGCGGCGACATCCCAGAGCTTGATGGATTCCTCGTAATACGCGTCCACGCGGCCAACGGAAACATAGGCCAGGGCCAGCGCGGCCGAGCCAATCATGCGGATTTTCTTGAATTTCTCCACCTTCTCGACAAAGCCGCGCACGGCCGCGCCGCTGCGGTCGGTGCTGGAGGGAAACCCGGTGCAGAGCACGGCGTGGGGCACGTCCGGCGCCCAGCGGGGCTTCACGTCCCGGCCATTGAGGGTCAGGCCGAGGCCCGCGCCGCCGGCGAAGAGTTCGTCGCGCCAAAAGTCGTAAATGACGCCCAGCACCGGGCGGCGGCCGCGCCACAGGCCGATGCTGACACAGCAGCCCGGGATGCTGCGCAGGAAGTTGTAGGTGCCATCGAGCGGGTCCACCGCCCAATACGGCTCGGCGCGGCCCAGCAACGCCGCGTCGCCGCCAATTTCCTCGCCGATGACGGGCAATTTGGTGCGGGCGAGGCGTTCGCGGATGAGCGTCTCGCTGTCCACGTCGGCCTGGAGCTTGATATCGTGGGCGGACTCGGAATTGACGGTGCGGTCGGAGCGCTTGGCGAGGGCGGCGCCAGCGGCCCGGGCGGTGGCCACGGCGAGGGTGAGCAATTCGTCGGAAGGAAGGGAATTTTGCAAGAGGGCTTTACGCTGCCGGAAGATGGGACGGCAGGCAAGCCTGCGGGTGGGTTGAATGCTGAATTATGAGTGCTGAATGCTGAGTTTGGACAATGAAGTCGGTTGGTTCTTGGTGCTTGGTTCTTGGTGCTTGGCAAGAAACGGTCTTTGAGCTGACCTTAGGCGCGTGGGAGAACCATATTTGCCCCCGGCCCGGCATGAGGCTTGCTCATTCTTCGGCAGTCCGTAGAATCCCGCCCCATTCCGGCCATGCCTTCCATGTTTGATAAATACCAGCCCGAGGACTTTTTTGACGAGATGTTCACTGCCCCCGGCGACGAAAACGTCCGCCCGCATTACCGGCAGCTCCTGAAACGCTATGCGACCCTGAGCCAGGAAGAGTTCGACCAAAAACGCCAGGGCGCCGACCTGTCCTTTCTGCGCCAGGGCATCACCTTCACCGTCTATAACAACGACGAAGGCACCGAGCGCATTTTCCCGTTTGACCTTATCCCGCGCATCATCCCGGCGGCGGAATGGGCGCACCTGGAACGCGGCCTCAAGCAGCGCATCACGGCACTCAATCTGTTTCTCAAGGACATTTACAACGACCAGAAAATTCTGTCCGACAAGGTGATTCCCGAGAGCTACGTCCTCACGGCCAAACACTACCGGCCGGAGTTCCGCGGGACAAAAATACCGCGCGACATCTACATCCACATTTGCGGCAGCGACCTCATCCGCGACCGCCAGGGCCAATACCTGGTGCTGGAGGACAATGGCCGCTGCCCGTCGGGGGTGTCGTACATGCTGGAAAACCGCGCCGCGATGAAGCGGGCTTTCCCGAGTTTTTTCGCCCGCAGCAACGTCCGTTCGATTGACCAATATTCCGACGCCTTGTTGAAGATGCTGCGCTACATCGCCCCCGGTGGTCGCAAAAACCCCACGGTGGTGCTGCTGACGCCCGGGGTGTACAACAGCGCGTACTTCGAGCATTGCTTTCTCGCCCGGCAGATGGGCGTCGAGATTGTCGAAGGCCGCGACCTGGTGGTGGAAGACAAGAAAGTCTTCATGCGCACGACCAAGGGGCTGGAACCGGTGCACGTCATCTACCGGCGCATTGATGACGATTTCCTCGACCCCACGGTGTTCCGGCGCGACTCGATGCTGGGTGTGCCCGGGCTGGTCTCCGCCTACCGCGCGGGGAACGTGGCGCTGGCGAACTCCATCGGAACGGGCGTGGCGGACGACAAGGTGATGTACTACTTTGTGCCGCGGATGATAAAATACTACCTCGACCAGGACCCCATCATCCCGAACGTCGAAACCTACCTGGCCTCGGAAAAGAAGGACTACGATTTCATTTTGGACAATCTGGCGAAGCTCGTCGTCAAAAGCGCCAATGAAGCGGGCGGCTACGGGATGTTGATGGGCCCGTGGGCGACGAAGGCCGAAGTCGAAAAATTCCGCGGGCAGATTAAGGAGAACCCGCGGAACTTTATCGCCCAGCCGCCCATCTCCCTGTCGCGCCACCCGACGTATTCTGACGGGAAATTTGAAGGGCGGCACATTGACCTGCGGCCCTACATTCTCTACGGCGAAAAAATCACCATCATGCCCGGCGGACTGACGCGGGTGGCGCTCAAGAAAGGCTCGCTGGTGGTGAACTCGTCCCAGGGCGGCGGCTCGAAGGACACGTGGGTGCTGGGCGAG
>CAZCMU010000311.1:0-2422 GCA_964499725.1 uncultured Opitutales bacterium
GATGGTCTCCAACTCGCGCATTTCACCGAGGAGCAGGATATCCGGGTCGTGCCGCATCGCGCCCTTGAGCGCCGCCGCAAACGACTGCGTGTGCTCGCCCACTTCCCGGTGCACGATGACGGATTTTTTCACCGGGTGCACAAACTCAATTGGGTCCTCAATCGTGATGATGTGCTTGGCCAGGTTCGTGTTGATGTAGTCAATCATCGCCGCCAGCGTGGTGGACTTCCCGCTGCCCGTCGGCCCGGTGACGACGACGAGCCCCTGGTCCAAATGGCAAAACTTCTTCAGCGCCTCGGGCAGCTTGAGATCCTCGAACGACATGATTTTCGCCGGAATCTGCCGGAACACCGCCGCCATGCCCCAGTGGTTGTACAAATAATTGCCGCGAAACCGCGCGAGGCCCGGCACCTCGTGCGCCAGGTCGAGGTCGCGCCGCTCCAAATAATCCACCCACCGGCGCTCGGGCACCAGTTCCTTGAGCAGCGTCTCCATCGTCGCGGCGTCAATGATTTTGTCGTCAATCGCCACCAGCGAGCCGGATGCCCGCGCCTTCGGCGGCAACCCGACCGTCAGGTGCAGGTCGGACCCGCCCTTGTCGAGCAGCACGCGGAGCAATGTGTCAATGGCGGCCATGGGTTAGGTAATCTTCGCCTTCAAAACGCGGTTGGTCATATTCGCCAGCGCGACCTCGCTGGTGATTTTTTGCTTTTCCCAAAGATTGAACACCACGTTGTCCATCAGGCACATGCCCTCGCGCACGCCCGTCTCCATCGTGTTGCGCAGGCCGGACGATTTTCCCTCTTTAATCAGCGCCTGAATGGCCGTGTTGCTCACCAAAATTTCGCACGCCAGCACGAGCCCGCCGTCACGCGCGGGCAATAGCCGCTGGCACACGATGCCGCGCAAGCTTTCGGACACGCTCGAGCGAATCTGCGTCTGCTGCGCGGGCGGGAACACGTCGAGCAGCCGGTTGAGCGTCGTGGTCGCGTCGCTCGTGTGCATTGTGCCGATGACGAGGTGGCCCGTCTCCGACGCGCTGATGGCCATCTCAATCGTCTCCAAATCGCGCAATTCGCCGATGACGATGATGTCCGGGTCCTCGCGCAATGCGCCCTTGAGCGCGCTGTGAAACGTCTTCGTGTGCGTGCCGACTTCGCGCTGCGACACATTGCAGCCCTTCGCGCCCTGCACGACTTCGATCGGGTCCTCCACCGTGATGATGTGGTCCGTGCGCGTCTCGTTGAGGTGCGCGACAATGGACGCCAGCGTCGTCGTCTTGCCCGAGCCCACCGGCCCGGTGATGAGGATGAGCCCGTTGTGGTACGACAGCATCTTCATCAGCGTCTCCATGTGGTCCGTGTAGCCGAGGTCGTCGAGCGTGCGCGTCTCCGCTGGCACCATGCGGTACGCCCCCGCCGCGCCGTTTTTGTGAAACATCAGGTTCACGCGGTAGCGGTCGCCGGCGTCGAGCGCCAGCGCGTAGTCCAAATCCTTGCGGTCGAGGTAGGCTTTTTTCTGCGCTTCGTTGAGGAGCACCGTGTTGAGGCGCAGCGCGTCCTGGTCGCTCAGCGTATGCGGGGAAATATAAGTCAGCGCGCGGCTTTTGCGGATGAAAGGCCGCGCGCCGGTGGACAAATGCAAATCGCTCGCGCCGTGGCGCCCGGTGGCGCGCAGCAGTTCGCGGAACCCGGCGGCGAGCGCGGCATCGTCCATCGCGGCGATTTGTTCGAAAGGGAATTTCGGCGCGGGACCGGCCTTGGCCGCGCCGCCCCCGGCTTTGGTCGCCGCGGCGGGTTCGGGCGCGGCTTCCTCCTCGTCCTCAAAGGGGTTGGCAATGGGCGCGCCGCGCTCGCCCTTGGTTATGGCCATATCCACCAATTTCTCCATCGCCTCCAGGTTGTCCACCGCGCCGTCGTCGAGCAGCTTTTGCGCAAAGGCGATGATGTCCGCTCCGTCGCCGATGGCCGTGTTGGCCGCCATGGCCTGCGCGCGGGTAAAGAGCGCCTGGTCAATACCAAGGCGGGCGAGCCAGAGAACGGCGGGTTGGGTGGCCACGGGAGAGCAGCGGCATCTTGGCAGAAAATTTTGCCGTGCCAAGCGCGAAGGCAGAAAAAGCCAGTTTATGCTCTTAAACATGGGGGCTCGCGCTTGCGCGTCACCTTGACTCGACGGCGCCCTCTTCAATTTTATATTCTCTTGGCGGCCTGAAAGGTCGCCGGAACTCAGCCCAGGGTTGAGGAACGAAACCCTGGGATTCGCGACCGATTATTCTTTGCGCCCTGTATGGGCGCAGGAACCCTCTTGAAACTCAATGGCCCCAAATCTACGCTGCCGCCCTCCGCCCCCATGTATTTCGTTTACATCCTCCGCTGCGCCGACCAATCGCTCTACACCGGCTGCACCAACGACCTCCAGCGCC
>CAZCMU010000312.1:0-2420 GCA_964499725.1 uncultured Opitutales bacterium
GCCCCCGACCTTCCCCGAGCCGGTTATCTCGATGTCCATCGAGCCGAAGACCAAGCTCGACCAGGAAAAACTTTCCATCGGCCTGCAACGGCTGGCCGAAGAAGACCCAACCTTCAAGCTGTCCACCAACAGCGAGACGGGCCAGACCATCATCGCCGGCATGGGCGAGCTGCATTTGGAAATCATCCGCGACCGCCTCTTCCGCGAGTTCAAGGTTGATGCCGAAGCCGGCCGCCCGCAAATCGCCTACCGCGAGACCATCACCAAATCCTCCAAAGGCGTGGGCAAGTTCATCCGCCAGTCTGGTGGCCGCGGCCAATATGGCCACGCGGAAATCATCCTGTCGCCCAACGGCACGGGCAAGGGGAATGAAATTCTCAACGAGATCGTCGGCGGCACCATTCCAAAGGAATTCATCAAGCCGACCATCGAAGGCTTCCATGAAGCCGCCCACAACGGCGTCATCGCCGGCTACCCAGTGATTGACTTCAAGGTCCAGTTGGTGTTCGGCTCGTTCCACGAAGTGGACTCGAATGAAATGGCGTTCAAGATGGCGGGTATTTTCGCCTTCAAAGACGCCATGAAAAATTGCGCACCCATTTTGCTGGAACCCATCATGAAGGTCGAAGTCGTCACGCCCGAGGAATACCAGGGCGACATCATGGGCGATCTCAACCGCCGCCGCGGCCAGATCCAGGGCATGGAAACCAAGAACGGCCTGTTTTACATCAACGCCAACGTCCCGCTGGAAACAATGTTCGGCTACTCGACGGATGTGCGCTCGCTCTCCAAGGGCCGCGCCTCGTACACCATGGAGCCGTCCCACTTCGAACAAGTGCCCAACAGCATGCTGACCAAGATTGTCGAGTCGTCCAACAAGACGGCCGCGCGCACCATTTAATTTTTCCCCTGCATTCCCTTATTTGCATGACAAACTAAAAACCATTTCCGCCACCCGTTCTTTTCCAGTTTGATTTTTTGCAGGTGAGGCGCGCTGAGCGTCCTCACCAAGAACGCTGGCACTTTTTTCTCGCCACCCTCCCACCAAAACCCGAAACTTACCTTTCCGCCATGGCCAGCCAGCGTATACGCATTAAACTAAAGGGCTTCGACTATCGAATCATCGATCAGTCGGCGCAAGAAATCGTCGAGACCGCCAAACGGTCAGGCGCCCGCGTAGCCGGGCCCGTGCCGCTGCCCGTGCGCATCGAGAAACTTTCCGTGAACCGCTCGCCGCATGTGGACAAAAAGTCCATGGAACAATTTGAGCTGCGCACCCATAAGCGTGTCATTGACATCGTGGAGCCCACGGCGCAGACCGTGGACGAGTTGAAGAAGCTCAACCTCCCCGCGGGCGTGGATATTCAGATTACGGTGTAAAAGCGTGGCCGGGACCCGGGCTGCCATAGTCCCGCTGGTTGTCCCTGCTACTTCGTTTTGGGCTGGCCGGTTTTATTGTTGTTGATGATTTCCTGGGAAATCACGGCGAAATCATCCAGATTCTTCGCCGCGGCCAAATCCGCGGCAATTTTTCTCGCGTTCGCGGTCATCGTGGCGAGATCGGCCTTCGACGCGCCCGCCGCTTCCCGTGCGATAATCGGCAGGGCCATCATTACCGGCACGCTGGCGTTGTTGCTGTCCAAATAAAATTTATCCAGGGCGTCAATGATTTGCCCGTTGGTCAGATGTGGGATGATGTCTGAAACCGCCTGGGTGTTTTTAGGGAAATCGGCGGAACCATTTTGCGCGAGCAGGGCCGTCAATCCATCACACACCCCTTCCAAGGTGTATAATTTGAGGGCTTTGATGAAATCAGTGTCGGTCGTCAGATGCGCAATGTCGTTCCAATCTGTTCCATTTAAAAAAAAGCGCGGGCTCGCCGTGGTTTGGCCGCCTGCGGTCAGGGTCAATGTAAAAAGCGCCATCGCGAGAGCAGGGATTCGGACTTTCATGCCTCCCTATTAAATCCATGCATTTTCCCTGGGCAAGCCGCGATTAGAATGCGAGGACCGCAACGCCCCTCGCTCGGATTGCACACTGCTGAAGCACGTCTCTCCCTGCCTCTCAAAATACTTTTGGAAAGCACTTGACGAGCATGCGGTTTTTCTCCTTTATCAACCTTTTTCCCCTGTTCATTTCTAGTCTCACCACTAACCCAGCCGCCCTTTCGGGTCGGGCGGCGAAGTCGGAAAGCAGCCTCCGTGGATAAAGCATCGCAACACCAGCGGGTCTTTGGCCTCTAGCAACGGAAGTCGGCTCCGATTTTTTCTCAACCATTTTCTGACCCGAACAAACACTCTCCACATCTCTTTCTCTAACGCCTAACGCAGGTTTCCGGCATCCGCCGGAATGCAATACGGCCATCCAAATCCGGAAGCTTCCGGATGATGTTGTCCTCCTGCCACTTAGCAATATGAGCT
>CAZCMU010000313.1:0-2409 GCA_964499725.1 uncultured Opitutales bacterium
CCAGCCCGGGGGTGATGCGCAACAATCGGCGCGGTCAAAGTGGCTTGTGGAGTTACGGGATTTCGGGTGACGCGCCAATCGTCCTGCTCCACATCAGTGAACTCGAGAAGATCGAAATAGTGCGACAACTGATCCAAGCACACGCTTATTGGCGCATGAAAGGATTGAAAGTCGAGCTAGTCATCCTGAACGAAGACGTTTCGGTTTACCGCCAGTCATTGCATGACCAAATCATCAGTCTAATTGCGTCGGGCATTGAGGCTCAAATGATGGATAAGCCGGGTGGCATCTTTGTCCGGCGCCTCGAACAAATTTCCCACGATGATTATGTGCTCCTGCAATCCGTGGCCCGCATTGTCCTCGATGACGAAAGCGGAACCCTGGCGGACCAACTGGAACGTCGGAGTGTTTTGGAGCCGTTGCCTCCGGCACTCGTTCCAGTGCGTCTTGCGCGACCAGATGCATCGAGGCCGATTCCTGTGCGGGAGTTGATCTTTCAAAATGGCCTTGGCGGCTTTACCCGGGACGGGCACGAATATGTGATCACCCTTCAGGCCGGGCAGATGACTCCTGCTCCGTGGGTCAACGTGCTCGCCAATCCGTTTTTTGGCACCGTGGTGTCGGAAAGCGGCAGCGCCTACTCTTGGGTGGAAAACTCTCATGAATTTCGATTGACGCCCTGGAACAACGATCCCGTACAGGATACCACGGGAGAGGCTCTCTACATCCGCGATGAGCAGACCGGACAATTCTGGTCGCCGACCCCGTTGCCCGCACGGGGCGCCACACCCTACGTGATTCGCCATGGCTTTGGCTATACGGTGTTTGAACACACTGAAAATGGCATCGCCTCCGAATTATGGGTTTATGTCGCGATGGACGCGCCGGTGAAGTTCACCATCTTGAAATTGCGCAATGTTTCCGGTCGTCCGCGCCGCGTGTCGGTCACCAATTACTGCGAATGGGTGCTGGGAGATCTGCGGCAGAAAAATCTGCTGCATGTGCAAACCGAAGTGGACCTCAAGACTGGCGTGTTGCTGGCGCGCAATTACTATAACACCGAGTTCCCCGATCGCATTGTTTTCCTTGATGTGAACGATGCGACGCGCACCCTTACCGGGGATCGAAAGGAATTTTTGGGGCGAAACGGGAACCTGGCGCAACCGGCGGCAATGAAACGCACGCGTTTGTCAGGCAAAGTCGGCGCGGGGCTGGATCCCTGCGGCGCGGTGCAGGTGACCTTCGATTTGTCGGATGGGCAGGAGCGGGAGACTAGTTTTCGTCTCGGGGTCGGCCGCGGCTTAGCCGATGTGCTAAATTTAATCCAACGCTTTCGCCGCGCTGATGCCTGCCGGATTGCGCTCGAAGGCGTTTGGGCGTATTGGAATCGGACACTCGGTGCGGTAAACGTGGATTCGCCCGACCCCGCGGTGAATGTGATGGCGAATGGCTGGCTTTTATATCAGACCTTGAGCTGCCGGCTCTGGGGTCGAACAGGGTTTTATCAATCCAGCGGCGCCTATGGGTTTCGCGACCAGTTGCAGGACGTGATGGCATTGGTGCATGCCGAGCCGGCCCTGACCCGCGAGCATTTGCTGCGCGCCGCCACCCATCAATTTCGCGAAGGCGATGTGCAGCATTGGTGGCACCCACCGTCTGGCCGCGGGGTGCGGACGCATTTTTCCGATGACTACCTGTGGCTGCCTTATGCCACTTGCCGCTACGTCGCCTGTGTCGCGGACACCGGCGTGCTCAATGAAAAGATTCCCTTTCTAGAAGCCCGGCCACTCAAGCCGGAAGAGGAAGCCTACTATGAGCTGCCCAATCGCTCGGAAGAGCCCGCCACCCTTTACCAGCATTGTGTTTGCGCCATTGAACGCGGACTTAAATTCGGAGTCCACGGTCTGCCATTGATGGGTAGCGGCGACTGGAATGATGGCATGAACCGGGTGGGAAACCTGGGCCGCGGCGAAAGTGTTTGGCTGGCGTTCTTTCTTTACGATGTGCTCATGCAATTTGCCCCACTGGCGCGCGCGCACGACGATCCCGTCTTTGCCGATCGGTGCCTTGCCGAAGCAAGCCAACTGCAACAGAACATCGAGAAACACACCTGGGACGGTGAATGGTACCGCCGCGCCTACTTCGACAACGGCGAACCGCTGGGCTCCCAGTCCAATCCAGAATGCCAGATAGATTCCCTGCCGCAAAGCTGGTCGGTGATCAGTGGCGCCGGCGATCCTGCCCGGGCCCGCCAGGCGATGCAATCGGTGGATCAACGACTGGTCCGCCGAGACGCCGGGTTGATTCAATTATTCGATCCGCCCTTTGACAAATCCGCGCTCAACCCCGGTTACATCAAAGGCTACATTCCGGGTGTGCGCGAAAACGGCGGCCAATACACTCACGGCG
>CAZCMU010000314.1:0-2365 GCA_964499725.1 uncultured Opitutales bacterium
TGGACCCGGTGCGGGACATTGAGATCATTTCCACGGAGTTGATGCTGTCCGACCTGGAAAGCGCGCAGGGGCAACTGCACAAGGCGCAGACGAAGGCCAAGGGGCATGACAAGGAGGCGGTCATCCAAGTGGCGTTCCTGGAGCGGGTGGTCGCGCATTTGGGCGCGGGCAAGCCAGCGAATTTGCTGGAGCTGCACGCCGATGAAAAAGCGCTGATGAAACACGCGGGGCTGCTGTCGTCCAAGCCGGTGCTGTTTGCGTGCAATGTGGCAGAGGCGGACATGGCGGAGCCGGACAAGAACGAGCATGTGCAGAAGGTGAAAAAATACGCGGCGGAACACCTAGGCGCGGGGGCCTGCGTGATTTGCGCAAAGATTGAGGAAGAACTGGGCGACTTGGCCCCGGCGGAGGCGGCGGAGTATTTAAAAGAACTCGGCGTGAAGGACAGCGGGGTGTCGCAGCTCATCCGCGCGGCGTATGCGCTGCTGGGGCTGGCATCGTATTTTACGGCGGGCGAAAAGGAAGCGCGGGCGTGGACGTTCAGCAAGGGGATGACGGCGCCGCAATGCGCCGGGGTCATCCACACCGATTTTGAAAAAGGGTTTATCAAGGCCGAGGTGGTGTCGTACAAAGATTTGATTGCCTGCGGGTCCTATGCCGCAGCGCGGGAGGCGGGCAAATACCGGCTGGAGGGCAAAGATTACCTTTTTCAGGATGGCGATGTGACGATATTTAAATTCAATTCATAATCAATGGGTTATAAACATAATTTGCCTAATCGGGCGCAGCAAGACTGCGCCCCTACAATAAGATAGCGGCCAAAATCTTTCCTTATTTCTCATTGGTTGGCACATTTAGTATTCTTGATTTTTGCATTTATGGCATAGGCTCTCTAAACGATTTTCCCTTTTTGTTTGTGGCTTCTCGATTCTTCCCATCATCCCCTACCCTGAGCTGGCGTGTGTGCGCAGTGGTTTCCGCCGCCGTGCTGGTTGCTTGCGCGCCGAAGCCGGACAACCAAATCCGCGTGGACCATGTGCCAGCGGGCGTGGAAACGACGCCGTTGATGGGCGTGAACACTTCCGGCAATGGCACCGGCGGGCCTTCCATGGCGGGACCCGCGCCGGGGATGAATGCGCTGCCGGGCATGGCGGAATTTACCGCCGCCACGCCGACACCGAAGTGGACGCCCGCTGCGAATTGGGCGGCCGTGCCGTTGACCGCCACCCGCAAGGGAAGCTGGAAAGCGCCGGCGGATGCGCCCGCCGACCAACAAGTGGAAATTTCCGTGACAGTATTTCAGGGCAATTTAGGCGGACTGCTGGCCAACGTGAACCGCTGGCACGGGAAAGTCGGCCTGGCCGAGGACGTGACGGACGCGAACCTGGGCGACAACGTGCAAAACCTCACGCTCGGCGGGCGCGCGGCGCAAATGGTTTCCTTGGACGGGCCGAAGGGCGAAAGCCTGGACGGCGTGCTGGTTATTCTGCCGGACCGGGTATGGTCGTTGCTGCTGTCGGGCAGTACGGACGCAGTGAAGGCGCAGCGGCCGGCGTTTCGCGCGTTTTTGGACAGCATCCAGTGGCAGGATCAATAACCCCCACCCTCCATGCGCGCGCTATACAAATTTCTCTCCTCGCTGCGGCTGACCGTCACGCTGCTGGCGTTTTCGATGCTGCTGGTGCTGCTGGCGACGTTTGAGCAGGTGCAGTGGGGCGTGTTCGAGGTGCAGAAGCGGTACTTCGAGACGTTTCTTTGCCTGTGGCAATACCCGGCGCAATGGCCGGGCGCGGATTCGCTGTACTGGCTGCGGATTCCGCTGCCGGGCGGGTTTCTGCTGGGCTCGCTGTTAATTCTTAATTTGCTCTGTGCGCATTTCCGTTATTTTCGCGCGTCGTGGAAGAAGAGCGGCATCGTCATACTCCACACGGGCGTCGTCTTGCTGCTGATCAGCGGATTTTTGACGGCGTACCTGCAGCAGGAGTATTTTATGTGGGTTCCAGTGCACGGGAAGTCGAGCTACCTGGAATCGTTTCACGACCTGGATCTCGTGTTCATTGACCACAGCGACCCGAAGATGGATACGGTGGTGAGCGTACCGACGACCATGCTCGACCCGAACCAACCGATACAAAACGCGGCGCTGCCGTTCACGATCAAGACGGTGTATTATTATCCGAACAGCACGTTTTTGATGCGTTCGGAGAATCCCACCGCGCCGGAAATACCGGCGGACCAGGGCGTGGCGAAGAACCGCGACCTGAGCGTGGTGCCCGAGCCGTATAACTTCACGGAGAACGCGGTGAACTTGTCCACGGCGGTGATTTCCCTCGACACGCCAAAGGGCCCGCTGGGCAAGTGGCTG
>CAZCMU010000315.1:0-2333 GCA_964499725.1 uncultured Opitutales bacterium
GGAGCCGCGTTGCAGGCCGTCCACATTGTACGAGCGGATGAAATCCTCGACCGCTCCGGTGATGAGATTGCGGAAGTATGGATTATTGAGGCACGGGCCACCGGGGTGCCCGCCGGTGCGGCGGCCATAGAGGTCAATCTCGTACAACTGGTCCATGCCGATGATGTTGAGCGGCGCGCGGTTGTCCTCTTCCATCCACGGAAAAATTTTGATGCCGCGCTTTTTCGTTTCGGCGGTGATTTGCTCCATCGTGTCCGGCAGGCTGTCGTCGTCAGGGCCGAGACCTTGGGGCTTCATGTAAACATTCGGGTAATACTGCGGGTGCGCAGTGGCGAAATTGCCCGAGGGGCTGTTTGGGTCGAGGCCCGCCCAGGAGGGCTCGTAAAGATTGCAGTGAAGGAAGAGCGTGTTGACGTTGGCCCGCGTCTGCACGTCGTCGAAAAAGCGCGCGACGCCATACTGCAGCAGGTAGCCCGATTCCGCCTGGAACCCAATCATCGGCTTGGCGGAGGTCGGTTTCACTGCGGGATTCGCATCGGCCTCGGCGCCGCCAGCCGGCGTCAAAGCGAGGCCGGAAGAGATTGCGCCTGCGGCCAGCGCGGCCGTGCGGACAAAATCCCGGCGTGAAATCGTCGTTAGTTCTGCTTTGGAATTATTCATGGTGATTGCTCCTGGGGTGGCACCTGTGTGACGGACGCGAAATCGCTTTTTGAGGTGCCGGGGTTGAGGGTCACGGTAACGGATGCATCAAAAGCTCGCTGCATACAGCAGCCAACGGATCTTCTACACCGTAGTTAAAGCGGCCCAAATCCTCATCTTGCAAGTCGTAATTTAAAAAATGGAAGTGTCGGGAGTTGAACCCGGCCGCTGGATTTTTGAAAAATCATTGAAAACGAGCAAGATGCACACCCCCAAAAACCGGCAAAGCGCAGCTTGCGACAGCAGATTGCACGAAATTTTAGCACAACACCCGTCATTGGCCCCCTCAATCATGACCAGAGCGTGTCATCGTAGCCTTCTTGCTCGTAGAGCAGACAAGCTTCTTGGCGATAATTCAACTGCCTGAATAATTCTGGGTGAGATGGTCGCTCAGGCTGGTTGCAAATGGCTGGCGATCGGCTAAATCAATGGCCCGCGTCAATCTTTCCTCATCGAGTATCCAGCGCTTGGTGGTATAGATTGGATATTTGCCGCGCCATTCATCCGGCGTCAAATTAACGGTGGTCAAGTTTGCGCCGGAGCGCAAAGCCCTGACGTAGCCGGCGATGTCGCCATTCCCGAACGCGCTGACGGCGGGGATGATATGCTTCGGATTGAGCATTCGCAAAAGGGCCACACAATTCAGAGCGGTTTCAAGGTCGCCAGCGGGGGCATTCGCCAGCGGGGTATGACTCCCGGGAATAAAGGGGCTGACGCTGGATCCAGCCAGTGGCAATTCGGAAATCAGTTGAATGGAGGCGGCCAAACTTTCCACGGTTTCGCCCGGCAACCCGGCAATGAAGCCGGAGGAAACCCGCCAGCCGGTGGCAGCCAGCCGGCGGATGGTATCCACGCGGGCGGCCAACTTGCCGGGTGCTTCCAAACGCTGATAACTTTCTTCGTCGGCGGTTTCAAATTTGATGATATAAAAAGTGGCGCCGGCCTCGCGCAATTCGTCGCACAACTTGGCGTCAAGCGTCCCCAGCCCGACGCTGAGGCCAAGCTTGGTGTGCTGGCGTAATTCCTTGAGCAGGGGCAGCACAATTTCCCGCACCGCCTTGGGATCCTCGCCAGCCTGCAGGTTAATATCGGTCACGTACGCGGGGCGGCGGTTAATAAGTGTTTCGCACAGGACATCCAGCGGGATGCGGTAGCGTTCCAGATCAGCCCGGCTGCGCCGCATGCCGCAATAATGGCAGTTCTGACGGCAAAAATTTGAAATTTCGACCACGCCACGAACAAACACCTGGTTGCCAAACTCTGCGAGAGTCTGGGCTTCGGCTTGCGCATGCATGGACGCCTGCTCCGCTCCGCGCGCCAGCAGCATTTCCTCCAAGGATGGTGCATCGTTAACGGAGGCCGCCGACTGGCGCATTTGCAGCAGTGAATTCATGAAGCAACCTGGACTACGCGGACGTGGAGCCAGCGGCCGATGATGATTGATGCGGCGACGGTTGCACCCATCACCGAGATAAAAATCACAGCCGCCTCAGTCGGCTTCTCTTGCGCCGGCAAAGTACTGATGGCGATGGCTGCGGTCGCAAAGCCCACCACCCACAGCAGCGTAATGATTTGATTCGCTTGAAAAAATGCATGTCGCTCCCGGATGTGTTCCGGCGCGTAGCGGCGGGCAT
>CAZCMU010000316.1:0-2316 GCA_964499725.1 uncultured Opitutales bacterium
GCGGATGAAGAAGAAAATCTAAACCGCCGCGACGGCCTTGACCACGCTTTGCTGGATTTCCTCGTACACCCCGAGCTTGCGGTATTTTTGGTAGCGCTGGTCGAGGAGTTCCGGCATCGGCAGCGTCTTCAAGCGAGCGAGTTGATCGAGGAGGACACTTTTTAAGTTTTTCGCGGCGGCAACGGGGTCGAGGTGCGCGCCGCCGAGGGGTTCGGGCACGATGCCTTCCACGATGCCGGCCTCAAAAAGTTTATCGGCGGTGAGTTGCAGGGCTTCGGCGGCGCGGGGAGCGTGGGCGCGGTCTTTCCAGAGAATCGCGGCGCAGCCTTCGGGGGAGATAACGGAGTAGTAGGCGTTTTCGAGGATGAGCACGACGTCGGCCACGGCGATGCCGAGCGCGCCGCCGGAGCCGCCTTCGCCAATGACGGCGGTGATGATGGGTGTCTCGAGCACGCTCATTTCGCGGAGGTTGACGGCGATGGCTTCGGCCACGTGGCGTTCCTCGGCGCCGATGCCGGGGTAGGCGCCGGGGGTGTCCACAAGGGAGATGACGGGGAGGTGGAATTTTTCGGCGAGGCGCATCAGGCGCAGGGCCTTGCGGTAGCCTTCGGGGTTGGGGCAGCCAAAATTGCGGCGGAGGTTTTCCTTGGTGTTGCGGCCCTTTTGCTGGCCGATGAACATGACGGGCTGGTCGTCGAGCATGGCGGGGCCGCCGATGATGGCCTGGTCGTCGCGGTAGAGGCGGTCGCCGTGGAGTTCCTGAAATTCCGTGAAAATGGCGGCGAGGTAGTCGAGCGCGTAGGGGCGGTGGGGGTGGCGGGCAAGCTGGACCTTCTGCCACGGGGTCAGGCGCTGGTAAATGTTGGCCTTGGCGGACTCAATCTTGGCCTCGATGGCGCGGATCTCCCCGCTCACGTCGAGCTTTTGCTGCTCGGAGAGCTGGCGGAGATTCTGCAACTGGGTTTCGAGTTCGCGCAAGGGCTTCTCGAAATCCAGTGAAAACTTGGACTTGATCATAAGAGCTGAGGGGCCAGTTTACCCGGCTCTCTCACCCAAAGTCAATGCGCGGGGGTGGACAATGGCCGTTAAGCTTGATAGAGTGGCACTTATGAAAGGCGAAGTCGTTTACCTGTATGCCTTTGATGTGGCGAATGAGATAGTTACCGCCAAGGTGCAGGAGATTCTTTCGGAAAAGCCCTTCCCCTTTGAAATCCGGATGGACCGGACGCTGCCAAAGGACATGCCGCTATACAAGCCGCTGGCCATCGCGCCCAACCCGCTGCCTTCACCCCTGCACGGCGCGCCGGTGCGGTTGCTCATCCGGGTTTATGATGTTGGGGTGGTTACCGTCATGATGCGGACGGACTTTACCGCCGGGGCGCTGGTGGAATTGCAGCCCTACCACGAAGCGAAGCTGGATGACGGCAAAGCGCTGGCCGAGGTGGCGCGGGACCTGTGCGGGCAGGTGTGCGCGAGCCTGCAGGACTGCATGATTGGCCGGGCCGACTTTGACCTCGCGCCGGAAGCATACACCGTGTTTTGCGTGGAAAACCTCGGCGGGGTCAAAGATGTGAACCAATGGCTGGGCGAAAACCGGCGGGAGGTGGCCGGGTTGCTGAGCGAGACGGAGCCGGCGAAACTCAGCGAGGCGCAGGTCGTCGAAATTTTGCGCCTGTCGCGGTCCTTTGAGAACACCGACTGCGTGGTGGTGGACTGGGATGCCGCGCTGGTGGCCGACTTGGACGGGTATTTTGACGACGTGCTGTACGCGATTGAGCTGGCGAATTTGCAGTTGGAGGAACTGCGAGTGATGGACCGGCGGCTCGATAAATACTTGGAGCAGGCCTACGCGGATCTCGACCGCCCGCGGCTGCCCATGATTGGGCTGGCGTCGGTCTCGCTGCGGCATCTGCGGCGGTTTCGCATGGACGTGACGAAGCTGACGGACGAAATCACGCACATCACGAAATTTTTCGGCGACTGGCACCTGGCGCGCGTGTACCTGGCGGCGCGCGAGCGATTTTACCTCGAGCAATGGCGCGCGAGCGTGGAGCAGCGCCTCGCGCAACTGGACAAACTCTACAGCGTGGCGCACACGGAGGCCAACGAGCAGCGCATGCTGGTGCTGGAAATCATCGTGGTGATTTTCTTTGCGGTGGATTTGTGGCTCTTAATCAAAGGCAATAAATGAAAAACAACGACCCCATTGACTCGCGGGTGGACATTGGTCACGTGCACCTAAAAGTGGCGGACCTGGATCGCGCGCTGAAGTTTTACTGCGGGGTGCTGGGGTTCCAGTTGACGCAGAAGATGGGC
>CAZCMU010000317.1:0-2291 GCA_964499725.1 uncultured Opitutales bacterium
TAATTTTAACCCCGGCTGGAAATTTATTTTTGGCGACCAGACCGGCGCCGACCAGCCAGGCTTCGACGATTCAGCCTGGTCCAATGTCAGCCTGCCCCATACTTGGAACGAAACCGACTCCTACCGCACCCATATCCGGCACAGCAGTGGCGATGTGGGCGAAAAAAATGGCATCGGCTGGTACCGCAAACATTTCAAGCTTCCCGCCAGCGCCGAGGGGCAGAAGGTTTTTCTCCAATTCGACGGTCTGCGGCAGGCCGCGCACTTTTTCCTCAACGGCCAGCCCATTGGCAAGTCGGAGAACGGCGTGTCGGCGGTTGGCCTGGACATCAGCAAGTTTGCGCATTTCGGCGACCAGGACAACGTCCTTGCGGCCAAAGTGGACAACAGCCCCAACTATCGCGAAGAGGCCACCGGCCAGG
Source organism: uncultured Opitutales bacterium (assembly GCA_964499725.1). GTDB lineage: Bacteria > Verrucomicrobiota > Verrucomicrobiia > Opitutales > JABDGR01 > JABDGR01. The sequence continues at coordinate 423 of CAZCMU010000317.1, forward strand.
GCTTCGAATGGAATTCCAAGGACTTTAACCCCAATTTTGGCGGCCTGAACCGCGACGCCACGCTCGTCATCGCCGGCAAGGTTTACCAAACCCTGCCGATCTATGAAAATTTGCAAACCTACGGCGTGTACATCTACGGCAAGAACTACGACATCAAGGGCAAGAAGGCCGATATCAACGTCGAGGCCGAAGTGCGCAATGAATCCACCGACCATGCGGCCATCACCCTCTCGGCCGTGGTGGTGGATGCCGACGGCGTGGTCCGCGCCAAACTCGATGGCACTACTTCCGACCTCGTTGGCGGCGATACTAAAACCTTAACGGCCGTCGGCCCGCTGGCCAATGCGCGATTCTGGGATGTCAAAGACCCCTACCTTTACGACGTCTATTCGATGTTGTCGGTAAACGGCAAAGTCGTGGACGTGGTCAAAACCCACACCGGCTTCCGCAAGGTGGAGTACAAGGGTGGCGCAGGCACGGGCGGCGTATGGATCAATGACCGCTTCGTCTGGCTGACCGGCTATTCCCAGCGCTCGGCCGATGACTGGCCTGGTTTGGGTGGCGCCTATCCGGACTGGATGCACGACTTCACCATCGCGATGCTGCGCGCCAGCAACGGCAATTACCTGCGCTGGATGCACGTCACCCCACAGCGCGCGGACATCGAGGCCTGCGACAAATTTGGCGTGGTTGCCGTCTGCCCCGCGGGCGACAAAGAGCGCGAGGTCGAGGGTCGCCAATGGGACCAGCGCGTGGAAGCCATGCGCAACGGGATGATCCTGTATCGGAACAACCCGAGCATCTTCTTCTGGGAAGCGGGCAACACCATCGTGACCCCCGCGGAAATGCAGCAAATGGTGGCCCTGCGCAAACAGCTCGACCCCAATGGCGGGCGCGTCATGGGCACCCGGGATAACGACTTGGCCCCCGACAATATCGCCCTCACCCCCGATTCCGAATACTTCGGCGTCATGATTGGCCAGGACCGGCAGACGGATTCGATTACGCAACCCGGCCAGATTTTCCGCGGCTACAGCGTGGAGCGCCGCGACAAGGCCCCGCTCATTGAAACCGAGGATTTCCGTGATGAGGCCGCCCGCGGCATTTGGGATGACTTCTCTCCGCCCCACTTTGGCTTCAAGCCCGTTAATTACGGCGTGGCCAACACCGGCGACACCTGGCACTGGAACTCGGAGACTTTCGCGCTCGCCGCGACGGTTCGGTACACGGCCTACGTCACCAATCGAATTGACAACCCGGATCCCGCCCACTCGAAGTGGTCCGCCTATTCCTCGATTTATTTCTCGGACTCCGACGCCGACGGCCGCCAGGATGGCAGCGAAGTCCTGCGCGTCAGCGGTAAAGTGGACGGCGTGCGCCTGCCCAAGGAAATCTTCTTTGTTTCCCGCGTGATGCAAAGTTACACCCCGGATTTGCACATCATCGGGCACTGGACCTATCCCGCCGGCACCAAAAAGACCGTCTACGTCGCCGCGAGCCTGTGCGATTCCGTGGAACTGTTTTTGAACGGCAAGTCCCTCGGCGTGGATAAAACCCCGTCGCGCTTCATTGACCCGTTCAACGGAAATGACATGGGTAGCTCGGGCTACATTTACGCCTTCCCCAATATCACCTTTGCTTCGGGCTCTCTCAAGGCCGTGGCGAGCAAGAACGGTAAAGTCGTCGCCCAGCAGGAAATCAAAACGGCCGGCGCGCCCGCGAGCATCAAGCTCACGGTCCACACCGGGCCCAAGGGCCTGCAAGCCGACGGCAGCGATGACGCCCTGATTGACTTTGAAGTGCTGGACGCCGACGGCAACCGCTGCCCGACGGACGAGGCCCGCGTGGACTTTGCCGTGGACGGCCCGG
>CAZCMU010000318.1:0-2252 GCA_964499725.1 uncultured Opitutales bacterium
TCGTCGAACCCGTCGTTCACGGCGTCCCTCCGGGAAACTTTTAACAACCGCCCCGAGGCGTCCCAGGTCAACGAATCGGTGGTGTTGGTGGTGTTCCCGGAGCCCGCCCACGCCCGCTGGGTCACAAACCCGCCCCCGTCATGGGTGTTGGTCACGTTCTGGGCCGTGGCCACCGTGAAATTGCTCGTCCCGGTCGCCGTGAACGCCCCGCTCGGGTGCCCGGCGCTGACCGTGTTTTAAACAATAATTTTATAAACGTTATGCCGTTGAAAATAAAACAGTTATACTAAATTTAGATTCAGCTTTAGAGGCCCTTGGCCGCTTGGGCCAAACCGCCCGGCGCTGCCTACTACAGACTTAAGTTTACGGAATTACAGGCTTCACCCTATGGGCAAGTTATTCGAGATACCCTATGTTTCATTGTGAAAGATGCACATCCACGCTGGTTCATTATCCATGAAAACATCCTTGTTTGAGTTTTTGGTGCCCGCGCAAAAGCGCAGCTCGCCTGCGGTAGGGCGGGGCGCGGCTATGACCGTGCCCAGCCTCCGGGTGTTGGTGGTCGAGGACAACCCGGTCAATCGCGCGGTGGTGTGCCAAATGTTAAGCAAGCGCGGACACGTTGTCGTCGCGGTCAACGATGGCGTCGAAGGCGTGGCGGAATGGCAAAAAGGCCACTGCGACATTATTTTGATGGACATGGAGATGCCGTTTTTGGATGGCCCATCGGCGACACGGCGCATCCGCGCCGAGGAAAAGATTCTTGGCGGACATATTCCCATTATTGCCCTGACGGCTAATGCGGCCAAGGGAACCGAGGAGGAATGCCTCGCTCATGGCATGGACGGGTATATCGCCAAGCCCTGGCAACGAGACAGCTTTCTCGAAGTGGTGGAAGCCATGGCCAGTGCCACCGATAAGAGCCATGCGGCACTCAAAGCGAAGCCAGCGAATCAACCCGCCCTGGCCGCCAAATCAATTTTGACTGAAACGACCGAATTCGTTTCACCGCTGATCCGGCTGGAGAAAGTTGCGGTCCTGGTCGGGCACGATAGGGAGCTTCAGCAAAAAGTCCTCAACCTTTGCGCGGAAGCGTTGGCGGCCAAAGTGCCGCAAATGAACCGGGCGATGAATAAAGGCGACCGGGCGACTGTCCAGAGCATTGTCCACTATCTGCGGGGTTCGCTGGGCATGCTGGGGTTGCCCTCGCTGGTACAAATCGGAGAGGACATCGAATGCCGCTACGAGGTTTTGGGCAAGGAAGCCTGGCAACAACGCTGTGAAGAGTTCCGCAAGCTGCTCCGCCGAATCGAGGAAGAATTGCGGCAACTGCAAGCCGCGTAAGGGCGGCGAAGAGCGAGGGCGGCAAAAATTTGCTTCCCATTTGAGGTCAAACGGTTAATAACCGACGGAGTGGGCCGGGCCGGTGATCGAGGCCGACCTGCATACCCCCGTTTACCCCATGAAAAAGTTTTGGCTTTTGGCTGGCGGACTTTTATGGAGTGGGATTTTGCCCGCCGCCCAAACGCTCACGTTAGATACCTCGAAAACGAAAGAGCCGATTTCGCCGTATATTTATGGTCAATTTATTGAACACTTGGGCAAATGCGTGAACGGTGGCTTGTGGTCGGAGTTGCTTGAAGACCGCAAGTTTTACTATCCGGTCACGGACAGTTATGACCCGTGGGGCGTGGCCACCGACCGCAACTGGAACACCGGGCCCTATATGTATTTGAAGGGTTCGCCGTGGAAGGTCATCACCCCGCGCAACACGCCGTCGGCCGGGATTGTGACGATGGATACGGAGCATCCCTACACCGGTCTGCAAGCGCCGGTCATTCATCTGCGGCCCAACGGGGCGGTCGGCATCTCGCAAGACGAGCTGGAAGTGACCAAGGGCCGCGACTACACCGGCCATATTATTTTGCGCGGGAACACGACCTCCATGGTCACCGTGGTATTTTTTGTGGATGACGACAGCACTTCTGTGCAAACCCAGACCATCAACAATGTGCCCGCCGACTATCAGTCTTTTCCGTTGAAATTCACCGCGCCGGCCACGGGCAAGGGCCGGTTGGAAATTTCGTCACGCGGCAGCGGCACTTTTGAAATTGGGACGGTTTCCCTCATGCCCGCCGACAATGTGGACGGCTGGCGGGCGGACACGCTGGCATTGCTGAAGCAGTTGAACGCGCCGATCTACCGCTGGCCCGGCGGCAATTTTGTCAGTGGTTACAATTGGCGGGATGGGG
>CAZCMU010000319.1:0-2236 GCA_964499725.1 uncultured Opitutales bacterium
TTGCCGCCGGCGCGGATGCACTTCTGGGTGTCGGCGGCGCGGGTATCGAGGCCGGGGATGGCGCCAGCCCATTTCGAGACATCGGCGCGGCGTTCGCCGAGGAAGATGGGCACGAACTGGTTCATGCCCGCGTTGGTGAAAAGCAGGTTTGGCGAATCCGGCAGCAGCGAGGACGACGGGACGATGGTGTGCTGCTTCGATTTGAAAAAATCGAGGAAGGACTGGCGGATCTCGGAGGAAGTCATGAAGAAAAGTTTATCCACTAACTTGCACGAATTTCTCTCTAGAGTTTCGCGAGGATGGCCGCGCCCATTTCTTTCGTGCCGACGGATTTTCCGCCGAAGGCAATGTCGCCGGTGCGGGTGCCGCCGGTGACGGTGTCGCGCACGGCTTTTTCAATTTCCGCGGCGGGGGCTTCGAGGCCGAAGCTATAGCGCAGCAGCAGCGCGACGCTGAGGATTTGCGCGCAGGGATTGGCGAGGTTTTTGCCGGCGAGGTCCGGCGCGGTGCCGCCCGCGGGCTCGTAGAGGCCGAAGGAAAACCCGTGGCGGTTGTTCGCCGCGCCGAGGCTGGCCGAGGCCAGCATCCCGAGCGAGCCGCAGACGACGGCCATCTCATCGGAGAGAATATCGCCAAACATGTTTTCGGTGACGATGACATCGAACTGGTTGGGGTCGCGCGCCATTTGCATGGCGGCGTTATCCGCGTACATATGGCTGAGGGTGAGGGTGGGATAATGTTTGGCGACGTAATCAATGACGGTCTTGCGCCAGAGGACGGAGGTTTCGAGCACGTTGGCCTTGTCCACCGAGCACAGACGCTTGCCCCGGCTAAGCGCGGCGCGGCAGGCGACTTCCGTGATGCGCTCGATTTCGCTTTTTTTATAAATCATCGTGTCCACGGCTTCGAGGTCGCCGTCGGGCAGGGTGCGCGTTTCCTTGGGCAGGCCGAAGTAAAGGCCGCCGGTGAGTTCGCGCACGCAAACGATGTCTATGCCCTGGGGAATGCGCTCGTTTTTCAAGGGCGAGGCGTTGACGAGTTCCGGGTAGAGCAGGCCGGGGCGCAGGTTGGCGAAAAGCTTGAAGGCTTTGCGCAAAGGCAGCAGCGCGCCGCGCTCAGGCTGCTCCTTGGGCGGAAGCTTTTCCCATTTCGGGCCGCCGACGGAGCCGAAGAGGATGGCGTCGGCCGTGCGGCAGGCGTCGAGGGTGGCAGCGGGCAGGGCCGAGCCGTGGTTGTCAATGGCGATGCCGCCGACGTCCCACGTGGAGTGTTCGAGGCCGAAGCCGTGTTTGGCGGCGACTTTTTGGAAGACTTGCAGGGCGACGGCCATGACTTCGGGGCCGATGCCGTCTCCGGGCAGCACGGCGATGCGCAGGGTTTTCATAAGGGAAAGGGAGTTGAGGGGGTGGGCAGCAGCCCGGCCAAAGGGTACATGAAAGCGCGGTTTGGCGGGGCGGGCAAAGCGAAAAATCAGTTAATTGACGGCCAGTTTCCGGTTGCCAGCAGGCGGGCGGAGCGGCCAGCCTTGCGCGCTGTGCAAGTCTTTACCTTCGAACTGCCTCCGCTGGGCACCAATGCCTACCTGCTGGCCGCACCGGGGCGGGATGACGCGGTATTAATAGACGCCCCGCCGACGGCGTGGGAGGCGATTGCGCCGCAATTGGCCAAGAGCCAGCGCAAGCTCTCCACCGTTTTGCTCACGCACGGGCATTGGGACCACATGGCGGGCGCGGCGGAGTGCCAGGCGGCAGGCGCGGCGATATATGCGCATGCGGACGACCGCGAATGGATTGAAAACCCAATGATGCAGGCGGACTTTATGATCGAGGGTATCGAAATCCCGCCGGCGCGGGTGGACCACTTTTTGAAACACGGGCAAATTTTGGAAGTCGCGGGGCTGCGTATTGAGGTGCGTCATGTGCCGGGACATGCGCCGGGAAATGTGCTCTTCTATTCGGCGGAGATGAAGGCGGCGTTTGTGGGTGATGTGATTTTTGCCGGGTCGGTCGGTCGGGCGGATTTGCCCGGCGGCGATTGGGATGTGCTGGAAAAATCCATCCGCGAACAGGTTTACACGCTGCCGGGGGATACGGTGCTGTATCCCGGCCACGGCCCGGCGACAACGGTGGCCCGGGAGCGCGCGAGCAACAGGTTTGTGTGTGGGTAAGATTTGCGCTAGCTTTTCTTTTCCATGTCACCCAAGCGACTGCCTAATTATCGGATGTACTTTGCCTAC
>CAZCMU010000320.1:0-2214 GCA_964499725.1 uncultured Opitutales bacterium
CCCGGGCCAGATACAAGACCCCCAAGCGCGTGATTGACATGCTGGTGGACATTGTCAGCCGCAACGGCAATCTCCTGCTGAATTTCCCGCTGCCCAACAATGGCATGCTCGACGCCAAGGAACTGGCCATTCTCGACGGCATCACGAATTGGATGGCCGTGAACAGCGAGGCGATTCACTCCACCCGCCCGTGGAAAATTTTTGGCGCGGGCCCGGGTTCGGAAATCAAGGCCGTACCCGGCCAGCAGTTCAACGAGAACAGCCGCAAGGACTTTACCGCCGAGGAAGTGCGCTTCACGACGAAAGGCGGCACATTATATGCATTTTTCATGGGCTGGCCGGAAAAGGAAATTGTCATCGCCCCGCTGGCCGCCAGCAGCCCGAACGTTGTCGGCAAAATCGAAAACGTCGAACTGCTCGGCTCCCCGGGTAAACTTGACTGGAAGCACGACGACCAGGGGCTCACCGTGCAACTGCCCGCCTCAAAGCCCTGCGACTATGGGTATGCCTTGAAAATTACCGGCCTCGCCACCGCCTAATATTTTAATCGAAAACCATCCCATGAAATTCAAATCCTCCCGTCGCCAATTTCTAAAAACCTCCGCGCTTGCTGCCGGTGCGGGTTTGACTTCGCGCCTCTGGCAATCCCGCGCCTTTGCCGAACCGGCACCCTACACCTCTTATCCCTCCGAGCCGATGACGCGCACCATCGCGACCGGCCCGTTTCAGCCCACCTGGGAATCGCACGTGGCCAACTATAAGTATCCCGACTGGTATCGCGACGCCAAGTTTGGCATGTGGGCGCACTGGACCGCCCAATGCGTGCCCGAACAGGGTGACTGGTATGCGCGCAGAATGTATATCCAGGGTGAGTCGGCGTACAATTACCATGTCAAGACTTACGGCCATCCGTCCAAATTTGGCTTCATGGAAATTGACAACTTGTGGAAGGCGGAAAATTGGGAGCCGGAGAAACTGATGGCGCGCTACAAACGCGCGGGCGCAAAATATTTTTTCGCCCTTGGCACCCATCACGATAATTTCGACGCCTTCGATTCCAAATTTCACGACTGGAATGCCGTCAAATATGGCCCGAAAAAAGACATCGTCGGTACCTGGGCCAAAGTCGCGCGGGCGAACGGGCTGCGTTTTGGCATAAGCAACCACTCGTCCTGGGCCTCGCGCTGGCTCCAGCCCGCCTACGGCTACGATGGCGAAGGCCCCCTCGCCGGTGTGCGCTACGACGCCTACACCCTCACCCAGGCCGACGGCAAGGGCAAGTGGTGGGAGGGGCTCGACCCGCAGGCGCTCTACACCGGGAACAGCGTCAAAATGCCCGACGGCTTGGCCAGCGCCAAGGCCGTGAGCGACTGGGTTAACGCCAACACCAGCCTGGCCAAGAGCAACCCGATGCCAGGCGACTCGTTTGTCCAGGACTGGTTCCTCCGCTGCCAGGACATGGTGGATAAATACAATCCCGACGTGCTCTACTTTGACACCAACGAACTCCCGCTCGGCCAGGCCGGGCTCGATGTCGTCACCCACTACTACAACACCAGCGCGGCGCGCAATGGCGGCAAGGTCAATGTCGTCGTCAATGGCAAGCACATCGAGCCGGCGCACGTCGGCGCCTTTGTCGAAGATATTGAGCGTGCCACCGCCAATAACATCCGCCCCGACCCCTGGCAAACGGACACCTGCATCGGCGACTGGCATTACAAGCGTTCGCTCTACGACAATAATGGCTACAAGACCGTCGCCGAAATTGTCAACACCCTCGCGGATGTCGTCAGCAAAAACGGCAACCTCATGCTCAATATTCCCCTGCGCGGGGATGGCTCGATTGACGACAAGGAGGAGGCGTTTATCGCTGGCCTCACCGCCTGGATGGATGTCAACTCCGAGGGCATTTATGCCAGTCGTCCGTGGAAAATTTATGGCGAAGGTCCTTCGACCACAGCCCGCGGCGGCGGCCGCGGCGGCGCGCGCGCGGGGGGGCGGGGCGCGGCTCCCGCCAATACCAGCGCGGACATTCGCTTCACCACGAAGGGCGACACCCTCTATGCCTACTTGCTCGCGTTGCCGACCGAGCCGCGCGCCGTCATCAAGAGTCTGGCCGCCAACTCCCCGCAACTCGCCGGCCAGAAGGTCACGGATGTTTCCTTGCTGGGCTTCGACGGCAAACTCGAGTGGACGCAGGATGAGCAAGGCCTC
>CAZCMU010000321.1:0-2209 GCA_964499725.1 uncultured Opitutales bacterium
TCGGCGCCGTGCCGCTGGAAATTTACATGCTCACCAAACAGCCCGGCTACCTGACCCTCGGCCTCAGTTTTGCCGACCGCCAATGGGCCGCCCCCCGCGACGACGGTCTGTCGGGCGACACCCGCTTTTGGGTGGATGATTTGTACATGTTGCCGTTGGTGGAAATGCAGGCCTACCGCGCCACCAAGGATAAAAAATATCTCGACCGCGTCGCCCTTACCTTTTCCGTTTACTTTGACCGGTTGCAACAGCCTTCCGGCTTGTTTTACCATGGCGAAGGTGTGCCCTATTATTGGAGCCGCGGCGACGGCTGGGTTGCGGCCGGTGTGACGGAATTGTTGCGCGATTTGCCAGCGGATCACCCGCTTTACGCAAAAATTTTCGCCGGCTACCAAAAGATGATGGCCGGGTTGTTGAAATACCAGGGCGACGACGGCTTGTGGAAGCAGCTCATTGACCATCCGGAGGCCTGGACGGAAACCTCCGGCTCCGCGATGTTCACCTTCGCGTTTGTCAGCGGCGTAAAAAATGGCTGGCTCGATGCCAAGACCTACGGTCCGGCCGCCCGCAAAGCGTGGCTGGGTCTCGTCAAAAATATTGATGCGAACGGCAACATTGCCAACGTTTGCTCCGGCACCAACAAGTACAGCGCCGCCACGAACGGGCCGGATCCCATCGCCTACTACCTCAACCGCCCCGTGGACAAGGGCCCGCAGATGTTGACCTCCGACGTGCTGCACGGCAACGCCCCCGTGTTGTGGACGGCCACTGCGCTGCTGGAAACTTTGCGGTTGCGCTAAATGCGGCGCGCATGCTTTTGCGCTTGTGCAGTGACAGACTATTGGGATACAAAGACCCCTTGTGCTGCCATGTTTCGGGCTTCCCGGAACACAGCCGCTGTTAATCGGGGTGTAGCTTAGCCTGGTAGAGCGCTACGTTCGGGACGTAGAGGCCGTGGGTTCGAATCCCACCACCCCGACCATTTGCAAGGTTGGACAGTTTTGGTCAAGTTCGCTCAACCGTTGCCAAGTCTCTTCTAAATCAGGGACTTCTGGAATTGATAATACGTTGTCGGATTTTTTAACTTGGACAGCTTTGGACTCCAAAACCCCGGTTTGACCGAATTTTAGTGGAGCGTTTTGTGGAGGGGTTTGTGGGCTGACTAGCGGAATTGTCGCCAGCCAGGACAAGGTCTCTATGCCTTCCCGCAAGGGCAATTTGGTGGCGTCGGTGTAAGTGTAATCGGTCAACCGCAGGCTTTTATGCCGGGCAAGTTGGGCAATGACTCGGGACGGCACTCTGGCATTTTGCAGCAAGGTAATGAAAGTGCGCCGGAAGGTATGAAAGCCCGCTTTGCGCCCATGCTCATCTTTGAGGGCCACACCAGCTCTGACGCAATCACTCGACAGCGTTTCCATTTTGGGCACGCCACGATAAAAGACTGGCATGGTGTCCTTGGCCCATACCGGGCGGTACGCTTGCAGTTCCGACACGAGGAGGGCCATGATAGGCAACCAATCGGCGCGGCGGCTCTTAGTGGCCTCGGGGCGCAGGAAAAGGCCGGGATTTTCTCCGTCTAATTTCACGTCGCCCCATTGCAAACGCCGGGCTTCTTTGTGGCGCAGCCCGGTGAACGTCATAAAGCGATAGAAAAACCGCCGACGAGGAGCAGCCTCAAAAATGCGTCTAAGCTCATCCTCAGAGAAAGCGCGTGGCCCGGTGCTATTGAATGGCACTGGCAGTTTTTGGATTCGCTTGAGCGGATTCTTGATCTCGTAGGTGCGTTCAATCCAGTTGAAGAATGTTCGAGTATCCGTCAGGTAATGATTCAACGAGCGCACCGCATACTTGGTCTGGCTATTTCGCCAATCCACAAAACTTTTTACCGTCACGTCGCTAGGCGTGTTCCAGCGGCAACCTTTAGTGACTGCCGGAATGCGAATTTCCATTTTTTCAATGTAGTCGCTTGACCGCTCACGTTTGCGCACGTCTTTGAGGAATTCCTCAAAAAGTTCCAGAAGCGGCCGTTGCAGTGCGCGGCGGGTGGACCCGGCTGGTATCAGCCCGGCAGCCTCGCGCTCCGCATCGTCATGGATTTCCTTGAGCTTCTTGACCGCGACCTCTTTGACGGAGGTATGCAGGGTGACCTCGTGAATTTTCGCGGTGCCCCCTACCCTGTAACGTCCCCGGTAACTGGAATGATTTTCGT
>CAZCMU010000322.1:0-2154 GCA_964499725.1 uncultured Opitutales bacterium
CTCAGACTTAGCTTCCGCTTTGGCATCGGGCTTGGCTGCGTCTGCGGGTGGGCTGGGTTTTGGTTTTCCCTTCGCCTCACTTATCGCCCCGATCATGTAGAGCGACCGTTCCGGGTAATCTTTGAATTCATCGCGCAAGATTCGCTCGCAACCGTCGAGCGAATCTTTGAGGCTGACTAACTTCCCCTTGAGACCCGTAAACTGCTCCGTCGTAAAAAATGGCTGGGTGAGAAAACGCTCCAATCGGCGGGCACGAGCGACGACATTGCGGTCTTCCGGCGAAAGCTGTTCCAGCCCGAGCATGGCAATGATGTCCTTGAGTTCCGCGTATTGGGCCAATGTCCGCCGAATTTCCCGGGCCAAACTGTAATGTCGTTCGCCGACAATGCCTGGAGTGGCCATTTTGGAAGTGGATTGCAGTGGGTCAATCGCCGGGAAAAGTCCTTCACTGGCTCGCTTGCGCGAGAGCACAATCGACGCCGAGAGATGAGAGAAAGTATGCACCGCCGCTGGGTCGGTAAAATCATCAGCCGGCACATATACGGCCTGAATTGAAGTGATGGCACCGGTATTGGTGTTGGCAATCCGTTCTTCCAAACCCGACAACTCAGTGCCCATCGTAGGCTGATAACCCAGGCGCGACGGCATTTGGCCCATCAGTCCGGAAATCTCCATGCCAGCCTGGATAAAGCGAAAGATATTATCAATGAGCAGCAGCACATCGCGGTGCTCATCGTCCCGGAAATATTCAGCCATCGTCAGCGCGGCATGGCCCACGCGGAACCGGCTGCCAGGTGGCTCGTTCATCTGGCCAAAGACCATCACCATGTTGGGCAATACCCCGGCTTCCTTCATGTCGCGATATAATTCCTCCCCCTCGCGGCACCGTTCGCCAATCCCGCAAAAAATGCTTACGCCTTCCTGGTGCTTTATCATGTTGTGAATCATTTCGGTGAGCAGCACCGTTTTGCCAACGCCCGCCCCGCCGAACAGTCCCGCCTTGCCCCCGCGTTCCAGCGGCACCAGCACGTCGATGGCCTTGATGCCAGTTTCAAAGATTTCCGACTGGGTGGAGCGTTCCGCCAGCGGCGGCGGAGCCCGATGCACTGAACGCCATTGAATATCGGACGGCGCAGCCTGGCGATCAATGGCATTGCCGAATACGTCGAACATCCGCGAGAGAACTCCTTTGCCAACCGGAGCTTTTAACGGCCCGCCCGTATTTTTCACCGTCATGCCGCGAGCGAGACCTTGTGTGGGTGTAAGCGCAATCCCGCGCACATGCCGCGCATCCCGCTGAGCCAGAACTTCAATAACAATCTGCTCCTTATCTCCCGCGCGCAGCAATGTGTAAATCGGCGGCAAATGGTCATCGAAACGAACGTCCACGACGCTCCCACGCACGGAGACGACCGCGCCTGATGCTTGCTTTGATCCCTGTTGTGCGGAGTCGTGATTAACTTCATTCATCTGTTTTCTACTTTCTCGATTCTTCGTCAGATGATTTCCGGCCAACTTTGTCATCTGCCGGTTCCGTCCACTTCCAGTTTCTGATTTCCGGCAAATCCTGGCCGTTTTTGTCAATATACTGCTTGTGCTCAAACAGCTTCTCCTTGAGTTGCTCCTTCAGGTAGATGCCCTTGTTGCCAGTCTGCGGCAGGCGGTCTATTGCATCCATCACCAGGTGAAAGCGGTCGAGGTCGTTCAGCACCGTCATGTCAAAGGCAGTCGTGATGGTGCCCTCCTCTTTGTAGCCGCGAACATGAATGTTGTCGTGATTGGTGCGGCGGTAAGTCAACCGGTGGATTAGCCACGGGTAAGCGTGGAAAGCGAAGATGACCGGTTTATCCTTGGTGAATAGCTCATCGAAATCCATGTCACTCAAGCCGTGAGGATGCTCGGATTGTGGCTGGAGCTTCATGAGATCCACTACGTTTACCACCCGAATTCTCAGCTCAGGCAGGTGCTCGCGCAGAATCGAGACGGCAGCGAGCGTTTCCAGTGTCGGCACATCGCCACAACAGGCCATGACCACATCGGGTGCAACGCCCTGGTCATTGCTGGCCCACTGCCAAATGCCGATGCCTTCGGTGCAGTGTTTGACGGCGGCGTCCATCGTCAACCACTGCGGGGCCGGGTGTTTGCCCGCGATGA
>CAZCMU010000323.1:0-2114 GCA_964499725.1 uncultured Opitutales bacterium
GTTGAAGGCGCTGGGCGGATTTGGATTCTTTTGCGGCGACGCTATGCCTGCGGGCGTCGGCAGGGGGGAGGGGGCACCGGAAATGGCATTCAACATATTTGCGCCACCCGCTCCCGCATCCGCACCCAAGGCGGGCGGAATGGATGCGATGATCACAAAGGCAGACGCAACCTGGATGAATTTGATTTTCATGGGTTGCCCCTGGTGCGCAATTTTTATTGGGCCACGGTCATCGGCTTGCCCGGGGCGTCCATCGCGGGTGCCGGGCTGGCTCCCTCCAAGCCGTTGCCGGTGACATTTTTCAATGTCATTAACGGGCCATTGTAGCCGGTAACCTTGATGTTGCTAAAGTTGGCGTTAAGCACATTGGTCAAAGTGATGCCGCGCTGGCACGTGCCGGTGATATTCGTGAGCGTGAAGCCGTCAATCGGCCGTTCGGGGGCCACGCCCTCGCCGGTGTTGCTGTGCTGTGTTTCCACGAGCGTGCGGACGTTGTTTACCTGAATGTTCTTGAAAGTAATGTTGCTGACCTTGGTCCACTTTTCCACGTCGCCCGTCACCGGTTCCGCGGCCTGGATGCCCTTCGACATCAGATCAATGCCGATAAAGGTGGGCGACGCCTCGACGGTCAGGTTTTCTCCGGTGATGTTGTCCATAAACCCGCCGCGGCCATCACGGCTTTTGATGAAGATGGCGTTCTGCACACCCGAGATGGTGCAATTGGAAATCGTCACATTGCGCACGCCGCCGGAAATTTCGGTGCCGATGCCAATGGCGGCAAAATGCACGCTGGCGAGTTTGCTGTCTTTGATAATCACATCTTCCGTGGGCTTGCCTTCGCGCACGGCTTCCTGGCCGCGGCCGGATTTGAGCGAAATGGCATCGTCGCCCGCGCTGATGTCGCAATTTTGAACGGTGACCTTGGAGCAGGAGTCAATGTCCAGCCCGTCGCCATTGGTGCCCGTGCTGCGGACATAAATATTTTTCACCAGGACATTGGTGCAGAACATCGGGTGGATGCACCAGACATCGCGCGCCACCGGGGCGTCGTATTGGTAGGAGAATCCGTCGAGGGTCACATCATCGCAACTGACCGTCTCGATGCCCACCGGCGCGCGGGGATTGCGCAAAGAACCAATCGCCGAGGAGGCGGAAAAGCCGCCCGGGCCAACGATGGCGATGTGGCTGGCCTTGTTCGCGTAAATCATGCCGCGGTGGACTTGGGTCGTCGCGCCCTCGAATCGGCCGTCAATGATCGGGAAGTCGTTCACATCGGATGATTCGATGACGAAGACGCCTTTTTCCAGTTCGAGGGTGGTATTGGAATGCATTTCCACGCTGCCGATCAGGTAATTGCCCGCCGGAACAACCACATTGCCGCCATGGCCCGACGCCGCGCAGGCATCGAGGGCCTTTTGGAAGGCCGCGGTGTCCTTCGTCTTATTGTCGCCCACCGCGCCGTAGTCGCGGACGTTGAATTGGACGGGGGAGTTGGCTTCCAAGGCCGAGGCGAAGGACAGCAGGGTTAAAGTCAAAAAAGCCAGGGGTAGGGTAGGGTTCTTCAAGGGTAGGAGGGGTTGGGGTTGACAACATAATCCGGCAGGTTTTGAAGTCCAGCCGATTACCACTTCGGGGATATGAAGGCAACATCTTCATAAACCTCATTTATTTGATTGAAATCGCTCATTTCTTGCATATATTAGGGATATGAGAGTGGCCAAGCATGTCGTGGAGGCCCGCCGCCGCAAGTTGGCGGAGCTGCTGCAACGCCATCGCTATCTGGGTATTGCCGACTTATGCAAGGAATTTGGCATATCGGAGGCCACCGTGAGGCGGGACCTGGTTTCACTTGAGAAAAGCAGTCTAATTACCCGTACCTATGGGGGAGCGCTGGCGGATTACAACCTCCGGTTTCCCTCATTCCGCAGCCGCCGTTCGACAGGTACGGAAGGCAAGCAGAGTATCGCCAAACAGGCGCTGGAGTTATTGACCCCGGAGTCCGTGCTCTATCTCGATGCCGGCACCACCATTTTTGCGCTGGCAGAAGCGATCCGCATGGCCCATGTCCGGCCATTGACTTGTGTGACGAGTAATTTGCCAGCCGCCGATTTACT
>CAZCMU010000324.1:0-2093 GCA_964499725.1 uncultured Opitutales bacterium
GCGTTCGTTGGCACCGACGATGGCGCAGAGATCGCCTTTCGCGAAGCGACCGTAGCCACGGATGAAAGACGCGAAGTGCCCCGCTTGGTAAAAGCGGGCGTCCTTTTTCTGCGCTTCGTCCAAATCCACCGGCTGATAAGTCGTGAGCGTCTGGCTGGGGCCGAGCTTTCCGGCATCCTGCAATTTGGCGCGAATCGCATCATTGACGTTGCGCACCTCATCGCGGGTTTGAGCCACAACCAAGGCCTTTTCTTTGCGCTCCAGCGCGGCCAGGTATTCCGCCACGAGCGCGTCGCTTCGATTTTCGCCGGGCACCTCGCGGATGCAGCCGAGCCGATCAAGGGCGTCGAATGACGCGGCCACTTTGCCATCGGCGGCTTCTTTGACCGCGCTCCGGTAAGCCCGGATAAACGTGCGCTGCTGCGCCGTCTCGCCGAGATTGGGATCTTGCCGCCGGATGGAGTGAATCACCGCAGGCTTGAGGCCCGAATGTTTCTCGATGGCGCGCAGCGCATCCGAAGCGGCGACCGCGCCATGCTGGCGAGTATCGCCTGAGAGTATTAGCCGACCTTGGCTGGCCCGCACCGTGCGGATGAGTTCGGCAAGCTGGCGTGCCCCAATTTGGCCTGCCTCATCGACGATGACCACTGAGTCACGGGCGAGCTGCTTTTGCTGCAAGAAGTGGGCGAGCGTCTCGGCACCCAAACCGTCGGCCTGCAAGTCCTGCACCTGCTGGCGTTGTGGCGCGAGCACCACGACGGGCCGGTCGGCCGCCATCAAACCCCGCTCCACTTCTTTCAAAGCGAAGCTTTTCCCGGTGCCCGCGCCACCGCGAAAGAGCGTGATAAAATCCCGGCTGCGCAGAATCTTTTCCACCGCCGCCGCTTGTTCAGCCGACAGGGCGGGTGAGACATGATGATTCGGGTTTAGCGCCGAGTGCCGGTTGCGTCCGTCATGTGCCGCGACCACGACCTCGAGTTCCCAGCCCAATACTTCACGCGAGGTGAGTTTGTCGGTGTCCTTTTCCCGCAGAAGGCCGCGCTGCTCGATGGCTTGGCGCAAGTCATCGAGGTTGAAATCCATCCCGCGTCCGCGCTCCAACGCGGCGGCCATGAGTTCATGATCATGCACGACTGAGCGGCGTTCGAAAAGGTGCTGTTCCGCCCAAGCGACGATGCCGGCCATGTCGGCCTTCTGTGCCACTTGGGGCTTGGTCGCCTGCACCGCGCGCAACGCCGAAAGCTCCGCTGGCGGCATTTCACGCCGCCATGTCTCGCGCAATCGGTCGGCAGTCGAATCCTTTAGTTTTCGCCGCCGGTTCGCATGCGCCACCCGTTCGCGCAGGTCATTTATGTTTCCGATGACCTCACCTTTTTTGAGACGCTCTCCGGTCTCCTGATCGATTTGCTGATGCCGTTTTGAAAACCGGGCGATGACGCTTTGCGGCACGCCTTTGATTTCGAAACCACGGGCGTGATTTTCGATTTCGTAACCGAGCGCACGAAGGCCCTTGCACAGCTCATGTCGGTAAAAATTGGTGGCAAACCGGTGCGCCCGATACATGCCGGCCGGATGAAGCGCCTTCCAGCGGTTTTCCACCGGATCGAACGTGGCGTTCATCACCACGCAATGCGTGTGGAGATGCGGATCGAGTTCCCGGCTGGTCTCGTGCCGGAAGCACGCCGTCACCAGATTCCCGGTCACCCGTTCGCTGTTCTGACCCGATTTCCGGACCCGCGACTCGGCGCGTTTTTCAAGCTCCAGCATCGCCTGCCGGACCGCCTGTTCATGCAGCGCCGAAATCCGTTCATCTTGAAAAAGGGCGACGACTGACACGCTCTTCGGCGGGGCAATCGTGAAGTCGAAAAAGATACGTCGGTTGGCCTTCACGTCGTCACCCTCATGCCGAACCGAGTTCAACCGCTGGCCCAAGCGGAGTCCCGTTTCAGGATGCTTTCCTTCGCATAAGGCAATGAAGGCATCCTCACCAACTGGCCCCTTTAGACCCAGCTTTTCGGCACCTGCACCGAGCCATTCGCCCGTGACTTTCTGGCCCTCCGAATAGTAGTCACCCGCACCCAAGTGCTCGCGGA
>CAZCMU010000325.1:0-2084 GCA_964499725.1 uncultured Opitutales bacterium
CTCGACAAGGACCTCGACGGTTGGCGACCCGAGGAAGGGCAGAAAGACAAGCACGGCCAGCTCATAGAGGACCGCGAATACAACGACCGCGACTACGACCGGAACTTGATTCTCGAAAAGCGCACTGAGCTTGTCGCAGCCAAAGTCACCGAGTTCCTTCGCGCTACCAATCGCTTCGCCAAGACCATCATTTTTTGCGAGAACATCGAGCACGCCGAGCGCATGCGGCAGGCGTTGGTGAATGCCAATGCGGACCTTGCCGCAGCCAATGCCAAATATGTCATGCGTACCTGGAGGGATTGGCCGCTTCAAAGCCGCATCTGAGGCAATTCCTCGACGTGTGGGACTCGATGACGAAGCCCTCCCCTTCGATCCGGAAGGCCGCCTAAGGAGAATTCAACGGGGCCCAGTTTGAAATCTCATTCCTCTGCCCGACTTTCCAAAGCGCTGAGAACCCCGGGAGCGACATAGACCCTTCCCCACTTCTTGCCCGTCGTCTCACGCAGGAGGCCCTTCCCTTCGAGTTCGCGGATCAAACGAGTGGCCGTCGGCACCGTGACCTCCAACACCGTTGCCGCCGTTGCTACGGTCAAGTATGGGTTGGTCAAAAGTTGATTGACTAAGGCCTGCGCGCCTCTCGTTTCGCTCATCAGCGAATCGCGCAAATCCATCAGTTTGCGCGCCCTTGTTGCGGCGTCCCGGGCGGTCGCCTCAATCCCTGCAAGAAAGTACCTAACCCACGGGATCCACTCCCCATGGGTGCGGACCCGCTGCAGCAGATCGTAGTAGTCCGACTTGTGGCGCTCAATGAAGTCAGAAAGGTAAAGAAGCGGTTGCGGCAGCCGCCCCCGTTCCACGAGGAAAAGTGTGACGAAGAGCCGGCCCACGCGTCCGTTGCCATCCAGAAATGGGTGAATCGCCTCGAACTGCTCGTGCAGGATCGCGCATTGGATCAAGTCTGGAAGCCCATCCCGGACGTGGACGTAGTTTTCCCAATCAACCAATAGCTCGTTCATTTCGTCGACGGGCGGCGGCACAAAAGGGGCGTTCATGAGGTTCGTGCCGGCCGGCCCGATCCAGTTTTGCGACCTTCGGAACTCCCCGGGTGTGGCGTGTTCTCCACGCACGCCGGCCATAAGCTTGGCGTGCAGCTCCCTGACTAGACGGAGACACAGCGGGAGCTCCTTTAGGCGGTCGACCCCAAATTCAAGGGCCGCGACATAGTTGCGGACCTCTCGCAAATCGTCCGTCTTTCCCGACGCTCCCGAGGCTGGCGACGCCTCATCCAGCAGCAACTCAGACAGGGTGGTTTGGGTGCCTTCGATCCGGGAAGACAGGACGGCCTCGCGGCGGACCAGCGGGGCAATGAGGATGTGTGGGTTTGGCAGGATCTGGCCTATACCGGAAAGCTCGCTAAGCGCGGTGTCGGCGCGCGAGAGGTTGCGCACCAAATCCTGGTCAAATTCCAAGGGAGGTGGCAAGCGAGCGGGGACAAAGGCATGGTAGCCAGTCGGGTGGAGTAGCACCCTTCCGGCGGCCTGGCTTTTAAAATCGGACGGGGTCATTGTTAATTGTTCGGACTGATTTTAAATGGTCGGCTGCGACCTTCAAGCAATCTTTTAACTATTATCGCTAGTATTTTAAAAGCAATGGCTAGCTTTTAAAATTCCTTTCGAAGGCTCGGATAGCTTTTAAAGGCCCAAAAGCGTGGTTTGGGCGTTGGGCCGACTTTCACCCCGACTGGCCCGCAAAAAGGCCCTTGGGGGCCCTGGCGGGCATTTTCTGGGCACCCCGCCGTTTAATAAGGCGCCAACAAAACCGGTTTTTTCAGAGGCGGTTCGGTTACCTGACCCTTTGGCCTGAGTGCGGCGGTCGGTTGCGTGGTGGTGGGATCGAGATATGGTTTGGCTTCCAAGACCCCGTCCCCCCAATGGCAAAAAAATCATTCGCTGCCCTCGGTCATCATCGGGTGGTTTCCCGTCCGGACTGGCTGGCCGCGCGCGCCCGGCTGCTGAAGAAGGAAAAATCGTTCTCCCATGCCCGGGAGAGGCTCGCCGCCGAGCGGCGGGCGCTGCCCTGGGTCA
>CAZCMU010000326.1:0-436 GCA_964499725.1 uncultured Opitutales bacterium
TGGGTCAGGGATGCCCCGCCCTACCACCAATCCCAACCTATCCAGCCGATCTAACCTACCCAACGCAACCAACGCAGCGCTACCCCGCATGGACGTTTTCTGCTAGGCTGCCGGGTTATGCCTGCCTTCGCACCGACCATCTCTCACAACCTTAACTAACCCTTCGAGCGATTGTTACGATTTCGACCCTTTCGGACTCTATCGCACCCTATCGTGCCAAAAAAACAAAAAAATTCTCCAAAACTCAAACTCCGTTCTTTGCAGCATTTTTCAAAAAGCCGACCCTAAATCCGACCTTCTCGGACTAAATCGCACCATAATGAGGGGGGCGGGGGGTGGGGGACAACTGTGAGATTAGAATTTTACAGGTCATATTAAGATTTCGACGTTAAGAGTTGAACGTTCGGAGTTTTATTCAAATTTGTACCTCTGCTCA
>CAZCMU010000326.1:446-2056 GCA_964499725.1 uncultured Opitutales bacterium
CCCCCCCCCCCCCCCCCCCCCCCCCCCCCCCACAACGGTGCGATTAGCAGTTTACCGGTCAAATTAAGCGTTCGACGTTCAGCGTTGAACGTTCGGCGTTTTATTCCCCTTTGTCCCTCTGCTCCTCAGTCCCTCTTCAACCATCGGGCTTATGTCTCACTTCTTAGTCGGCTTCCGCGATTCACTCAGCGCAATCGCCACCGCTTGCGCGTTGGCTTTTTTCGCGCCGAATTTTTTTCGCGTCCGCGCATACTGCGGGCCTTCGTGCAGTTCTTCGATGTTCTTGCTCACGGTTTTCGGGCTATGTCCGGATTTAATAGGCATGGGATTGATCAAGAGGCGGCTCATGGCCGACAGGAAGTCGCGCGCACTGACCGCCTGACTTGAGGGAGAGGTTGATTTACGCAGCATTGGGAGCGGGCGCCACTTCGGGTGTCGGGGCGGCAAAGGGTGCGGGAATTGGCGCCACGGGGGGAGCCGGCGCCGGGGCCGGTATCGGCGAATTCGGGCCCGTGGGGGCCGTGCCGGGCAAACGCGGGTTGATGAAATGGGGGCCGTCTTTGCCGCCGAGGAAACCCGCGTCTTGTCGGATGGTCAAATTGGCCGCGGGGTTCACCGGGCTCTGCGTCGGCGTGAACGCCGGCGTGCCGTTCGCGTTGAGGACCGGGGCGCTCGAACCGCCCGTGTCGCCGGCACTGGCGCTTCCGGCGGTTGAACTCCCCGAATTCGCATTGCTCGTATTGGAATTACTCGAGTTCGAATTGCTGTTGTTCGTATTGCTGGAATTGGAATTAGTCGTGTTCGAGTTGCTGGTATTTCCCGAATTGGCGCCCGGCGTCTGGCTGGTCGAGCCGGTCGCGGCCGCGCTGGTGTTGCCGGAATTGGCGCCCGGCGTCTGGCTGGTCGAACCCGTCGCACTGGCGCTGGTATTCCCTGAATTGGCGCTGGGCGTCTGGCTCGTCGAACCCGTTGCGCTGGCGCTGCTGTTGCCCGAATTGGCACTGGGTGCCGGGCTCGTCGAGGGCGGGGCATCAGGCGCGGTACTGCCACTGTTCCCCGTCGGGGCGGGCGCACTGCTGCTTGCCATCGTATTGGGCGGCACTGGGGCGGCGGCGGGCGAAGTCGTCGTGGGGTTCTGCGCGTAAACCTGGACGCTGCTGAGCGCGGCCAGGGCGGTGAGGATGGCGGCGATTTGCGATTTGTTTTTCTTGGATAAAACACTCGGGGCCGGCTCGCTCGCTCCCGCTGCCGTATCCAACGGATTATCCGCCGTCGGGGTCAGGCTGGGAGCGCCGCTGGCCAAAGCTGCGGGCGGCGAAGGCAATGTTTCCGCGGTGATGATGTCCGAAGCGGGGATCGGCGAGCTTTGTGCGAAAGCATGGATACTGCCGAGAGTGGCCAGGGCGGTGAAAAAGGCGGTGATTAGCGAAGGGGTTTTCATGGAAAGTTCACCCCGGTCTGGCTGGATTGCTTCCGGAGTTGAGTTGTTTTGGCTAAATTTACTCGCTCTCGGGCATTATTGATAGGGGGTGTTCACCTTCCAGCCCGGCTCCTTTGAGGTTGCCCTGATTTGACGGACACAGATTTAGGGGTCAGAAAGAAAGACCCCG
>CAZCMU010000327.1:0-2052 GCA_964499725.1 uncultured Opitutales bacterium
ATCAGGCGGTCAACGCGCAGGTCTCGTGCCTGCCGTTGGCCGCCCCATGTCATCTTTCAGTTCAGTTCAGTTACACCTCAAACACCGTAATCTCCGGCCGGCAATTGAAGCGGATGTCCACATATAGGCAGCCGAGGCCGGGGTTGACGTAGAGCGGGCCGGCTTGGGTGTGGAACATGCCGAGGTCGTACTTGCCGACGCCTTTGGGCAGGATGACCGCGCCGAAAACGGGCAGGCGAATCTGCCCGCCGTGGGAGTGGCCGGCCAGCATCAGGTCGAATTTCTTGTCGGCCAGTTTGTCCACAAATTCGGGATAGTGCATCAGCACGATGTTTTTCATGCCCGCGATGGGCTGGCAAAACTTCGCATTATCACACACCGCCCCCATCAGGTTTATTTTACCCCCGATGGAAACCTTTTCATTGAGGAGCCAGCGCCCGCCCGTGGTCGCAAAGGCCTGGTTGATGACCCGAAAATCGGCATGGGAGATGTAATCGTGATTGCCCGGGACGCCATAGACCGGCGCATCAATGCCCTTGATGATGTCGAGCGCTTCGGGCAGGTGCTCGTTGTGCTCAATCAAGTCCCCGGTAAAACACACGAAATCGGGCGAGAGGCCATTGATCTGTTCGACGGCCGAGGCCAGATACGCGCGGTCGCCCTTGTGGTGCGTGTCGCTGAACTGAACCAGGCGGTGCGTCGTCGGCTCGCCTTGGGCGAGAGACACAAAACGCGTTTTGATGAGCGAGGGCTCGATGCAAAACGCATCCGTCGCGAGCACTGTGGCACTGCCGGCCGCAAGCCCGATGAATTGCCGGCGGGATAAATTGGCAGGTGTTTTCATCGAATCAAATAAGTCAGTAAAGGCATAAAAAATAGGCGAAGAAACACTACCCAACACAGCCTATGAAAGCAATTCCTATTCCACAAAACCCCGGTCCGAAATTTGTAAATTATTGACGTTAACTTATTTATTACAAACGACTTAGTTAAAATTGACCCGGTCCGACGCCACCCAAATCCTCGGTTTAGGCGCATTTCATTCTTAATATTTTCTTAATGCAGGCCAATTTCCACGAAAAATTACCTTCTCTGCTCATCCCCAGCCCTGTCGCAACTGCCTTCAATTCAAGGGCTAGCGGCGGTCATCGTGCTCGGTGAGTTCGTGCTCGCGGTCGCAATTCGCCGCGGGGTTTCGATGGCCTGGCGGACGGATTTCTTCAATTCTGCCGAACCGCTGAAGATATTTTCCGGATATTTGTAATGGGACAAAATGCCGTGCAGAATCGCCGTTCCATCGTAGGTGTTGTTGGACAGTCCGGCGAGGTATTGCAGCCGCAGATTGCGGTCTTCGTTGATTTCCGCGCCTTTCATCCACGTCTGCAAATCTTGCGCTTGCCCGGCATAAGTGGCCATTAAATCGGGCAGCGTGGCGAATCCGGCCTCGGCGAGTGATTGCTTCACCGTGGCAAAAGCCGGGCTGTTCAACCGGGCCTGCCACTCATCCAGATCAATTTTGGTGCCTTCGGGCTGGCCAAAGAGCACGGCATCATAGCCATCGCCGGTGTAATCGTTGCTCCACAAAATGCCTTTGGGGTAAACTTGGAAGAAAGTGGCCAGGACGCTTTTCGCCGTCGCGTCATTGCTTTCGTAAAAGGGAATCCACAAACTCATCACGCCGCCGGGATTGAGGTGGTCCCGGCACATGGTGTAATACTCGACCGTGTTCAGCGCCGCGCAGCCTTTGACCCAGGGGTCAATCGGATCCGAGGTGATGACGTCAAATTTTTCCTTCGTCGTGCGGATAAAGTGGCGCCCGTCATCGTAAACAACTTCGACAATTTTGTCGCCCACGGGAGTGTGCACGACGCGGGGATTCTGGTTCACGACATTGTCGGTGATGCCATAATTCTCCTTCGTGAACATCGGTGTCACATATTTCGGCACCAGGGGTTCGATGTCGCAGATGGTGATTTTTTGGACGCTCGGGTTGGTCAGGAAGGTTCCGGCGGTGACGCCCGCGCCGCACGCGACCACCAGCACGCTCTTGGG
>CAZCMU010000328.1:0-2034 GCA_964499725.1 uncultured Opitutales bacterium
GACCGACCCGCTCCACGTCACTTGGTATGGAACTTTTGTCACGACCCCGGAAGTGTCCGCTGATTCCAGCACCGTGAATGTCAAGACGGAGATTCAAAACCAAAACAACATCGCCAAGCAATGTGTGGTCGCCACGGACCTTTTGGACTCGGTCGGCAATCGGGTCGCGCATCTTTCCTCCACCCAAATCGTGGCAGCCGGCGCCACCGTGACATTTGACCAGACCAGTTCCCCCATTGCTTCGCCCAAGCTGTGGCACCCCAATCATCCGTTTCTCTACCTGGCGGTGACCACCGTCTCGGATGGTAGCAAGGACGTTGATTCCTATGTAACCACTTTCGGCATCCGCTCAATCAAGTGGACGGCCGACCAGGGATTTTTCATCAATGGCGAGCACTACTACTTCCATGGTGCCGACGTGCACCAAGACCATGCCGGCTGGGCCGACGCAGTCACCGACTATGGCTCCTTCCGGGATGTGAAACTGATCAAGGACGCGGGTCTCGATTTTATCCGCGGCTCCCATTACCCGCACCAGCCCGCCTTTGCCGCCGCTTGCGACCAGCTGGGCGTGCTCTTCTGGTCGGAAAATTGCTTTTGGGGCCTCGGCGGAGCCCATACGGAGGGCAACTGGACCGCGAATGCCTACCCGCCCAATCCCGACGATCAGGCCGCGTTTGAACAAAACGCCCAGGACACTTTGCGGGATGAAATTCGCATTTTTCGCAATCATCCATCCATTGTGGCCTGGAGCATGTGCAATGAGGTTTTCTTTTCCACGAATCTCGACAAGGTCAGGAGTTTGCTCACAACCCTCGTCAATCTCACGCATCAACTGGACCCAACGCGTCCCGCCGCCATAGGCGGAGCGCAGCGCGGCGGAATCGACAAACTCGGCGACATCGCTGGCTATAACGGCGATGGTGCGCGGCTTTTCCTCGACCCGGGCATTCCCAATGCGGTGACCGAATACGGCAGTGTCACGTCCACCCGCCCCGGCAATTATAACGGCCAATTCAAGCCGTCCGATAAACTGAATTTTGATACCCCGGAATATCCCTGGCGCAGTGGGCAGGTCGTCTGGTGTGGCTTTGATTATGGCACCGTCGTCGGTCCGGCCGCAGGCTCGAAGGGCCTCGTGGATTATTTCCGCATCCCCAAGCGTTCCTGGTATTGGTATCGCAATGAGTATGCGCATATCCCGCCGCCGGACTGGCCCCAATCCGGCACCCCCGCCAAGCTGGCATTAACTGCGGACAAAACAGCCATCCACGGCACCATCGCCACCGACGATGCCCAAATCCTTGTAACGGTGCAGGACGCAGACGGCAAACCGCTAAGCAATTCGCCGCCGGTAACCTTCACGATTGAATCGGGGCCGGGCGAATTCCCCACTGGGCGCTCCATAACCTTTGACCCACAATCCGATATTGTCATTCGCGACGGCCAGGCCGCAATCGAGTTCCGGTCCTATTATGGCGGAACGTCGGTGATTCGTGCCACCTCGCCCGGCCTTCAGGATGCCACAATCGCCATCACCACCGAGGGCGAGCCGGCCTTTGTCGCGGGGAAGACCCCTGTCGCCGCCGACCGGCCCTACGCGCGCTATGTAAAGGCCGCCGTGTCCGCAGCAGACAACCAGAACGTTGCCCTCAACCGGCCTACGAATGCAAGTAGCGAAGCGCCGGAGCACACCGCGGCTTCCGCAGTGGATGGCAACGCCGCCACTGATTGGTCCGCGTCCGACCCGAAACTCGGCGCCTGGCTCCAGGTGGATTTGGAACACCCCTACAACCTCAGCTCCATCGAGACATCCTTCCCTGACGCAGGCCCGTATCAATACAAAATCGAAGGTTCACCCGACGGCAACACTTGGACTTTGCTCGCCGATCAAACCCAAACCACCGGTACGGACAAAGTCCGATCGGACTCTTGCGCCAAAAACGACCATTGCCAGTTTGTGCGCGTGACGTTTACTGGATTGCCGCACGGTCAACCTGCGGCGGTTGCCGAAATAAAAATGTTTGGCAGCTA
>CAZCMU010000329.1:0-2009 GCA_964499725.1 uncultured Opitutales bacterium
GCGGTCATTTCGGTGTAGAGGTCGAGTTGGCCGCCACCGACTTCAAAGCCGCAATACGCCATGAGGTAGTTGTTGAACTCGGCGACGGGAACGGCGAGCAGTTCGCCGTTCATCGTGAAGGTCGGTTTGGCCGCGAGCGGGTCCACGAGCAGATGCACGTGTAAAGAGGCCTCCTTGAGCGGGTGGCCGGTGATGTCGACCGTGGCAAAAAGATTTTCCCCGTGGCGGCGTGAATTTTGAAGGTTGCTGGCTTCGGCCTGGATATCGTCGAGGGCCAGGTCAACCTTTGGCTGGCTGTAAAAATTATGAAAATGGACCTCGCCGTCCACCACCTGAAAATGATTAATGCGCAGAGGGAAGAGCTCGGTGACCTGTTGCTGCCAGCTTTGGTCGATGGTGGTTTGCGATTCCGCCGCCGTGGGACCCGCGACATAATTGAGTTTGGGTTGATATACCGTGATTTGTCCCACCAGGGCGCCGTGGAAAAGTTCGCGCCACTCGATCATCAAGTCAACGGTTTTGGCTTCAAAGAAAGGCACCGGAATGTTGCCGGAAAGTTTTTGCAGGCGCAGGTCCCGAATCTGATAAGCACCGCGCCAGAGGCTCAGGGTAACGGTGCCAATTTGCCCGCGATAGCCGGGAATCTGGCGGAGAACGTTGTTCACGTAACGTTGAACCGCGTAGGGCAATGCAATGCGCCCGGCAACCAAGAGCAGCGCAATGGCAATAATCGCGATGATGGAGCGCCGGGACATCTTTCTCCAATTGAGTTTTTGGAAAATCATAGAACTCGGATGGATCGCCAGTTGCCGCGCCAGCGACTGAAGTCGGGGGTGCCGCAAATTGGAGAAGCTGGCTAGATTATTGCGAAAGACGTTTTTTTAAAAGGTTGCTCCCCTCTGGGTAGAGGTGCGCAAGCGGCCAAATAGCGGGACTTGTTGGAGAAAATGTTCGAACTTTGACCAAGATGCGGCTCCATCGTTCGCTCGTTTCCCGAGCTTCAGCTGGCCCGCCAGTTTACCCGAGAGATTGATTAATTGCCCCGGCGGTCGCGCGCAGAACTGGGTTGGTCGGTGGGTTTCCAATCGTGCGGGTACTGTTTGACCACCTCGTTGTGGTGATTGGCCGGTGAATCATGAAAGTCCATGTGCGCGGAGGGCGAGCGCTGCAATACGTCAAGGGAAACCCCCACCGGGGCGGGGCCGCTGTTCCAGCGTCCACTATCGTTATGCCAGTAAACGCGGGCGCTCGGGTCGTAATAGACCTCGTAGTTGGGATAATAGATGAAGCCGGCGGTGTCGACGACTTCAGGTTGCACCACGACTGCCGGCTGTGCCACGACCACCGGTTGCGCTTGCGGCGCCGGAGCGGCGGCCACCGCCGTGCTGGCGGGGGGCGGTTGAGCGGGGCAACCGGTCAAACCGGCGAGGAACACGACTCCGAGTGCGCAGCAAAGCGGTCGTAGGCTGAAATTATTTTTAGTAGTCATGCCGCCGATACTACTCGGGATAAGCCGCCATAGCGATGGGGTGTAACCCTGCTGGCTGGCCGTTGGCACTGGCCGGGGCCCGCGAGGATGACCGAAATTATTTGGCTTTAAAAGTAATTCACGCCGACCCAATCAGAATCCCCACGATGAAGACGAGAGTGCCCCCGACAATGACTTGAAAGGCGGCGGAGAGCAATGGGGTGTCCATGTAGCGGTGCCGAATCCAGGCAATCACGCCGAGTTCCACGGCGACAATCCCCACGGCCAGGCTCATCGCATAATAAAAATTCGCAATCAAAAAGGGCAGGGTGTGCCCGATGCCCCCGACTGTCGTCATGAGTCCGCACACGGTGCCGCGTATCCACGGCCTTCCCCGCCCGCTCAGCACGCCGTCGTCCGACATCGCCTCCGCAAATCCCATGCTGATGCCCGCGCCGACCGATGCCGCCATGCCGACGAGAAACGCGTCCCGACTATTATGCGTGGCAAACGCCGCGGCGAAAACCGGCGCCAGCGTCGA
>CAZCMU010000330.1:0-2008 GCA_964499725.1 uncultured Opitutales bacterium
CGCAGGGCGGTGGACTTGCCGCAGCCGCTGGGGCCGATGATGGCCGTCACACTGCTGGCGGGAATTTTTATGGAGACGTTCTTGATCGCCTGATGTTTGCCGTAAAAAATACTCAAGTCCTGAATATCAAACGCAACCCCTGGCGGCACCACCGCGGGTGCCGGAGTGGATGATGGGGCGGAACCAGCCACGGACGCCGACGCAGAAGTTGGGCTGGCCGCGGGTTTGACTTGGTCACTCATGGAAAAAGTCTTTTTAGTAATAACGGGATTCATGATGGGAAGGCGAGAACGGATTGTTATTTGCTACGCCGCGAGGAAAGGATGCGCACAGAGGCACTGAGCAGGAAGACGAGGAGGATAAGCACCAGCGCGCCGGCCCACGCCTGACGGTTTTGGTCATCAAAGGGAGAGATGGCGTAGTAGTAAATTTGGATGGGCAGCGCGGCTAGCGGTTCCTTAAGGCTGTGATTCCAATCGGTGCTGCCGAGGGCGGTGAAGAGAATTGGCGCGGTCTCGCCCGCGATGCGCCCCAGCGACAGCAGCACGCCAGTGACAAGGCCCTTGAAGGCGGTGCGCAGAATTATGCTGGTCGTGATTTTCCAGCGGGGAATGCCGAGGGCCATCGCGGCCTCGCGATAGGAGTTGGGCACCAGCACCAGCACTTCCTCCGTGGTGCGCAACACCATCGGAATCATGATAAAGGCCAGGGCGATGCCGCCGGAAAGGGCGGAATACCCGCCCATCGGCATCACCACCAGCGCATAGCCAACCAATCCCCAGACAATGGACGGCACGCCGTTGAGCACATCAGCCCCAAAACGGATGCAACTGTTGATTTTTTCTCCGCCGTATTCGGAAAGGTAAATGCCGCCCATGATCCCAAAGGGCACGCCCATGACCAAGGCCAGCCCCATGAGTTCCAGCGTGCCCACAATCGCATTAGCCATGCCGCCGCCCTCCTCCCCGGCGGGCTTGGGCAGCTTGGTGAAGAAATTCCAGTTCAACGAACTGAAACCCATTTTAAGCAAATAAAAGAAAACCAGAATCAAGGGCAATACCACCAAGAGGGCGCAGAAAATCGCCAGCGCGCTCATGAAGCCGCTCTTAAGTTTGCGATACTGATCGTAATGGGAAAGCATGGCGGAAAGTGTTCAAGCCCGGCGGCTGCCAGGTGTTTCGATGGAACGGATGAGGACGAGCGCCCCGATATTCACCAGAATGGTCACCGCGACGAGCACCAAGCCGATTTCGTAGAGCGTGCTCCGCATGAGGTCGTCCGAGGCTTCGCCGAACTGGTTGGCGATGACGCTGGCGAGGGTCCAACCGGGTTGGAGCAAAGAGGCATGGATGGTCGGACTGTTGCCAATCACCATCGTCACCGCCATGGTTTCTCCAAGAGCCCGGCCCAAGCCCAACACAGCCGCGCCCATGAGACCGCGGCGGGCATAGCTGAGCACGGCGATGCGGGTCACTTCCCAACGGGTGGCCCCCAGCCCATACGCGGCCTCGCGTTGCAAGTCGGGCACGGAGCGCAAAATTTCACGGGAGACGGAAGTGACGATCGGCAAAATCATAATGGCAACGATAATGCCCGCGGACATCGTACAGGCACCCGAGCCTTCAATGGGCCCGCCAAAAAACGAAATGCCTCCAAAATGCTTATTGATCCAGGTGTAGGGATGATCATGTAACCATGGCATAAGTACAAACAGCCCCCAGAGACCCCAGATGACACTGGGGACGGCGGCGAGCATTTCGATAACCGAGGTCAGGGGCTGGCGCATCCACATGGGCGCCAAGTCAGTCAAAAATATGGCTGAGCCAATGCTGAGAGGCACGGCAATCAGGAGGGCGATGAACGCGGTGGCGAGTGTGCCAATAATGAACGGCAGGGCGCCGAAATTTTCAGTCACTGGATTCCAGTGCTGGTTGGAGAGGAAGGACCAGCCATAGTGCCCCATGGCGAGCCACGCACCTTTGATCAAGACGTAAGCGACACAGATAAA
>CAZCMU010000331.1:0-2004 GCA_964499725.1 uncultured Opitutales bacterium
TGCGCTGTTGTTGACGACCGAGTGCATGATCGCCGATGCTCCAGAACCCAAACCGGCTGGTGGCGGCGGTGGCGGCGGCGGTGACATGGGCGGCATGGGTGGCATGGGCGGCATGGACATGTAACTTACGTAGGGCCCGCATTCGCGCGCTGTCCTATTGCAAACGCCTCCCGGGCAACCGGGAGGCGTTTTTGTTTTTAAGAGATGCCGATCAGCAGCAAACCAAGACTTCCCTTCTTTTGTCGGGTTTCTAAACTTGGCTCAACCATGAATCATTACCCCACCCCGCTTCGATTCCCGGTTTTAGTAGCCGGTTTTTTCGCCGCCGCCAGCCTCCGCGTGCTCGCCGCCGATACCACGCCAGCTGCGAACGTCGCCACCACACCCGTTGCAAGTCCTGCGAAATCCACAACGCCCACACCGGTCAAATCAACCGCGTTGAAAGACGCCGATGGCCGCACCGTCTATAAAACAGCCACGACTGGTCATATCACCAATTACTACGAGGACAAAGTCGCGCCCTATACCCTGCCCAACCCGCTGGAACTGGCCAACGGCTCGCCGGTGAAGAACGAGGATGCCTGGTTCAAGCAACGGCGGCCGGAAATCGTCAAATACTACGACACGGAAATTTACGGCCACGTGCCGGCCACCGCGCCGAAAGTCACCTGGCAAGTGGCCAGCACCGACCCGGCGGCCATGGACGGCACCGCCGTCATGAAAAAACTGACCGGAACATTCGGCGAGAGCGCGGATGCGCCCCAGATGCATGTCACGCTTTACACGCCGGCCAAAGCCACTGGACCGGTGCCGGTGGTTTTAAGCATCAGCTTCGGTTTTGGTGGCGGCGGTGTGCCATCCTCAACTCCCAGCCTGACCAACGTGGATCCCACGAAAGCTCCGCCACCGCCGGCCGCTGGACGTGGGCGCGGGCCCGGCTTTGGCGCAGGCGAGCCCGTGGCTGATATTCTGGCCCGCGGTTATGGCTACGCCGTCGTGCGCTACACGGAAATTGAGCACGACACCCAATTCCAACCCAACGTGGACATCGTGCGCAAACTCGCCCTCGCGTCGGGGCAGGACACGCCGGCGGCGGATGAATGGGGCACCATCAGCGCGTGGGCCTGGGGACTTAGCCGCATCATGGATTATTTGGAAACGGATAAAAACGTGGACGCCAAGCGCGTGGCAATTGTCGGCCATTCCCGGCTTGGCAAGACGGTGCTATGGGCCGGAGCGCAGGACACCCGCTTCGCCATCGTTTTCTCGAGCCAGGGCGGCGAACTCGGCTCGGCCCTGGGCCGGCGCGACTACGGTGAAACGATTGATGACATGGCGCAAAATTATGGGTACCAATTCGCGGGAAATTTGCAAAAATATGCCGGACACTGGAACGACATGCCGGTGGACACGCATATGCTGATTTCGCTGATCGCGCCGCGCCCCTTGCTCATCACCGGCGGCACGGGCGACCAATGGAGCGACCCGCATGGGGAATTTTTGGGCGAAGTCGCCGCCGGACCCGTTTACCAGCTTCTGGGCGCCAAGGATCTCGGCACGACGACCTGGCCGGCCCCGGAAGTTCCGCTCATTTCCGGCGACTTGGCGTATTACTACCACACCGGCCCGCACGCCATCACCCCGGCCGATTGGGTCGTCTTTCTGAATTTTGCGGACAAATACTGGAAGGACAAAAAATAATATTTTTTATCGAACACGCCAGGCGACCATGCCCAACCGAATCCAGGCTGCAATCAAGGCAAGTCCACCGAATGGGGTAATGACCCCCAGCCAGCTTGGCGCGCCCAAGGCCAGCAGATAGAGCGAGCCGGAAAACAAAATCATTCCCGCGGCAAACGCCCAGGCCACCCCCCGCATGGAACGCGCAAAGGACGCGTCTGATTGCACGGTAGCCAACCGGGCTTGCACCCAACCCGCCAGTGCCACTAAAGCAACCGCATGAAAAAGCTGGTACTTGACCGCCGTATCCCAGACCGAGGTCAT
>CAZCMU010000332.1:0-1918 GCA_964499725.1 uncultured Opitutales bacterium
TGACGGCGATGCGATTATCCGCCGGGTGCTGACGGCGGATAACACCTATCTCGCGTCGGTAAACAGGCCCGGGGCGATCATCTACTACCGCACTGCGGTTCAATTCCTTGAATTGGACGAAAGCTTTCTTTGCCGCGACAAAGAAGGCACGACCGCCTCATCCGTGAATCCCTGGATAATGGATGGCTTTCAAAATCCATTTATTGGCGTGGTGGTTCACACCGGCCTCAACCAGGAAATCGATCCGGGCGTATTTTCCACGGCCAAGCCCGTCACTGATTCTGCGGACGACCCCGGCGGATTACTGCCCAAGGTGGTCCATAATCTCCCCCAAGTGATGGCCATTTATTCGCTGGTCTTGAATCTCAATGACGATTCGGTAAATTCGACCTGGGTCACCAATTGGCCTTACGATCAGTATAATAAATAATCCGCTGCCCGCCTGCCTTTATCAAACGATGAAATCACCCCTCCCCGCCCCCGCCGCCCGGATCCGCCCGCCCGGCTTCACGCTCATCGAGCTGCTAACCGTCATTGCCATTATCGCCATTTTGTCGGCGATCTTGGTGCCGACCATTGGCACGGCCATGAAGAAGGTCAAGGAGACCAAGACGAGGGTCCAGCTCAACAACCTGGTGGAGATGTGCAAGCAATACAAACAGGCCTACCATATTTGGCCGACTTTTGCCCCGGTGCCCCTTAATGCCGACACTTCCTTTTCCCTCAAAGACGTCCGCCCGCGCTTTGTGCAAATCATGACCGGCAATCCCGACACACCAGACTTAAAATATAATTCGCAAAAAATTCCTTTCGCCACGTTTGCCGACGCTGATTTGACCCCGGATGTGGTCACCTCGAGTCCGGTTGATGCGTTTGGCAACGATGATCTTTATCTGGTCTTTAACACCAACCTATCCACCCCCAACCAAATTGACCCAACGATCGTGAACAGTATCAGCATGACCAATGTTGATGGCAAATCCCTTCAGTTGGAACCGCAGCAAAATCCCGAAACCCCAATCAGTCAATCGTGTGTGGCCCTTTCCCCGGGCGCCGGCTTGAGTAATTACGACGTGATTACCACTTGGGATGTAGTGCCGGCGGGCGCCGCCCAAAGTCCGTGATCTTGGCTGGCCGAATCAGACTAAAACAGCTCCATTTGCGGAACAGCGGGTTCAGCCAGTATGCCGGAAGGGCCGCCGTCCGTGGCCGTGGAGGCCGTGCCGCTCGCTTCACGCGAAGGCTGGGCTGTTTGCCCCAAGGAGCGGCGGACATGGGCCTGCAGGGCCTGCCCTTCCGTTTCCAGTTCCGCCAGGATTTCCTGCGCGCAAATAATCACTTCGCGTGGCAACCCCGCCAGCCGCGCCACTTGTATGCCATAGGAACGGTCCGCCGCCCCCCGGGTGACTTGCCGGACAAAAATAATCTCGTCATTCCATTCCTTGACGGTGACGGCGTAATTGCGCAGCCGCGGCAGCGATTGTTCAAGCTGGGTCAATTCATGGTAATGCGTGGCAAACAGCGTACGCGGCCCGGCCGAGGCGGTTCCATGTAACTGTTCAACCACCGCCCAGGCGATGGCCAGCCCGTCGTAGGTGCTGGTGCCCCGGCCAATTTCATCGAGGACCACGAGGCTGCGCGCGGTGGCGTGATGCAGAATATTGGCCGTTTCATTCATTTCGACCATGAAAGTTGAGTTGCCGCGGGCCAGATCGTCACTCGCGCCCACGCGGGAGAAAACGCGGTCAACGAGGCCCAGACGGCAGCGTTTTGCGGGAACCCAGCAGCCAGACTGCGCGAGAATGGCACAGAGCGCCACTTGGCGAATGTAGGTGCTTTTGCCCGCCATGTTTGGCCCGGTGATGAGGGCGATTTGCTCGCCTGCGGCATCCAGATGGGTGTCATTGGGCACAAATGC
>CAZCMU010000333.1:0-1900 GCA_964499725.1 uncultured Opitutales bacterium
GCATGTGCCCATGATGGAGCACCAGCCGGTTGAAGCGCTCAAAAACAATACTTTGGGCACGCAGGTGCTGGCCCAATTGGCCAGCCAGCATCATGTCGGCAAGTTTGTCTTTATTTCGACGGACAAGGCCGTCAACCCGACTAGTGTCATGGGTTGCTCCAAACGTTTGGCTGAAATCGCCGTGCAAGCCCAGCAGCATCAGCCCGGTAATGTGACGCAATTTTGCGCGGTGCGCTTTGGCAATGTCCTCGGTTCTTCCGGCAGCGTCATCCCGACTTTTAAACGGCAAATCGCCGCTGGCGGCCCGGTCACCGTCACTCACCCCGATGTCATGCGCTATTTCATGACCATTCCCGAGTCGGTCGGGCTGGTGTTGCAGGCGGCCAGCCAGGCGACCGGGGGCGAGATCTTTGTCTTGGACATGGGCCAGCCCATCAAAATCATTGACGTCGCCCGGCAACTCATCGAGCTGAGTGGATTCCGGCCCGATATTGATATCGAAATAAAGTTTGTCGGCTTGCGGCCTGGGGAAAAGCTTTTCGAGGAATTCAAGCATGAAGGCGAACAGTTCCAGGACACCGCCCACAATCGGATTTTCCGCTTCGTCTGCCAGCCGGCCACCCCGGGCCAGGTCCACGACTGGCTGACCCAATTAAAAGTGCAATTGGTTCCCGGCGCTCGCGACCAGTTGAAACAATTCTTGACCCAAATTGTGCCGGAATACACTCCGTACGTGGAGTGAAGCGCGCCCTTATTGGACGCCCAGTAGTTCAACCTGGAAAATCAAGGTCGCGTTCGGCGGAATCGGGCCTTGGCCCTTTTCGCCGTAGGCCAGGTTCGGCGGGATGATCAATTTGCGCCGCTCCCCCACATGCATGCCCTCCACGCCTTCGTCCCACCCCGGAATCACCTGGCCCCGGCCCAGCACAAAAGTAAACGGGTCGCGTCCTATGCTGGTATCAAACACTTTGCCGTTCGGGAGCACGCCGACATAGTTCACCGTGACTTTGGTTCCCGCCACCGCAATGGGCCCATTGCTCGGCTGCAATACTTTGATGAGCAAGCCGGAGGCGGTCTTCACCATGTCGCTCGTGTCGCCGACCGCCGGGTCCACCATCGAGGAAGGTGAACCGCAGCCGACCAGAACCCCGGTCATTATCAAACCCCCGATTAACCAGATTTTTGCTTTCATAGAGATTCTGACATCAACGAAATTCAAGTTCGCTCTTTTCCGAAAAGCAGGCAAGCTCTTTGCGCAATCTTTCCCCCCGCTTTTGCCTGATGAATCTCACCCGTGAATGGAAAATTTATGTCGCCGGCCACCAAGGCATGGTGGGCGCGGCGCTGACCCGCGCCTTGCTCGCGCGCGGCCACCCCGCCCCGCGCCTGCTCCAGTCCGGCCGCCGGGAACTCGACCTGACGGACCCGGCCGCAGTTCGACAATACCTCTCCGCCAACCAACCCGACCTGGTTATTGTGGCCGCGGCGCGGGTGGGGGGCATCCATGCCAACAACACCTACCCGGCCGACTTCATCTACGACAATCTGGCCATCGCGACGAACCTCATCCACGGCGCCTATCAGGCCAAAACCAAACGGCTCCTCTTCCTGGGCAGTTCCTGCATTTACCCGCGCCTCGCCCCCCAGCCGATGCCCGAGGAGTGCCTGCTCACCAGCGCGCTGGAGCCGACCAACGAGCCCTATGCGCTCGCCAAAATCGCCGGCCTCAAGCTTTGCCAGTATTATCGCAAGCAATACGGCGTAATGTTCCATTCCGGGATGCCGACCAACCTCTATGGCCCGCGCGATAACTATCAAGGGGAAAACTCGCATGTGCTCCCCGCGCTCTTGCGGCGTTTCCACGAAGCGAAAGAGGCCCGCGCGCCCGAAGTCACCCTCT
>CAZCMU010000334.1:0-1885 GCA_964499725.1 uncultured Opitutales bacterium
TTCGCGCGATACCCCTCGCCGCCGGCCATCATCATCTGGTGGTGGAGTACGCCCCGGCGTCGTTCCGCATCGGGCTAGTTATTTCAGGCGCTGCCTGGTTGGCCTGGTTGATGATGTTGAGGATTTCACTGCGCACCCCACACGATCATGTCTCTGCGTAATTCCATCACCGGACGTTGCCGCGTCCGGCTGGGCGTCCTGCTTAGCGTGGTCGCGGCGGTGTCCATTGTGTATGTTTTACCTGCTGACACATTTTTGTGTTCTCCAGCCACCGATATGGTCGGCCAATTGGCCGCCGAGCGCGCTTTTGCCGTGGACAATATTCGCGCCGGGCATTTCCCGCTTTGGAACCCCTATACTTACGCCGGGGAACCGTTTTTGGGAGATTTTCAATCGGCGGAACTCTATCCGCCCAATGTCATTTTTCTGTTTCTACCGCTGGCCCGAGCCGTCAATTTATCATTTTTACTGCATTTGCTGCTACTAGGGTGGGGCATGGGGGTTTGGGTGACTCGGCGCGGCGGTCATCCCGTAGCCGGAGTCCTGGCGGCAATTACTGCGGCGCTGTGTGGGCCGGTTTTTCTGCGCCTCTTTGCCGGGCAGATTGCTAACCTCTGCACTATCGCCTGGGCGCCCTGGCTGTTTTGCGCACTGGAAGCGTCTTGGCGAGGTCGTCCGCTGCGCCCCCTTTTATTAGCCTCGGCCATGGTTTGCTTGCAAATCCTCGGTGGGCATCCGCAGTATGTTTTTTATCTCGGCTTTGCTGCCTTTTTCCATGCCGTCGCCTATTCGGTGGCCGAGCCGGCCGTGCGGCGGCGGGCGCTGCCGTTTGTTGCCGTCGCCTATCTTGCAGGAACAGCGCTGGCGGCGGCCCAACTCTTGCCCGGGTTCGCAGCAACCGAGGAAGGCGTGCGCCAAAACGCGCTGTCTTTCGCCTTTTCGGGCAAATATTCATTTCCTCCGGAAAATTTGCTCACCTTAGTTGCTCCAGGCTTT
Source organism: uncultured Opitutales bacterium (assembly GCA_964499725.1). Taxonomy (GTDB): domain Bacteria; phylum Verrucomicrobiota; class Verrucomicrobiia; order Opitutales; family JABDGR01; genus JABDGR01. The sequence continues at coordinate 997 of CAZCMU010000334.1, forward strand.
TTTGGCAACATATCCGACGCTTCTTACTGGGGCCGAGGTCTTTTGTGGGAAATGTCGGCGTATATCGGGGTGATCGGCCTGGCGCTGGCCATAGTCGCGTTGTTTGCAGCTGAAAATTCTCGCCGCGTGCGTGTCGATTGGCTCATCGCCGCGTTATTATTTGTTTTTGCCTTGGGAAATCAGACCCCCTTGTTCGGCCTCCTATACGATTATGTTCCCTTTTTCGGCCATTTCCGCACCATCGCCAAATTTATTTTCCCAACCATGCTCTTTGTTATTTTAGCCAGTGGGGCTGGGTCGGACGCGCTGATTCGCGGCCGGCTGGGTCCTCGTCTGCTAGCCATCGGGTTTAGTATTGGCGGTGTCATTGCCTTGGGTTTCGGTCTTTCGATTTATGGGGCTCCTTCGCATTTGCAGAAAATCTGGGATTTCATGCAACAGAGCCATGAGAGCTTTTTGCCGCCCAAACTGTATGCGGACCGGCAGTTTTTTCAAAATAGTGGGCCGCTGGCCGGGCACGAGTTGATGGAAGGCGGCGCATTGCTTATGGTTGTCGGTGGCGCCCTCTGGCTGGCTCGCCGCCGTCCGGCCTGGCGTTGGTTGCCGCTGGCGTTGTTGCCCTTGGAAATGCTGTGGTTTGCCTCTGAAAATATGGATCGGTCGAGCTTGGCCGATTTGGAGCCGCCCTCCTTCATCCGGTATGTCGATGCGCACCCGGGGGATTATCGGGTCCTCAATTTTGCCAATCTGAATAACGGCTACTTTCTCCATGCGCCGGACATCTGGGGCAACAATCCCTTCGTCCTGAAGCGTTATGCAGAATTCATCGCTTTCACCCAGAACTTTGATCCTGAACGGGGGGGGGGGCCAAAACATGTTTTTTACCAAA
>CAZCMU010000335.1:0-1880 GCA_964499725.1 uncultured Opitutales bacterium
TCTCTCTGCCGCCATGCCTTCGCTTACCTGGCACATCGTCAAAAAGGATTTCCGCACCCTGCGCCCCTATCTGGCCATCTGGTGGGGCGTGCTGGCGTGCACTGCGCTGGCCGGGGCTTGGTGCGTTTACCATATTTTTCATCTGTCCGCCGAGGACGCCCTCAATAACAACGCGGAGGGAATCTTGACCAGCTTGAATTGGTTTTTTCTGGCGTTGGATATTCTCCTGCTGGCGTTGGTGGTGGATGCGATTGTGAAAAACGATTCTCCCATTGACCAAAAAGCCTTTTGGCGCACGCGGCCCGTCAGCGGTGGTCGCATGTTCCGCGCGAAACTACTTTCCATCGGCTTGTTTTGCTTCATCGTCCCGGGCGCGATTCAAGCCGCCGGTCACCTGGTTTTTGGATTTAGTCACGCTGAATTCCTGGGCAGTTTGGAACAATTTGCGGTCATTCAGGGCGGCATGGTCGCCGTGGTCGCTTGCGCCGCCGTGCTCTTCCAACGGACGATTGTCGGCCTGCTTGCTTTCGTCAGTTTCATCATTGCCCTCATTGTCGCCGCGACGATTTTGCCCGGCTTTACTGGCGTAGCCACGGTTGTCGTAATGGTGGCCGATTTGCGCAATCTTTGGGTTTTTCCCGGTATTATTGTTGCCACAGTTTTCTTGCTGGCGGCATTGATTTATACCGGCCGGCGGCGGCGGATGGGCTTTCTCGTCCTGGCCTGCGGCATTGTTCTGCAGTGGCCGGCGGGTTTTTACTGGATCAAGCATCACAAGAATCCGCCCGGCGCCTTCCTGGCCCAGGCGAGCAGCGTTGACTCTGTCAAATGGTCCGTGGCGCCATCGTTTTATGTCGACCAACCATCCTACGCCTACAGTTATACGTGGCGGCTGCATGGCTGGATTAACAATCCCAGTCTGCCTGAATTGGGGGATTCCGGCTGGAAGGTGCAATGGACGACATCGGATTTGAACTGGCCGCGCGAGAAGACGGTCGAATTAAATTACAATACCCTAAATTATGGAAATGATCGGATGTCGCTCATCAACGCCCCGGCGGCGTACGCGGCGGCGGGCTATGGTCGCCTGATCGGGGCAACCTCCGAATCCTGGCGCAGCATTCCACTCGGCGAGGTGGGCGACGACCAGCTCGCCCGCCTCAAAAAAGAATCCGCGAAACTGGCGGCACGCGTGCAACTGCAATGTGTCCGGCTGGAAAGCGTGGCCGACCTGCCCGCCGTGACGGGCACTATCTGGCGAAGCGACATGGTCGCCAAACACCTGGTGGCCGTGGTGGTGGGCAGCCCCGCGACCGTCAGCATTCAATTCGACGAACTCGGCCCCTGGCACTCGCGCTGGTTTGAGACGGACGCGGAAATCAACGACCGCGGCGTTCTCAATTCGCATATTTTCCTCCTCTACAATCCCCAGACCAAGGAATGCCTCGAGGGCATGCCCACCGAGTCCAACATGGACAGCGACCCGATGTTTACCTGGCGGCGCGCCACCGTGACCTTCAGCTTCACCAACCAGACCAATGCCACCGGCCAGCCCGTGCCTAATCCCAGCGAAAAAAACCCCGTTGACCGTTTGCGCTGGCTGGCGGATGCGCGCTTGGTCGAACTGCAATTAATCCCCACCCAGAACATGGTCGCTCCCTTCACCATTGATTCGTTTCTGCTGCCGGAGAAGGCGTCTGCCAATGCCAGCCAAAACAGCCCCGCCCCCCCTTCCACCCCATGAATTTCTCCCTCCTCCACATCCTCAAAAAAGATTTCCAACTCTGCTGGCGCTATATGGCGGCGTGGTGGGGGCTGCTGCTGTTCCGCGCCTACTGGATTATGCTGGCTCTGGGCGAGATACTGCATCCGGCGCCGCT
>CAZCMU010000336.1:0-1859 GCA_964499725.1 uncultured Opitutales bacterium
GACGGCTTCCAAGTAGGGTATTTACTTACGGCTCGGTCCATTTGCCATCCGCAATTTCCAGACCGCCCTCGGCGGCAATGCGCTCGGGCGTCATGATGTAGATCCAGGCTTCGCCAAGGGAGGTGGTTGGGGCCGCGCCATTTTCCGCCCCCGCGAAGCATTCCGTCCGCACGCGCTGGTATTCATTCTGTCCCGGCGGGCGGGCGGCGTCGAAATTTTCCAGTTCGTCAAACCAGCGCAGTGCGTCGGCGTCGCGCAAAACCAGCCGCCAGCCCTGAACCCATTTGGAGGCGTCTAGCACCACCGCCGGATAGGGGTCGCGCAGCCGGTATAATTTCCCGCGAACTTGCGCCGGTTGTTGCGTTACGACCTTGCCCTCGCAATAACGCGCCCAGTTGCGCCCGCCGGGCTGGAGCGAGCCGTAAACAAAAACGGCGAGGTCATTTTCCTGCGACATTTCATCCATTCTGCCACTGGTTTGCGTTTTCCCCAAGCCGGATTTTTCCTTGGCCCGTGCCGCCGATAGGCTATTCTGTTCAATCCCCGCATACGTTTCCGTGAACCGCGTCCACATCAAGACCTACGGCTGCCAGATGAACGAGCGCGACTCCGAAGCGGTCGCGTCGCTCCTGCGTGCGCGCGGTTACGCCATTGTCGAGGAAGACCAGGCCGACATCATCCTGCTTAATACCTGCGCCGTGCGCGACCTGGCGGAGCAAAAGGCCATCGGCAAGGCCGCCCACCTCAACAAGCGCAAGCGCCGCCAGCCCAAACTCGTCATTGGCATCCTCGGTTGCATGGCCCAAAACCGCGGTACCGATTTGCTCGACCGCCTGCCCGACCTTGACCTCCTCATCGGCACGCAAAAGTTTCACCGCGTGCCCGACCACCTCGATAATTTGCGGGAGACGTTTCGCGGCGAGGGGCCTCGTCCCGCCACCGTGGTGGACCTCGACGCCGAGGCCGGCTCACAGAATGAAATCCGCGGACACGACAGCCCTGGCGGCGAGCCGCAGATTTCCGCCTATGTCTCCATCATGCAGGGCTGCAACATGCACTGCACTTTCTGCATTGTCCCCAAAACGCGGGGGGAGGAACGCTCCCGGCCGATAGATGACATCCTGCGCGAGGCCGAAGAACTCGTCGCCCGCGGCACGCGCGAAATCACCCTCCTCGGCCAAATCGTCACCAGCTACGGCCGCCGAGAATTTCCGATGGTGGACGGCAAGACACCCTTTGTGCAGCTCATTGAGAAACTGCACGCCCTGCCGCAATTGCACCGCATCCGCTTCACTTCGCCGCACCCGAGCGGATTCAAAGCCGACCTCATTGCCGCCTACCGTGACCTGCCCAAACTTGGCGAATACGTCCACCTGCCGGTGCAAAGCGGCTCCGACCGCATCCTGCGCGCCATGAACCGGCCCTACACGCGCGACACCTACTTGCGCCTGGTCGAGCGCTTGCGCGAGGCCCAGCCGCGGATGTGGGTGTCCACCGACGTCATCGTCGGCTTTCCCGGCGAAACGGACGACGACTTTGCTGCCACCCGCGATTTGTTTACCGCCGTAGGTTTCGACATGGCGTACCTCTTTAAATATTCCACGCGCACAGGCACGCCCGCGGCGGAAATGCCCGACCAGGTCCCCGTTGACGTGGCCGAGGCGCGGCACACCGAATTGATTGCCCTGCTGGAAAAACACTCCATGGCCCGGCACCAGGAACTTGTCGGCACCACGCAGGAAGTGCTGGCGCAGGAACCGGCGCGGGGGGCCGCCGGGCCCCCGCGGGGGCGCCCGCGCCGCGACCCCAAGGACGTTTTTTTTGAGACCCCACCGCGGGGCGGGGTGGTAGTGGAATTG
>CAZCMU010000337.1:0-1850 GCA_964499725.1 uncultured Opitutales bacterium
CCACATGAAACGCACCTGGCAACATCGGTGGACCCGCCTCTTTCGGCGGCGCGGCGCCCTGCCCCGCACCGCCGCCGTTCCGCGCATGGGCTACGACCCGCGCTACCTTCGCGGTGCGTTCAGCCGCCCCAAATTTGGCCGCTACGACATCACTTTCCCCTGGCAAAACTGGCTGCGCCGCGCCGTTCTCGCCGTGCTCGCCGTCTTCGCCCTCTGGGTTTTCTGGCAAAGCTGGCTCGGCTTGCGGATTTTTAATAACTAAAAAAATGTCCGGCCCCCTCGCCGCTCACCCCGCCAGCGCTGAACCGCCGCCCCCCGCCCGGCCCGTGGCCACCGCCGCGTGGCTCAATCTGGCTTTGGCCACTCTCTTGTGGGTCTGGCTCGCCAGCGAATTGGGGTTCGAATGGTCGGTCAGCGAACAATACGGCTATGGTCTGTTTATCCCGTTTCTCACCGCCTATTTGTTGTGGCTGCGTTGGGAAGACCGGCCCGCTCCGCAACTCGCGGCCAGCAACGGCCCGGTGCTCGCCTTCCTCGCCTTCATCGCCCTCGCCCAATACCCCGTCGCGGTGATTTTCGCCGCCAATGCCGACTGGCGTCTGCTCGCCTGGACCGAGGCCCTGCTCGCGCTCGCGGCCTCTATTCTTCTGTTCCTGCGTTGGGGCGGCTGGCCCTGGGTGCGGCACTTCACCCCCGCGCTCGTCCTGTTTCTCTTCGCGGTGCCCTGGCCCAGTTACCTCGAGCTTCATCTGGTGGATACCTTGATGACCTTCGTCGCCACCGTGGTTAGCGAGGCGCTGAATTTACTGGGTTACGACGCCATTCAGCAAGGGCACATCATCCAATTGCCCGGCAGTTATGTTTCCGTCGAGGAGGCCTGCAGCGGCGTGCGCTCCATCCAGTCCACCATCATGGCCGGCTGGCTCGTCAGCGAATGGTGGCGCTTTCGCCTGCGCGGGCGCGCCGGGTTGTTGCTCTGGGCGATGCTCGTGGCCATGTTTTTTAATCTCCTGCGCACGCTGGTGCTCGCCTGGATTGACGCCGCCTCGGGGCCCGCCGCGATGGAACACTGGCATGACACCGCGGGCTATTTGGTTTTTGGATTGAGTTTTGCCGCCGTCATTGGTGCCGCTTGGCTGGTGCGCCCGCGCGGGTTGAACGCCTCTTCAAAATCCGCTTCAACCCCGCCCCCGCATTGGCTGCCCTCCCTGCCCGTGGCCCTCGTGCTGGTTTTACTGCTCGGTGCCTGGCCGTTTTGCGCCGCTTGGTACGCCCTGCGCGCCCCCGATATTTCCCAAAAATCCACCTGGCGGCTCGACCTCGCCCAAGTTGCCCCCTCCGCCAAAACCGAACAACCGCTCGCCAGCCTGCGTCAGGCGCTTTTTTATGACGAAGGGTTGCAATCCAGCTGGAAGGACGGGGCTGGACGCGAATGGTCGCTCTATAATTTACAATGGAACAACGGTCGCGCCGCCCAGCTCGGCGGCGTGCACTCGCCCGAAAGCTGCCTCCCTGCCGTCGGCTGGGCCCAACTCCAGCAGGGCGACAACCTCGACTGGCGGCGCGGCGGGCTGGAATTGATTTTCAACACCTACGAATTCGCGCACGGTGCCACCCACCTCTTCGTCTTTTATTGCCAGTGGGACCCCGCTGGCTACCAATACTACGAAAAAACCGGCCGCATCCGCGCCGACCGCCTCATTGACGCCTGGCGCGCCGACCGCAAACCGGGCAAACAATTGCTCGAAATCGCCGTCGGCCGCACCCCCTCGCTCGCCGACGCCACCGCCCTGGTGCAAAAATTCCTCGACGCTGGCATCGTGGAACTGCCGCCGGGCGGCGCCATCAAT
>CAZCMU010000338.1:0-1835 GCA_964499725.1 uncultured Opitutales bacterium
TTGCTGGCCGTCAAGTCGAAGAAGAAGAAATAATCTGCGACTCGCGCCTGCTTCTGGTTGCAGGGGCGCAGTCTTGCTGCGCCCTCTTCGTGCCCATTCGTGGATCAATCTTTCCCGCCCACGCCACACGCCACCGCCGCCGTTTTCCCCGGCAACGGATAATGATAAATATCCCCCGCGAAATTCCGCAGCACGACTTCCTCGTCGGTAAACTCCTTCACGTAATTCGGGTTCAGCGGCACCTTGCCGCCGCCGCCGGGCGCATCAATCACAAACTGCGGCACGGCGTAGCCCGTCGTGTGCCCGCGCAGCGCGCGGATGATCTCCACGCCCTTGCGCGGGTCCGTGCGGAAGTGCGCGCTGCCCGTGATGAGGTCGCACTGGTATAAATAATACGGCCGCACGCGCATTTGCAGCAGCCGGTGGACGAGGTGCTTCATCGTCTCCGCATCGTCGTTCACCCCGCGCAGCAGCACGCTCTGGTTGCCCAGCGGCACGCCCGCATACGCCAGCCGGTCGCACGCTTCTTTTAATTCCACCGTGCATTCGCGCGGGTGGTTGACGTGGATGCTCATCCAGATCGGCCCGTGTTTTTTGAAAATTTCGCACAATGCCGGCGTGATGCGCTGCGGCAGGAAAATGGGAATGCGCGAGCCGATGCGGATGAACTCCACGTGCGGGATGGCGCGCAGGCGGCCCAGCAGGTAGTCGAGCTTGTTGTCCGCCAGCAGCAGCGGGTCGCCGCCGCTCAGCAGCACATCGCGCACTTCCGGGTGCGCCTCGATGTACTTCAGGCCCGATTCAAATTCCGGGTGAAAGTCGTAGTTCTGCGCGTTCGACACCAGCCGGCTGCGCGTACAGTAGCGGCAGTACGCGGCGCAGCGGTCCGTCACGAGAAACAGCACACGGTCCGGGTAGCGGTGCACCAGCCCCGGCACGGGCATCGTTGTTTCCTCGCCCACGGGGTCGAGACGCTCCTCCGGCGCGGTCTCGAGTTCGCCGCCGCGCGGGATGACCTGCAGGCGGATGGGGCAGGCCGGGTCGTTGCGGTCAATCAGGTTGAAGAAATGCGGCGTGATGGCCAGGGCCAGCTTGTCCTTGGCGTGTTCGCAGCCCGCGCGTTCCTCCGGCGTCAGCTCAATATATTTTTCGATCTGCTCAATGGTCAAAATGCGGTTTTGCAACTGCCAGCGCCAGTCGTTCCACTGCGCGGCGGGGACATCTTTCCACAGGCCCTGGCCCTGTTGCCAGGTGGAGGGATTATCGTTTGGATACATAAAAAAGGAAAAAAATTTAAGAATTCACTGCGAAGGCACAAAGAGCGCAAAGGAGTAGGTGATGGCAAAGTCTTTCTTTGCGTCCTTCGCATCTTTGCGGTGAAAAAATTCTTGCTGAAAACGTATAGATGAATTCAAATATATGAATTCTTCAATGAATATGCCAGATTCTGGCGGAACGTCAAGGGGGAAACGGCGAAAGCGGGTTAGACCCCATGCGTAGCGAACTTTTATAGATTTGACCCGCAACGCCCTCTGGTTTAATGATTTGTAAAATCTCTTAACAATTCCTCAACCCTTTCCGGCCCATTTTTCACCCCCGCCATGCCCACGCGCGCAAATTCCGATCTGGCCAAGCAGCTCTGGGCCGTGGGCGACCCGGTGCGGCTGCGCATCCTGCGCCTGCTGCCGCAGACGGCTGATTGCGAGGGCGGCAACAATGTCTCCGCGCTGGCGAAGCGCCTCGGCCTATCACAGCCCACCGTTTCGCACCACCTGCGCATCCTGCGCCAGGCCGGCCTGGTTAACTACGAAAAAATGTGCCGCGACGTTTTTTAC
>CAZCMU010000339.1:0-1828 GCA_964499725.1 uncultured Opitutales bacterium
GGCGCTGGGCTACCTTGCCGAACATGGGCAAAGTTTCGGCTTTGTCCACCCCATGCAGTATTATATTACCTGTGGAGCGCTTTCCTCAGTACTCGACAACGCGCCGGCCTATCTGAACTTTCTCCAACTCGCGCAGACGACCGCACAGGGGTTGCACCCGGCGGCCTTCGCGGGCGCGCACGACTCAGTGTCCACCGTGCGCGTGCTGCTCGAGCAGCAACCGCAATTTGTCACCGGCCTCAGCCTTGGCTCAGTTTTCTTCGGCGCGATGACGTACATCGGCAACGGCCCGAACTTCATGGTCAAGGCCATCGCGCACGATGCCGGCGTCCATTGCCCGACCTTCCACCGCTACATCACCCATTACAGCCTGCCGATTTTGCTGCCGATTTTGATAATCAGCGGGTGGGTGTTTTTGTAATTGGCGCGAAAATCTATTTCGCTACGCGACCATCTTCCAGCCAGGGCATCGGCTGGCCGGGGTTGGGCGACACATAAATGCTGCCGGTGGAAAGCTTGACGGTGATTTTATCGTTGTGGAGCATTTTTAAGATTTCCGAGCCCGCCAGCAGCACCGGGCCGTAGCCGTGCAGGGCGTTTACACTGGTGGGCCGGTTATAATAGTAGGGCAGGCTGAGATCGAAATTTGTGCCGACACAGGTGCCTTCAACGCCGCCCTGGGCATTGACGCGCGTGGCCACCGCGTTCCAGCCGACGAGGGCCTCGGTGCCATAGGCTGGGCTAATCCAGCCGCGGTTGATGCCATGCGCCATCGCATAGACGAACATCGCCGAGGCGGAAGTTTCGAGGTAGGTGTCTTCGTGGTCGAGCAACTGGTGCCAGAGGCCGCTGCCAGATTGCCGCGCCGCCAGTCCCCGCACATGAGCGCGGAAGAGGTTTAAAATGCCATCGCGCCCGGCATAATCCGCCGGCAGGGCGTCGAGCAATTCCGCCATGGCCATGACGCACCAGCCATTGGCGCGCGCCCAGTGGATATCCACGGGGTCGGGATTGGTCGTAATCCAGCCGTGGGCGTAAATTCCCTTCTCGGGCCGGAACAACCGCGCGGACATTTGCGTGACCTGTTTCACGGCGTCGTCGAAATATTTGTTGTCGCCGGTGAGCTTGCCCATCCAGGCCAGCGCGGGGACGCTCATGTACATGTCGTCGGCCCAGATGGTGTCGGGCATGGGCACATGGCGTGCGATGGTGCCGTCCACCAGCCGGGGCACTTTGGTTTCGATAAAGTCCATCCAAGTATTAGTGACGGTGCCGAGATTCGGACCGACATTGGCCAGGCGGGCTTTGAGCAGCCCGGCGCACATCGCGCCGCATTGGTCGAGCGAGTAAGGGGTGGTCAAACCGCCCAAGCCGCCGCCGCGACCGCCACGGGCACCGGGGGCGGGAGCGGGCGTGGCCGCCGTCGCTGGAGCTACTTTAAGATAATTGGCAAACGCCGTCAGCCGCTTGGCCACATAGTCGTTGTACTTGGGGTCGCCCGTGGCGTCGGAGGCATCGAGCATGCCGATGAAGACGACACCCTGTTCATAGGTGAGGAGCGAAAACGGAAACTGCGGGCCGCGCTCAAGGGCGACGCCGGGAATGGGTTGCGAAAAATCGGTGACTGCTGCGCCATTGCCGTCGAGCAGGCGGCTGGGCGTGGACGTTTCCATGAAGTTGCGCACGCGGTCGAGCATAGCAGTGACTTGCTCGGGCGCCGGCACGCGATAAATCCGCGAGTAGAAGTCGCCATTGTCATCCCGGATGGCCGAGCCGGTGGCCTGCACCAGCGGAGTGGGTGCAGTGAAACTGGCCGGGGCGGGGGTGG
>CAZCMU010000340.1:0-1828 GCA_964499725.1 uncultured Opitutales bacterium
AAGCTGCATACTGTGCCTTGGCGACAAGTGCGGACAGATCTGCAAAAGTACGGCCTAAGCAAAAAGCCAGACAAAGACTGCACAATATGGAGAACAGTCGGCATTACTTTCCACAAAAAATGGACAGGTGACCCGAAACGATTTTTAGCTGAATGCAATTGCGATGCTCCAACCATTTTACAACGCTTGCAAACCGATACGCACCAAAACTTCGGACGTGAGGCATCCGATTATCCATATCTGAGAGGGCCTAAAATTGGACCGCTATGGCTGCGTATGCTACGTGATAATGTCGGCCTGCAAATCACCAATCTCGAGGCTGTTCCAATACCGGTTGACGTACATGTTGCACGTGCGTCGTGCGCGCTTGGTATCATCCGCGGCCAACATAAAGGCTCCTTGGAAGGAATCTATTCAAAGATCCGAGAAGCATGGCGCGATAGCGTTGTAGGCTTGCAAGTGGAAAACCGGCAGATGATTGCACTTGATCTAGATCAGGCTTTGTGGCGGCTGTCAAAAGATGGCTGCACTGACCGGGATCTTGAATCAGGCGATTGCCCACACTACGAGGCATGTGTAGCAAAAGACTTCTGCATTAAGGGCAAAGTGGCCATTCAAGGTAAAGGCGTAACCCTAAAGACTTAGTCACTTGCTTAGACAAATCACCACTTTCTCAATGAAAAAAATAGTTCTAATCGCCTGCGTTTCTAAAAAAGGAAACGAAAAAGCAGCCGCAAGGGACTTGTATAAAAGCCAGCTTTTCAAAAACAGTCTGGCTTATGCTCGCAGTTTAAATCCAGATGAAATTTTCATTCTTTCCGCACTTCATCATTTACTTCATCTCGATAAGGAAATTGAGCCGTATAATGTAACGTTGAGCAAAGTACCAAAACACCGAGTAAAGCCCGGGCTTAAAATTTTGGATGCAGCTGAAAAAGAAGCATGGGGCGAGAAAGTGATTGAACAACTTTCGAAGCAAGCTGATTTGAAAAATGACCATTTCGTTTTGCTTGCTGGACAAGAGTATATTAAACCTCTCGCGAACAAATTAGCTCGGTGCGAAGAACCACTTAAGGGGCTTGGGCTGTTCAGCAGGGTTAAATTCTTAAAAAGCAAATTACGCCCTGTTTGAGTCCAGTTACTTCGCCGACATTATTCCCCAACGGACGCCACTTCCCCTTCCTTCGCCCCCGCCTCATACCGCGCACACCAAGCTTGCGACCATTTCAAAAAATTACCCTCTTCAATTTGCCCACGCGCCTGCGTCATCAAATCCAAATAAAATTGCAAATTGTGCAGTGTCAGCAGCGTGCCGCCGAGCATTTCGTTGCACATGGTGAGGTGGCGCAGGTACGCGCGCGAAAAATTGCGGCAGGTGTAATTATCATGGCCTTCGATGAGCGGTCGGGCGTCGCGCGCAAATTTCGCATTCTTTAAATTAATCGGCCCGTCGGGCGTCATCGCGCAACCGTGGCGTGCCAGGCGCGTGGGCAGCACGCAGTCGAACATATCCGCGCCCAGGGCAATCATCTTCAACAATTGTGGCGGCGTGCCGACGCCCATCACATAGCGCGGACGATCCGCGGGCAAATACGGCACGCTGGCCGCAACCGCCGCCAGCATTTCCGGCTCCGGTTCGCCGACGCTCACGCCGCCGATGGCGTAGCCGGGGAAATCCATTGCCACGAGCGCCTGCGCACATTCGCGGCGCAGCTCGGCGATATTCGAACCTTGCACAATCGCAAACAAATGCCGGCCCTTCTCCGGTTGGCCGAGTCCGTGCCAATGTTCGCGGCAGGCCGTGGCCCAGCGAATCGTGCGCGCCACC
>CAZCMU010000341.1:0-1827 GCA_964499725.1 uncultured Opitutales bacterium
GCCGATGTCGCCGGCATTCACCGTCACACGGCTCGCTTCCGCCTGGACTGCGGCCAGTTTATCCTGCTGCCCGGCGGCTGTGCCTCCACCCGTAATTGAGGACATGGCGCCCGGTTTGGTGCTGAGATAATAGAGTGCGCCGGCGGCGAGGGCGCCGACGATAGCGAGAATGCGCAAGAGTTGCGAGGCTGCGTTCATAGTGCGAGTTGGGGGGAGGACGAGGGTAGGGTTGACGATGGGATTATCGCCTAAAGTAGCCGTAACTGTAACCTGTAATTGACGGTGCCGTGGTTTTGCGGACGCCTTTTGCCGGGTTGGCAGCTAGATGCTCCAATAACTTAAAAATCAGTTCGGCCTGAGGTTCAAGCCCCAAATTTTGGGCCAGTTGGCCAACGGTGAAGGTTTGCCCCGGGGCGGCCTGCAACGCCTGGTGTACCCGGGCCTTGATGGCCAGCAGGTTGGCGGCGGCTTTTTTGCCCGCTTCGACCCCTGGCTGGTGGTAGGCGTTGATGTTCACGAGGTTGCCGTAAAAGCCCACGGCTCGCTCAAATAACGCGATAATCTGCCCCACCGACCGCGCCGATACATCCGCCAGTACCAGGGTGATGGACCGGCGGCCTTTTTCGGAAAGGGCCTCCCGCGTGCCGAGGAGAAAGCCTTGCAGGTAGTCCCCCGCCGTCACGCCCGGTTCCACGTCCAGCGCCGCGCCCTCGCGGTCTTTGTGCACCTCGATGAACACCGCAAAAAAGTTCGGCACCCCGTCGCGCAGTTGCTGCACATAGGCGTGCTGGTCGGTCGAACCCTTGTTGCCAAAGACGGAAATGCCCTGGTGGACGACCTTGCCTTGCAGGTCCAGTTCCTTGCCCAGCGATTCCATCACCAATTGCTGCAAGTAGCGCGAAAGCAGCAGCAGCCGGTCTTTATAGGGCAGGATGACCATGTCCTTCGTCCCGCGGCCATCGGTCAGAAAATACCACGCCAGCGCCAGCAGCGCCGCCGGGTTGTTTTCGAGCGGGCGGCTGCGGGTCAGGGCGTCCATCTCCTTGGCCCCGGCCAGCAGCGCGCGGATGTCCACCCCTTGCAGCGCCGCCGGCAGCAGGCCCACCGGGCCGAGTTCCGACGTGCGGCCGCCCACCCAGTCCCACATCGGGAAGCGCGCCAGGAACCCGTTTTTCTGCGCATAGTCGTCGAGGTGGCTGCCGTCGCCCGTCGTGGCCACGGCGTGCGCGCCCAACTGCAGGCCCGCGCGCGCGTAGGCCACCGCGGTTTCGAGCATCCCGTTGCGCGGCTCGGGCGTGCCGCCGGACTTCGAGATCACGTTCACCAGCGTCCGCCCCAGTTGCCCTCCGAGTTGTCGAAAAATCAGGTCCATCCCGTCGGGGTCGGTGTTGTCTATAAAATACACCTTCAGCTTGTCCGCCCCCGGCCGGCCGAGGGCTTGGGCGACAAACTGCGGCCCCAGCGCCGAGCCGCCAATGCCGATGCAGAGGAGGTTTTGGAAAGAACCGCTCGCGCCTTTGATTTCCCCGGCGTGGACTTTCCCCGCAAAGGTTTCAATGGCGCGGATGGTCGTTTCGATTTCTTGGGCAATTTCCGGCGTGGGGGCGAGCTTCTCGTCGCGCAGCCAGTAGTGGCCCACCATGCGCTTTTCATCCGGGTTGGCGATGGCCCCGTGCTCGAGCGCCTCCATCGCATCAAACGCCGCGCTCATCGGCGCGCGCATTTTCTGGAAAAACTCGTCGGTAAAGGTCACGCGCGAAAAATCCGCGGCAAACCCGATGGACTCAAACGGCAGGTAAAATTTTTGGAATTGGTCCCAGCTCATGG
>CAZCMU010000342.1:0-1819 GCA_964499725.1 uncultured Opitutales bacterium
GAAGCTGTTGGTGAAAACTCCCAATAACTTCTTCTTCATTATAGACAGGTACAACAACGGATACGTTCACGGGGGGAAACAAAGGTGAGCAACCCTAGCCAAGGTCAGATGAAGGGACAAGACAGGAGTCATTTTCCAGCACTGACGAGAAGCGCGGCCGCAGCATGACCGTTGAATTCATCGTCATTTTTGGATTTAACACTGCGGTGGAGCACATTTTCATAGACGACACCCGTGGGAGTCAAGGTTTCATGTTTGATCCCCTTGGCATCAACATATGTCACCGGCGACAAATTATCCTGGAGTAAAAACCAGACACGGGCGTGATTTTTTAGGGCGTCCTGGATCTGTTGGGCCACATTGGCTGTTACGTCGTCTTCCGAATGTGCATCCGCGCGGGGGTCAGTCCCCTTAATCACGTACCAGCTAAGGTGTTCGCGATAACTGTAATAGTCATAAAATCTTTGCGAATTCCATATAATGAAAACCGCGTCGTCCAGTCGTTTATTTTGGGCAATAAAGTGGATGACCTCACGCATCTGGGAATATTTTTCGTCGCCGCCAAACAAGCGCGGCTCAGCCATTTTTACTGCGAAATTGACCCCGACATAAACCGCCAACCAGCCCAACAGCAACCGGGTCGCAGTGCGCCCCCGCTTTTGCGCACCACCAGCTCGCTCAGCGGACTTGCCAAGGGCGAGGCACGTCATTGGCACAAAAAAGGCAATCAGCCGCTCGTTGAGTGGGTACTGGTGAAATAATGAGGCCAGAAAAGTAACAAACATTCCCGACAGCACAATGGCCCCGCCACGGCGGTCTTTATGCAAAAGATCCACAACGCCCACGCCCAACAAGAGCAATCCAGGGTAGGAAAGGGACACGAGATACTTTAAGGCGGCGGCATGCGGAAGAAATGAATAATCCAAATCCAGCGAAATGCCCAAAGGATTGACCGAAGCAAAGAACGCAGTCCGCACATACCAGAGCAGCCCGGCGAGAGAAACTGGCAATGGAGCAAAATGATCCGCCCAGCCAGCCTTCAGGGCGGCCAGGTTGGGATTATGACGGAGGACAAAAAAATAATTGAGAAGAAACACCATTCCCCCGAGCGCCAGTACCAGCATCGCATGCGTTGTGTACTGCGTCTTACGATCCAGCGCAAAACTGACGGCAAGCGCACCAAATGCACCGGCCAGCACAAACACGGCAGTGTTGGCAAAAAGTACACAGAAGGCTGCCGCGACTCCGGCAAATACGGCCTGTTGGAGCGATATTTTCTCCCGCAATCGAATGGCCAGCCATAAGAGCACGACGGTGGCCAGGACTTCAGTCTCGTATTGCTTTACCTCACCACAATGGTAAATCAACGGCCCCGACAAGCTGAACAGCGTCACCGCTGTTACCCGGCCCCAACCGGCCAGCAATTGGGCCGTCAAGCTCACAAACAGCCCCAACGCCGCCAAACCGC
The DNA here is from genome assembly GCA_964499725.1 of uncultured Opitutales bacterium. GTDB lineage: Bacteria > Verrucomicrobiota > Verrucomicrobiia > Opitutales > JABDGR01 > JABDGR01. Next base: position 1,469 of record CAZCMU010000342.1, read on the forward strand.
ATAAAAGAGAAAAAGCACGCAACGACGGCTCGGAGTAGCCCCCGAGCATACCACACACTTTTGCGGCCAACAGGTAACCCGGTGGGGCCGCCTGCAGTTCATCCAGCGGGGTAACGGCGATTTTAGCGAGGTCGTATTTGATGATATTGTTGGCCAAGCTGACTTCGTCGTTCCATAGCGAAGGATCATAGGCAAACCACCACAACCGGGCCAAAACTCCCATAATAAGCACAAGGATAACCGCACACTTTTCCTGACGGGCATTCATAGAGTGCGCGAACGGGGTATTAAACAAGTCACATGCGCTCGATGATGGCGTCGCCAAACTCGGAACACTTGACCTCGCGGGCG
>CAZCMU010000343.1:0-1794 GCA_964499725.1 uncultured Opitutales bacterium
TCTCTCTGCCGCCATGCCTTCGCTTACCTGGCACATCGTCAAAAAGGATTTCCGCTACGTGTGGCCGTGGCTGTCGCTGTGGTGGGGTATTCTCGCGGCTTCCGCACTCGATGTCGTGCTGAGCGTCAACTTGATTTTTCACCCCCTCTCCGTAAAAAACCAGGACACGGTGGCTGGCGGATTTGCTGGAGGGAATTGGTTTTTTTTAGCCGTGGATGTCCTGATGCTAGCCATGGTGGTGGACGCGATTTTGAAAAGCGATTCACCGATTGATGAAAAGGCCTTCTGGCGCACCCGGCCGATGGGGAAAGGCCGCATGTTCGCTGCGAAAATTATTTCCGTTTTCCTGTTTTGTTTTGTTGCGCCGGGGGCCATCCAGGCGGCGGGTCACCTCGTGTTTGGCTTCAGCGTGAATGAATACCTGCGCTGGCTGCGGCAATTTCTCTTCATCCAGGGCGCGCTCGTCGCGGTCTTGGCGTGCCTCGCGGTGCTGTTCCAAAAGACCATCAAGGGCCTGCTCTTTTTGGCGGGGCTGTTTTTTGCCTACTTGATTGGCACAGAAATCTATTACACAGTTTATCTCGACACAGATAATCGCTACCTGGACTACCTAATGTGGGGTTTTCGCGCTGGCTGGAGAGAATATTCCTCGCTGCTCTTTGCCACCGTTATGGTCGTGGCTGCGTTGGTGTATGCCGGCAAAGGCCGGCGGGCGGGGGCGCTGGCCCTCGTCTGCGGCTTGTTGATTAACTGGACCGTCGGGCTGCATTTCCCAGTGCCCTTGGATAATCGGCCCCTTACCGGATACGCGTGGGTCTACTTGAATCCGGTCCAGAACGACTCAATCAAGTTATCCGTGGAGCCGATGTCCTTGGTGGACAAGCCCCAATACTATAACCAATGGCGGATTTACGGGTGGATAAACAATCCCGGTTTCCCGGAGCTCAAGGATTCCATCTGGCGCATTACCGGCTCCGGCGCGAAACTGCAGTGGCCGGGCGCGAAGCGAGTGGTGTCCGGCCCAATCTATCCGGAATGGGGCCAGCAACCGGCGCAGCTCATCAACGCCCCGGTCGCCATCGCCGCGGCAGGCTACGGCCGGCTGGCATGGGAAACCGCCGGCACCTGGCGAAATTTTCCGCTGGTGATGTTGAATGATGAGTACCTGGCGCGCCTCAAAAAGGAACCGGCCCAATTGAACGTAAACGTTTATATAGAACAGGGCCATTTGCAGCGGATAACGGATGTCGCAGCCTCGGTCGGTTCAACCTGGTACGACGGCATGACCAAATCGCGTGTGCGCACCATCACCGTTGACGACGACGACATCGTCAGGCTGGGCCTGGACAGCGTCGGCCCGTGGTATATGAACGACCGCCCCACGCCCGAAGACGCCAACTGCGTTTTCTTGCTCTACAATCCCCTGACGAAGGAATGTGCCGAGGGTGTTTGCACCGTGGGCTATCCGACCTCCAACCCGAGTTTTGTCTGGCGGCAACCAACTGTAAAATTCTCCTTTGCCAGGAAACTCGCCGCCTCCGGCCAAGCACTACCCGAACCGACAAATCCTTCGGCCCTGCAGCAGTGGCTCGCCGGCGCGCACCTGGTGGAACTGGGCTTTGTCCGCGACCAATATTTTTTTGTGCCGGTGGCGTTTGACCCATTTGTGCTGCCAACGGCCGAACCTGCGGACGTGACGGAGTTTCAGAACTGAACCATAAATTTTTTCCATGACTTTCCTGCCTTGGCACATCGTCAAAAAGGATTTCCGCACCCTGCGGCCCTACCTGGCCA
>CAZCMU010000344.1:0-1762 GCA_964499725.1 uncultured Opitutales bacterium
CGCCGAAAACATGGTAGTCCACAGCGGCTTGAGCGGAAATATGCGCGGCGCCCTCCGGCGTGGATAAAATGCCGAACTTCGCGATGAGCTTGTCCCGGAGGGCAGTGTCTTTGGTCACTTCGGCAAAGGTAAACGCGCCATACCAGCAGACGACCTCGGGGTAAATCACCGGTGACGTGGCATTGCTGGCATACTGGCCAGTCTGGAAGCGAAACTGCCGTGCGACAAAATTCTCGGCGACGCGCTGGCCAATGTCACGTGGCGACGTGCCGTCCGGCCAGGTGCCAAAATACTCCGCCAAGACTTCCGGGGATGGCGGCGTGACTGGCGCAATGGTGGGTACGGAAACTGCAGGTGCCGGCGTAGATTGGGCCGGAAGAGCGCCGGTGGCGAGGCCCGAGATTACACAGCCAAGCAAGAGAAAGCGGGGATAATTCATAGAGGGGGTAATGAACGGAAATTTCATCTTTGCCAAGGTGGGTCAAGGTGAAACACCACAAAGGTTGGAATGGCAGCAAACCTATCCCGGGAAAAATCAGGCATTCAACGCACAATAAACATTATGTCTAATTAATGTTTCCCTCGGGGAATTCCGCTTTTTTGCGCTTTTTGACTCATCCAAGGGCTTTTTGGGAACACCCCCTGCCCAATCTGAACGGACCCGCCTAGTTCTGAATCTCCGTGGTAACCTCGGGTGCATCCACTTCGACGGGGATTTTATTCCCGTCCGGCGTGGTGAATTTATACTTACCCTGCGGCAGCACCGCTTCATGTTTGGGTATTTCGCCGCGTAAAGTGGTACTGCCACCCGGCGTGGTCTGGCTGGGCTTCGGTTCGCCAGAAGTTTGGGCCGGCGTCATGGAGAGACTTTGCTGGGCGGGCTTTGTTGTAGAGGTACCCGAGGAAACCGGCGTTCCCGGCAGATAGGGTTGAGAACCCTCGCTGGTGATTATTCGAGGCGAAACCGATGACCCGCTGGGGACGGTATTGCCCAGCCCAGGGTTAAAATCAAACAGCTTGGGGGTATGCAGGATTTTCCCATTGCTGCCCGTCACCTGGTCCGTATCGCCTCCGGCATGGGTAATCGGCAGGCCGTTCCCGCTGGAAAACTCCCCCTGAAACTGATAGCGATTGATGTCCTGCAACGATAATTCGCGTCCGACTTGCTGCAGTTGCTGGCTGTTGTCCGTGGTATGGAGGACGAAGGCATCGGTAAATTTGTCGGGCGCGGGCTTGGGTGATTTCCAGCGGTCGTACGCCGTGTAATCATTCAGGCTGGAATTGTGCTGCAAGGTCGAAGACATCTGCGGCTGGCGCACATTGGAGGAAGGAGCCATCTTCGTGGGAAAATTGCCGCCCAGCGGAAAATTGCTCCGCCAGATGGGTGAATTGTTCATGTCCCCGTTCAGCGAGCTAAAGCTGGTGTCAAAATTTTTCGACGACAGCGTGGAGTGGCTGCCGTTGAGTCCTTGATTGATGCTGGGCAGCGTTTCGGAAAAACCGGTGTTAAGTTGCGCGGTCAGGCTGCTCGGCAGGCGACCGATGAATTTTGAACTCTCGCCATTGGGGCCGGTCAGTCCCGTCCCCAACACTTGATCCGGTTCAAGAAAGACGCCCGATGCCGCCCCGGTGGAAAACTGCGAATTGAGCTGCTTTAAGTTGTTGTTTCGAATCTGCGCAGACACCCTGCTGGTGCCGGCCAAAAACAGCCCGGCCACCGTCAGCAGGGGTAACAGTCTGACAAAATGAGGTGTCCGCAGAT
>CAZCMU010000345.1:0-1752 GCA_964499725.1 uncultured Opitutales bacterium
TGTGGATGGATTGCGGATTCCAGAGATGGAACTCACCGTCCGCGCGCCATTGGTACACGCCCCCGGCTTCCAACGCGTGCATGTCTTCGCCCTCGAGTGGCGGGAATGCCTGCCGGTGCCGCTGCCTGACTTCGTCGGCAATCGTATCCAGCCCAATGCCCTCGATGCGCGAAGCCGTGCGGTGGAAATATTTGTTAACGACTTCTTGATTGAGCCCAATCGCTTCAAAAATCTGCGCGCCGCGATAGCTGGCGTAGGTCGAGATGCCCATCTTCGCCATCGTTTTGATGACGCTTTTCACGCCGGCTTTGATGAAGTTCTTGCACGCCTTGTCAAAATCCACGCTCAGTTTGCCGTCGTGGATAAGGTCGTAGAGCGTCTCGAAGGCCAGATACGGGTTGATCACGTCCGCGCCGTAGCTAAACAAAAGCGCAAAGTGGTGCACCTCGCGCGGTTCGCCCGTTTCAACAATGAGCGAAACGAGCGTGCGCGTGCCCCGGCGGATGAGGTGGTGGTGCAATCCGGAGGTGGCGAGCAGCGCCGGGATGCCGGCATTTTTGGCGTCAAGGCCCCGGTCGCTGAGAATGAGCAGATTCGCCCCTTGCGCGATGGCCCGGTCGGCCGCCGCAAAAAGTTTGTCCATCGCTGCGGCAAGCCCTGCGCCGCCCAAGTCCGGCTCGAACAAAATCGGCAGTTCGGCAGATTTGAACCCTTCGCGCTTGATGTGCCGCAACTTGGACAGGGTCTTGTTGTCAATAATCGGATCATGGACTTTGATGCGTCGGCAGCTTTCCGGTTTGGGCTCAACCAGGTTAAGTTGCGTCCCGAGGAAAGTCTCCGATGCGGTGATGACGGCCTCGCGGATGGAATCAATCGGCGGGTTCGTCACCTGCGCAAAGAGCTGCTTGAAGTAATTATAGAGGAGCTTCGACTTGTTCGACAGTACGGCCAGCGGGATGTCCGTGCCCATCGAGCCGAGCGGTTGCACGCCGTCCTTGCCCATTGGGGTCAGAAGGAAGCGCAAATCCTCATAAGTGTAGCCGAAGGCTTTTTGCCGCAGGAATACGGTCTCGTGGTCCACTCCATGCGATTCGCCGTCGGGTAAGTCCTCGATTTTGACCCGATGCTTGGCCAGCCATTCGCCGTAGGGTTGGGCTTTGGCAAAAGTCTCCTTGATTTCCGCATCATCCACGATGCGGCCCTGCTGCGTGTCCACAAAGAACATGCGGCCGGGTTGCAAACGCCCCTTGGCGGCCACGTTCGCCGGATCCACCTTCACCACGCCGACTTCCGAGGCCATGATGACCCGGTCGTCCTTGGTGACATAATAGCGCGAGGGCCGCAGGCCATTGCGATCCAGCACCGCGCCCACGCAGATGCCGTCGGTAAAAGAAATCGAGGCCGGGCCGTCCCACGGCTCCATCATGCACGCATGGTATTCGTAAAACGCGCGTTTTTCCGGGCTCATGGACTCGTGGTTTTCCCATGGCTCGGGAATCATCATCATTACCGCCTGCGGCAGCGCGCGCCCGGCCAGCACGAGGAATTCCAGGCAGTTGTCGAACATGCCCGAGTCCGAGCCGTCTTCCTGGATAATTGGCAGGATTTTCTTCATGTCCTCGCCAAACACTTTGCTGGCGATTTGCGCCTGGCGCGCGTGCATCCAGTTCACATTGCCGCGCAGCGTGTTGATTTCACCGTTGTGCGACATGTAGCGGTTCGGGTGCGCGCGGAACCACGCCGGGAAGGTGT
>CAZCMU010000346.1:0-1739 GCA_964499725.1 uncultured Opitutales bacterium
CTGCCACTTAGCAATATGAGCTTAATCCTCCTCGGTAAAAAAGTGGGCATGACCCAAGTTTATGACGGCGAGAACCGACTGGTTCCCGTCACGGTTGTCCAAGCCGGCCCCTGTCCTGTCACCCAAATCAAAACGGTTGACAGTGATGGCTATAACGCTGTCCAGATTGGTTTTTGGGTGCAAAAAGAGAGCCGAATGAGCGGCCCCGAGCTAGGCCATCTCAAAAAGTCCGGGATTCAACAGCCTGTAACCCAGTTAAGTGAGTTTCGCACGATCAAGGAACCGGAATATAAAGTTGGTGACGTGCTGACAGTCAATAAGTTCGCCGAAGGTGCCTTGGTTGACGTCATCGGCACCAGCAAGGGTCGTGGTTTTCAAGGCGTCATGAAGCGCCACAATATGGATGGCCAACCGGACAGTCACGGTCACATGATGCACCGTCGCCCGGGTTCTATCGGCATGCGCCAAACGCCCGGCCACGTTTTCAAAGGCAAACGGATGCCCGGTCACATGGGCCAGATTCGCCGCACGACCCAGAATATGACCGTGGTTAAGGTCATCGAGGACAAGAACTTGCTGCTCATCAAGGGCAGCATTGCCGGCGCGACGGGCGACTTTGTCGTCGTCCGCCAAGCCAAAAAGGCTCGCTCCACCACCCCGGCCAAATAACCCTCCGGCTCGCGCCACCAACCCATTTACCGATCATGAAGCTCAAAGTTTACAGCCCCGATGGCGCGAAGGCCCAGGAAAAGGACTTTGCCATCAAAGAATTCGAAGGCAAAAAGGGCGTGCAAGCCCTGAAGGAAACCCTCGTCGCCTATCAAGCGAACGCCCGCCAGGGCACGTCCAAGACCAAGAACTTTGGCGAAGTCAAAGGCACCGGCAAGAAGCCCTGGCGCCAAAAAGGCACCGGCCAGGCCCGCCATGGTTCCCGCCGCAGCCCTTTGTGGGTCAAAGGCGCCGTGGTGTTCGGCCCGCGCCCGCGCGATTGGTCGCACACGATCAACCAGAAGGTCCGCCAGCTCGCGTTTCAACGCGCCCTGTTTGACAAAGCCACCGACGGTGAATTGAGCTTGATTGAGAAACTTTCCGCCGAAAAACCCAAGACCAAGATCATTAACCAGGTCCTGACGCGCATCCACCCGAAGGGCAAAGTTCTGTTGGTGGACGAAACTTTTGAAAAAAATGCCCAGATGGCGGCCCGCAACCTGGCCCGCGTGCTCCTCGTGGACGCCGCCTCGGTCAACGCCCTGGATCTGGCCCGCTGCCAGTGCGCGATTATCAGCGAATCGGCCTTTGCAAAAATCCTGACCCGCGCCAACGGATAATTTTCTTCAACATTAATTTTGCCGCGCCCATGAAAGAGCCCATCCACGTCCTGAAAAGCTTCCGCATCACCGAAAAGGCGTCGGCGTTGAACGCCCACCTGAACAAGTATGTGTTCGAGGTCGCCACGTCGGCCAACCGCATTGAGGTGGCCCGCGCCATTGTCGAAAAATACAAAATCAAGGTTGCGCGCGTGAATATTTTGAATCACCCCGGCAAATACAAGAGCGGGCGCATGTTTGGCGGCCACCCGGGCCGCACAAACCGCCGCAAAGTCGCCATCGTGACCCTCGCCGAAGGCCAGAAGATCGAAACGGTCTAAGCGCCGTCCACTCACTTTTTAACTTTAATCCACTTCCCGCCATGGCCCTCAAACAACGCCGCCCCCTCACTCCCGGCCAGCGCTTTCTCAT
>CAZCMU010000347.1:0-1705 GCA_964499725.1 uncultured Opitutales bacterium
TCGGTAAACGGCGACGCAGGTTTGGTCACCGGCACACTACTGGCTGCCGGGGTTGCCGCCGCCGCCGCCTCTTTTTGCTCGAGCGCCTCAATGCGCGCGGTCAAAGCCTTATTTTCCTGCACCAAATCCGCCAAGGTAGGCGTGTCTTGCGCCGACGCCAGTGTTACACTGCTCGCTAAAAGACCAACCAGCAGCAAGCTTTGACGGATCAGACTGAGCGTTGATGATTTGTTCATGGTGATGGTTTCTCAACTGCAAATCGTGCCAACTGTGGTTATAAGAATATGTGGTGTTTATTTCAGATGGCTATGGCAGTGACGTTTTCGAAGCATGCGTGATGCCAGTTTGTGACAATGACGTTATTTTTTCACTAAAATCTGGAATGGATTAATTTTTTCTCGAAGAAGCTAACGTTATTCCCGCAGATTTTCTTCAATTTCAAATCGTTCGATAAATGGAACTAAATCGCCGCACCGCAATAATGTATTTCACGAGGGAAACAGAATGAGTTTTATGCACATTTTCTTAGACCCAGCTTAGGCCTAGACTGATTGATTTTCAGGTCAGCCCCTTCCGTAATTATCCATTAAGGCACCGTGGCCTTCGCCGTATACACAGATTTCAAAGTGTTGCCGATGTGCTTCAAGAATAAGCAGTGGATCCGAGCCAAAAGTGAAGGGCGTGGCGTAGACTCTGCTGCCTCAATCTTGTGAACAAGTTTATAAAAATAGCTGAGGTTTGCTCTACCCCGATAATTTGCTCATGGCGAAACGCCTCAACCGGAACCGAAACTTTAAAACGGATCATTGCGCTAATGCAAAAGTTGCCGGTCGATGACCCGGCATGGATTTTACGGCTGACCTCTGCGCAGATTGACGTGCAATTTTGCGCACCGGCTGATCGCGGCGATGCGACCAACCTTCCACTTTATGGCATTCCCTTCGCGGTCAAAGACAACATTGATGTGGAGGGCTTGCCGACCACCGCGGCGTGCGCGGAGTTTTCTTACCTAGCCAAGACCACGGCCACGGTTGTTCAAAGCCTGTTGGATGCGGGAGCCATCTTGATTGGGAAAACTAATCTTGACCAGTTTGCAACTGGACTCGTCAGCACATGTTCACCCTATGGGGTCGCGCCCAATACTTTTGATCCGCGATACGTTTGCGGTGGTTCCAGTGCTGGTTCGGCTTCGGTAGTCGCACTGGGCTTGGTTCCGTTTGCGCTCGGCATGGATACCGCCGGTTCGGGTCGCGTGCCAGCGGGATTTAATAATCTCGTGGGATTAAAGCCGACGCGAAGGTGGCTGAGTACCCGTGAAGTGCTCCCGGCCTGTCGCAGTCTTGATTGTGTGTCCATATTTGCGCACACGGTCGAAGATGCTGCCTTGGTTGCGTTCATCGCTGCCGGACCCAATGAGGATGGCTACTCCCGCACTTTTCCTGTGCAGGCGATGACGAAGCGTTTTCCATCCCGCCCCAAGCTTGGCGTTCCCCTCTTGCCTGATTGGTTTGGAGACGCAAAAGCCAAGGCCGCCTTTGCGCTGGCCTGCTCTCAATTCGAGGCCAGCGGCGCCACATTGGTGCCGCTGGATTTCACTCCACTCTTCGAAGTGGCGGCGCTTCTTTACCAAGGCCCGGGCAGCGGCCCGGTTTAATTTTTAACCGACAGCTGGCTGGGTTTTATTTCGTCGTACCGTTTGAGCCGG
>CAZCMU010000348.1:0-1662 GCA_964499725.1 uncultured Opitutales bacterium
CGCCGTCGGTCTCGACCGCGCCCGGGCCGCCGAGGTTGACGATGCCGACTTCACGGCGCTCGCAAAAATAATTGGCGGCGAGGAGTTCCTTGGTGGCGGTCAGCTCCAAAGGTTTGGTCACCGGCACCGCGCCACCGATGATGGTGCGGTCCACCTCCCAATAGCGGAGGCTGATTTCGCCCGGGGCGAAGAGGCCGGCGATGAGGAAGTCGCGCCGCAGCGCGGCGGTGTCCAGCAGTTTAAAACCCTCGGGGTGGTGCGTGCGGATGATTTCCATGGGGCGGAAGAAGGGTCATCTTGGTAAAATAACCCCGGCGCGGCAAGGGAAAGATTTGGCGGAAGCCAGAGCTAGAGGCGTGCTTTCCAGTAACCAGCCTCGCGCTTGAGATGCATTACCGCCAGAATCCAAATGGCGTCAGCCAATTCGACGTAAATGACCGCGTAAGGAAAAACCGCGCTGAAATGCCGACGAGCTGGCGGATCGAACTGACGGAATTGTGCTGGGTGTGATCGGATTTCAGCAATCAATCGCTCAATTTCATCGTAAAAACGGCCACCAAGTTCCGGTGAAATATCGGCGTAATATGTCGCCGCTTCGGCATACTCTATGTCCGCTGCGCGATGGAAACGATGCGGCTTCACCGTCCAACAATTTTACGAATCCGAGCTGAAACTTCTTCACCGGGAATGCCTGCTTCACGACCACTTTCAATTTCTGCCAGGCGCTGGCGTGTTTCCATCCGCCAGCTTTCCTCCACATTCACGGGAATACCGCCGTGGAGTTGCGCCGCCAAACGATCTACCAAGACCGCCAATTGCTCAGGCGGCAAATGGTTCGTCTCGGCGACGATTTGATCGAGGGTCAAGGACATGAAGGGAATATGGTCAAAAGTGGGATGTTTTGCAACTCTTGCGTTGCGGCTTAAAAATCGTGAATTCGGAAGAATATGCTGATACTAATCTCTAGCCATGAGTGATTTTCAAAGAATATCCATAATCCGTTGGGCTTGGTTTTGGATTTGCTCGCTACTTGTTGCAGTGCTGTGCCTTTTTTCATGTCTTGTTCGAGTCGTAATGATTCAAGTTCTTCAAATCCATTTTTATGGAGCCCAAATGCCGTGGATTACGGGAAAAGTGCTTTTTGCCGGTCCGCTTTATCCGGAGTCTGATTTTGCCTGTACTATCGTCATTTTAACGACATTTGTCGGATTGGCAGTATTCTTACAAGGCCATGCCAAAGACGCCTATTTATCAAATGCGCCTGTGGTTATTGCACTCATGACAGGTGCCTACCTGATGCTTTTGAATTTCTGCTTTCTGCTGCCATTTATTCCAGTACTTACTCACTTGAGCAGCGATCCAAATTACACATCTACTCCTCATGCTCATCTTCCCGATCCTGAGACACCACCAGAGTTTTGGCTGATTGGCTCGATTGCATATCTGATATTTGTAGTGATTGGAATTATTGTCCTTAAGCGAAAAGAAAAACGCCTCGAGCAAATCGGGAAATAATCACTCGATGGTCACAACCGCGGCATAATCAACCCGCCGTCCACCATGATGACGGAGCCGGTGGAATAAGGGAAATCTCCGCGGGCAAGGGAGGCGGCGGCGCGGCCGACATCATCGGGCGTGCCCCAGCGGCGGGTGACGGCCAGG
>CAZCMU010000349.1:0-1661 GCA_964499725.1 uncultured Opitutales bacterium
GCCGTGACCCTCGCGGGCGTCGAAGCCGGCGGCACGCTCGTGCAGGGCACCATCAACGGCCACGGCGAGCGCAACGGCAACGCCAACCTGACGACCATCCTGCCCAACCTCGCGCTCAAGATGAACCTCCGGTTGCATTGCGCCGGGCACCTGTCCGAACTGCGCGACCTCTCCCACTTCACGGACGAGCTGGCGAATTTCCGGCCCGACCCCAAGGCGCCCTACGTCGGCGCAACGGCCTTTGCGCACAAGGGTGGCGTCCACGCCGATGCCGCGAACAAAGTCGCCCGTTCCTACGAACACATTGACCCCGCGCTGGTGGGCAACCACACCCGCGTGCTGGTCTCCGACATGGCGGGTAAATCATCGGTCATGATGAAGGCCCGCGAACTCGGCCTGGAAATTGACGTCAAGTCGCCGAAGTTGAAGGACTTTCTCGCCGAAGTAAAGGCGCGGGAATTCCGCGGCTATCAATTTGAGGCGGCGGATGCATCTTTCCTGCTGTTGCTCAAACGCACGCTGGAAAACTGGAGGACGCCCTTTGATGTATTGGGCTACCGCATGGTCATCGAGCGCGAAGGCGAAGGCTCGACGCTTTCCGAAGCGACGGTGAAAGTAAAGGTCGGCGACCGCGTTTGCCATGAAGTGGCGGAAGACGCCGGGCCGGTCGGCGCACTGGACCGCGCGCTGCGCAAGGCGCTGGAACCAAGTTTCCCGGCGCTCAAGCATGTCCACCTGGCCGATTTCAACGTCCGCATCGTGGACACCGGGCAGGGCGCGCAAGCGATTATCCGCGTGCTGGTGGAATCCACCGACGGCCACGAAAGCTGGGGCACTGTGGGGGCGTCGGACAACATCATCGCGGCGTCTTACGAGGCGCTGTGCGATTCCTTCGCCTACAAGCTCTTGCGTGATGGGCAGAAAAAATAACCGCCTGCAACCAGCCATTGGGCAATTCCGGGTAGGTGTACATCTACCACGCCAAGCCCGGGGGAACCTTGACGGAGAAGGCTTGTCGGAGTACATTAGAACCATGAACACTTCCATGCCCAGCTTTCCCGGCGTCCGGCGCCTCCTCTCCGGCATTTCCGCCCGCAGCGCGTTTTTGGCGCTGGTGTTGCTGGTGGGAGTAATGCCCGCCACGGCCCATGCGCAGCGCCGATTCGGCGGGGGCCATGCTTTCGGGCCCGGGTTTGGCCGCGGCTTGGGCTGGGGTCTCGGTGTGGGTATCGGGAGCGCCTTGGTTTACGACAGTTTCTATAGTGGCTATTACCAGCCCCCCGTCGTGTACACGGCGGAGGCCCCCACAATCTATTACGTCCCGCAACCTGCGCCGCAGACCATAGTGGTTAATCCCGCCCCCGCACCGGCGGCGCCTGCAGCCGCTCCGACCGCCGCTCCTGCCGCCACAATTGCACCCACGACGGCAACTGCGGCAAAAATGAGCAAGATCGTTTACGATGCCAACGGCAAACCCCTCGGCGTGATCCTCCTGAACGCCGATGGCAGCCAGCAATTCGTGCCGCTGGCGCAGTAACTGAAAAACCAGCAGGCGCTGGCTCGCATGGCCATTCGCTGGCCGTCAATCCTTGGGGAACAAGCGGAACCGGGACTGCTCGCGAATCGAGAACAACGACACTGCCAGATATTGATCCGTCGCC
>CAZCMU010000350.1:0-1650 GCA_964499725.1 uncultured Opitutales bacterium
GTCGGGCTTGGCTCCCCTCTATGGAGCCAATGATGGCGCCAGGATACTTCCGTTAAACGATGGTTCTTTTGAGGACATGCGGGGGACGCTACAAGCCGGCTGGGTTTTGCTCGATGGCCGGCGGATTTTCCCCCCGGGCCATTGGGACGAAGCGGCGTTCTGGCTCGTTGGCCAAGACCCTGCTGCTTGGCCATATAAGCCCCGGGCCGAGGTCGAGCGGGTGCATTTTTCCGCTGCTGGCTTTTTTCGATGGCGTTCAGGCCCCACCCGATTGTTTTTTCGCTGCCCGAGGTATTTTCGTCATCGTCCAGCTCAGGCCGATATGCTGCATGTGGATCTCGCCTGGCACGGGCGGTCTATTGCCGTGGATGCCGGAACGTATTCCTACAATACCTTCGGACGATTTAATGGCGCGCTGGCCTGTGCATATGCGCACAATGTACCCATGCTTGAAACTTGCGAGCCTCTCCAAAAAGCTGGAAGGTTTCTTTATTTACCCTGGCCAACTGGCACGGCTCACTGGTCGGAGACCGATCAACGTTTTTCCGCATCTCATAACGGCTATGGAGCAGCCGTTCATTTTCAGCGCACCATTTTTTCTCCAGCTTTGGGTGTGTTCGCTGTCACCGATGCGGTTGTTTTGCAGCAGCCAGGACGGGTGCGGTTGCATTGGCTCCTCTGTGATCGCGATTGGCAGCTCGATGAAGAATCCCAAACTATCTCCACGTGTTTTCCTGAGGGAGTGTTTGTCGTGTCTTGGGCGGCCAGCCAAAAAGCGGTCTCTATTACAGCAGTGCGGGCTGACCCGGAGTCTGCCCGCGGATGGCGGTCCAGCCATTATCTGGCGCTCGAGCCGGCCGTCTCCCTGGAATTGCTATTTGACGTTAGCAAAACTCTCGAGGTAACGACCCGTTTTGTGCCGGCGTCTTCTTGAACGATGCACGTTTTATATTTCCATCAATATTTTAACACCCCGCGTGGCGCGGGCGGCCTGCGGTCCTATGAATTTGCCCGTGCCCTGCTCGCCCGGGGCCATCGGGTCACCATGGTTTGTGTTCATGAGGAAACTGATCCCATTGACTTACCGGGGCCGCACGAAGCTCACATGCGGCGCGGCTCTATTGACGGCATCGAAGTGATTCAGTTTAATATAAAATATTCGAATTACCAAAACTTGCTGGAACGAACTCTGGTTTTTCTTCGCTTTGCCGTGCGCGGCATTGGGTTGGCTTTGACCATGGATTACGATCTGCTCTTTGCCACGAGTACACCGTTGACCGCTGGCCTTCCCGGCATTTTCGCAAAGTATTTGCGCCGCAAACCGTTCGTCTTTGAAGTGCGCGACTTGTGGCCCGAACTGCCGAAGGCGATGGGCGTTGTGACCAACCCGGTGGTTTTGGCCGGCATGAGTGTTTTGGAGTGGCTGAGTTACCGGGCAGCGACGGCTTGCATCGGGCTTTCCCCCGGCATTGGCGAAGGCATCGCCCGGCGCAGCCGACCTGGGCTTCCCATCGCCATAATCCCCAATGGCGCTGACCTTGATCTCTTTCAGCCTGGCCGCCGCGAAGATTTGCGCCTCGAAGGTGTTGGCCCGAATGATTTTGTCGCAGTATTCTCCGGCGCGCATGGCGCGGCCAATGGCTTGAACGC
>CAZCMU010000351.1:0-1605 GCA_964499725.1 uncultured Opitutales bacterium
GATGCCAAGCAAATCGGCGCGCCCATCCCGGCGATGGTCAGCAGCCTCAACGTCTCCGTCGGCCAGAAAGTGGCCAATGGCGACAAGCTGGTCGTCCTCGAAGCGATGAAGATGCAGACGACGCTCTACGCACAGGTGGACGGCGTGGTCGAAGAAATCACCGCCCATGTCGGCGACCGCGTGGAGCCGAAGGATTTGATTTTGACGTTGCGGTAGGGAACCTAAACGGGGTCGGGTTTTAAATTTTGTCGCAAAGTCTGGAATGGGCGAAAGTCCTTCACCCCTTCAGCTTTCTCACCAGCTCCGCTTCGAAAACGTCGTAAATCAGAGCACGCTCTTCAATGAAGACCGCCTCAATCGCGCGGTCTTTGACGTATTGGAAGATAATCCGATATTTGCCGACGCGCAGGCGATGGTAGCCCGCCAGGTTTGCCTCCAAGGCCTGAATGTCTCCGTGGCCCTCGCGCAAACCGGCCAGTGCGCGTTTGAGGGCCCGGCGAGGCTCGGGGGCTAGCCGCGCGGCAAATTCAATCACCTGCGGGGATAGGCGGAGGATGCGCTTCATTCTGAAATATCATCCAGCGTGCCAAATTTGGTTTTGCCCGCTTGATGTTCCTGGACCGCCTTCATCGCCGCCGGGTTGGCCAAAATCTCCAGGGTTTCGATAATCGCGCTCATCCGGTCGTGGCCGATGACGCAAGCCACCGCGTCGTCATGCCGGGTCACGGTGATGACCTGCCCCTGCTCGGCGGCTTTCACCAGTGCGGGAAAATTATTCTGCCCTTGGGACACGCTCACGGTAGATTTCATAAAAATAACGGTAGATATATTAGGCGATGTCGTCAAGAAAACTTTCGTCCACGTCGGCGACCGCGTGGAACCGAATGACTTGATTTTGACGCTGCGGTAGGGTAGTGGCTAATTCCAGCCGTGCGTTTGCAGAACTAAAGCAGCTCGTTCATTGAGTTCATTCAAACGTTCTTCATCGGTGGGTGAGTACGCGAGGCGCTCAAGCTCGCCGCGGAATGCTTCGGCGACTTCACGCGAACCTCCCATTATATGCCCAATAATCCAGTATTTCCAAACCAAGTCGTCACTGCTCATTATCGGACGAAGATGAGGAATGAGCGGACTACCAATGGACTCTAAAAACGGTGACAAAACTCCGGCTACCGGCCAGTTGCAGTCTTGCAGCCATTCCAATAGTTTGGGCAATATCGACTCAACAGCCGGATAGCCGGCACTGACTGCAGCGTGGGCACGTTCAGTGTCGCCCTTGTCTAAGGGCACCAGTGACTGAGGGTCGGACATCATTTTTTCAAATACGCCGCCAATGGGCTGTTGATGCGGCGGATTTCCAGGGCGACGAGGTGCGCCATCTGGGTTGCGCCGGATTTGACGAAGTGCGCCTTGTCCGGCACGTGTTGCGAATTGGGCAGATAAAAGGGGGCGGCGGTGGCTTTGCCGATGGAGTTGAGCCATTCGACGCCGCGGGCGTTGAGGTCGTCCACCAGCGCGTTTTTGGCGGCGCCGGCGGTGTAGCACGCGGCGGCGTAGGGCGCGAGCCGGGCGTTGCTCTCTTGGCCGTCCGCGCTCCAATCGAAG
>CAZCMU010000352.1:0-1599 GCA_964499725.1 uncultured Opitutales bacterium
ATCATTAAAGTGCCAGTGCAGTCCGATGCGCAGGGTGGGGTGGTCGCGCGCCATCGCCACGGCTTCCGCTGTGCCTGGCTGCCCCATCATCAAAGCTGTGCCATGTAAAGCACCCTTAAGATGGGCGTGCAAAATGGCGCGGTTGGTGGATTCATCCAGTCCAAAATCATCGGCAATAAATAAAAATCTCTCCTTTGGGCTGGGCTTTCGCTCGGGCAGGTGCATAGCTTGCGCTGAATGATATACACGTTGACGGCTTGGTCAATGGCGGCGCTATGCTGGTGGCTGGCCGCATATTGGCTGGTGCAGAAATGCCGACGGGCGCCAGCGTTGACCGGAACTCGTCTGGGGGAAGTCATCACCATTTTCAAGCCCTTGCCGCGTCTGGGGCCAACGGGTGCCAGCGCGGGGTTGCGCGCGGCCCTGCATTCGTTTGTCCGGCAACTGGACAGTGACACCGAGTTGCTGCTGGGCCTGCACGAGGAGGATCGCGCCGCCGCCCAACTTTGGATTGCTCAATTGCAACAAGTCGGCCCAGCCGGGAGTGTGCGCGTATTTTTTCGCAGCGGCGCAGACGCCCACGCCAACGCAAAAATTTCCTGGCTTGAATGGCTTGCTCCACACGCGCGCGGCCCGTGGTGGCTGTGGAGTGATGCTGACATCGTCGCGCCGGCTGGTTGGCTCGAGCAAGCGCGCCGGGCCGCGCTGAAGCTGCCACATGCGAATTTAGTGACCTTTCCCTATTATGTTCAAGAACCAACCCATCCGCGTGGTTGGTGGGATGCCGCTTTTGTCAATGCCGAGATGCTCCCCGGTGCATGTCTCCAGGTGGTTCTTTGTCGGGAGGTAAACTTCGCCTTCGGGGCCGCAATGTTATTTCGCCGCGATGTTTTTTTAAGCAAGTGCGATTGGGCGACCTTGGGTCGTCATTTGGCGGACGACTTCGCAGTGGGCCATACGCTCGGGCAGTGCCGGGTGGCGTTGCCCGCGCTGGCGACTCTGGCCGAGGAAAGCACGTGGTGGGGGGCCGTGCGCCATTACCAGCGTTGGCACAAAACCATTCGTTGGTGCCAGCCGCTTGGTTATGCCGGCCAGATTTTCATTAACCCTTTACTGGGCTGGTTTGTGGCGGTGCTGATTTTTCCTCATCTCTCAACAGCGTGGCTGGGTCTGTTGCTGCAATACTGCGCGGAAATGTCGGCCGTGGTTATGCTCGACTGGCAGGCGAGCGGGCGTCGGCTATTGTCACCCGCGGCGTACCTCATGCTCGCGACCTGGCCGGCCTTGCGCACGGCCATGTGGCTGGTCAGTTGGCTGCCCGTCGGGGTTCGCTGGCGCGAACGCGTCTGGCGGGGGCTGCTCCAACCGGAGGGTTAGTCTTGTCGTCCGGCATTTTCCTTGCCCGCGGGCGTTAGCTGCCGGGCTTTTTTAATCGCGAACTGCGGAAACTTTATTTTTGTCGTTGTCGGACCATCCTGCAGTTTTTTCAAAGTCATGTAAGTCAGCATGGTCACCCAAACACGCGGGATGCGGCTGCTGATCATCACCGCCAGCTTATTCGACCAGCCGCACACCACCAGGGGCTGACGTGACTCGAGT
>CAZCMU010000353.1:0-1569 GCA_964499725.1 uncultured Opitutales bacterium
GCTTCTGTTCTTGCCGGTGGCACGCAAATTTGCTTGGCTTGACCGCTTAACGCCTTTGCGCGCCGCTCCCCGCAGCATCCCTCGGCGCAAGGGCTTAATTGACCGCTTTCCCTGTGCAAAAAGTCACCAACATCAACATTTCATCAAACCGCGCGCTGCCCACGCCACGCGGTTTGCTGGCGGCTGTTCCGCGGACGCCCGCCCAAGCCAAATTTGTCGCCGCCAGCCGCGAAACCATCCACCACATCATTTTTGGCGGCGACCCGCGCTGGCTCATCGTCGTCGGCCCGTGCTCCATCCACGATGTCACCACCGGCCGGGAATATGCGGAAAAGCTCGCCGCGCTCAGCCGCGAAGTCAGCGACCGCCTGCTACTGGTGATGCGCGTCTATTTTGAGAAACCGCGCACGACCGTCGGCTGGAAGGGCCTGATCATGGACCCGCATCTGGACGGCACGCACGACATCCCCGCCGGCCTCAAAATCGCCCGCGAATTTCTCCGCACGGTCATTGACCTCGGTTTGCCCACGGCGACCGAATTGCTCGACCCTATTACGCCGCAGTATATCGCCGACCTCATCTGCTGGTCGGCCATCGGCGCCCGCACCACCGAGTCGCAAACGCACCGGCAGATGGCCTCCGGACTCTCGATGCCCCTCGGCTTCAAAAACGGCACTGACGGCTCCATCCAGACAGCCATCAACGCCATCAAGTCCGCGAGCTATCCCCAGACTTTTCTTGGCATCAATGACGACGGCCAGGCTTCTGCTGTGTCCACCCGCGGCAACCCCAACGGCCACCTCGTCCTGCGCGGAGGCTCCCACGGGCCAAATTATGGCGTCGGCTACGTCGCCGACGCCCTAAAACTTTTGCACGAATCGGGCTTGCTGACCCGCATCATGGTGGATTGCTCGCACGACAACAGCGGCAAGAACCACGAGCGCCAGCCCATGGTGTTCGAGGATGTCCTCGAACAACGCGCGCGCGGCAACGATTCCATCATCGGCGCGATGCTCGAAAGCAACCTCGTGGCCGGCAAGCAGCCCGAGCCGCAACCCGGCGCCAAGCTGCGCCGCGGCGTCTCCATCACCGACGCCTGCCTGGACTGGAACTCGACCGAACGCCTCATCCGCGCCGCGTATGCGACCCTCGGGCCGGCCACCCTGGCCACGGCCGCCAAGTGAGCTTTTCTTGTTTTACTTCTTCCTTCTGAATTCTTAGTTCTTACTTCCCACATGAAGCCCCCCATCCGTGTTGCTGTCACGGGCGCCGCCGGTCAAATCGGCTACGCCCTCCTGTTTCGCATCGCCTCCGGCGCCATTTTTGGCCCGGACCAGCCCGTCGCGCTGAATCTCATCGAGATTCCGCCCGCACTCGAAATGCTCAAGGGCGTGGTCATGGAATTGGATGACTGCGCGTTCCCGCTGCTCACCGATGTCGTGGCGACGACCGACCTCAACGAGGGCTTCAAAAACGTGAACTGGGCGTTGCTCGTGGGCAGTGTGCCGCGCAAGGCCGGCATGGAGCGCAAGGAACTCCTCGGCATCAACGGCAAAATTTTCACCGGCC
>CAZCMU010000354.1:0-1562 GCA_964499725.1 uncultured Opitutales bacterium
TTGTCCGTCAAACGAGGAGGCTCCTGGCTGCACCTGTATTTGTGGCTTAACATTATGGCTCCTGTCTATCTCTCGGATTCGTATAACCCCGGTGCTTTGCGCTACCGATTTTGTGAGGCCATCAATCTTTTGGTTATTCCCATCGGCCTCGCTGGCTCCATCGCCATCTATTTCCTGGCCAAGCAAAATATTACCATCCGGAGCCGTCGCCAGATAATTTTGTTAACCTGCATCATGTGGCTGTTTGCCGGCCCTCTGTTTCTGGGGCAATATATTGCTTTGCTGCCAACTGCGCCCCATGCGCCGGCGGACACCGTCTTCAACATCTTCGTTCCAGTCGCCTCGGCCATCATGTTCGCCGGCAGCGCTTATGTGAGCCTGGGCTTGCTCCGCCTGCGCCAGAAATTGCTCTCGGCCAGTGAAGCCGACATTCCGCCGCCGGACCCCCGCGCCCAGTGGCCCGTCGGCCCGTGGAGGCAGTGATTATTCCACTGCGCCGGCCATATTATGGACCTAACCCCGCAAGAACAAAAGATGGTGGCGAAATTGCGCCAATGGCAGCGCCATTGGCATTGGGGCAAATGGGCCATTCTCATTGCGGGCATTGCTTATCTGGCTGTCGGCTGTAGTATTTGCGTGGATTTGCACGAAGACCTAAAAAGCCCCATGGGGCTCTTGTCCCTCGCCTTGGATCTTCCTTTTTTGTCTTTTTACTTTGGCGGCGGTCTTTTTTTAATTTTGTACAGCGCTGGGAACTGGCATGCGTTCGCCAACGATACGCTTTTGCTCAAACTCCTGGACGAACATTCCACCCTAAAAACTTCCGAGGGCATCTGAGGAGTTCTGGCGCTTTCTGAGGGAGACTGAGGAACCGGGCATATCATCGTGCAAGTCAGAACTCACCGAGCAGTGATTATCTCGACAGCGCATCTCGCCATTCCTTTTCCGCCAGAGTATCGACCAGCGTCTCCGGCGGGCCGAGGTACGAGGGTCGCAGGCCGCCGTTATCAATGACGATTTTTTCCAGCAGCACGCCGGGGTCCACCATATAAATTTTCAGTGTATGGCCCCCCGCGGTGGAAATCGTCTGCTTCGTCGTCGTGGTCGTGGTGTTGTCCAACACGTTTTCCTGCCACGCGCGGCTGGTGGCCACTTCCCCGCCCGTGCCCGCCGTGATGCTCACGAGCTGCGGCGGCCCATCATCCACCGCCACCGCAAAGCGCAGCGGCGTGCCGTATTTGATCGGCTGCGTGGGGATGAGGTTGTAGTGAATCGTCACGTCGCCCGCGCGGAAGAGGTAGAACTTGTACTCCAGCGCTGGGGCATCAGCCGCCACTTGGTTCAGCTCCACGCTCGGCGCCGTCGTCGGGAACACGCCCACGGCGTCGCCTGTGCGCCCGAGGCCGGGAATCACCTGCCACGCCGCGCCGGGCTTGTCCGTCTTATTCGTGTAGTGCTGTGCCTCCATCGAGACCACGCCGTCCGACTCCACAAACCACCCCGCCAGTTGCGCGGGCATCGGCGACGCCGGGTTATACACCGGCACCTTCACCGTGAAGGTG
>CAZCMU010000355.1:0-1516 GCA_964499725.1 uncultured Opitutales bacterium
GGGCTCATCTCCATCTTCACCATGTCGCCCACGGTGATCTTGATGAAATTCTTGCGCAGTTTCCCCGAAATATGCGCCAGCACCTGGTGCCCATTGGTCAGTTCAACGCGAAACATCGTGCCGGGCAGCACGGTCACGATTTTTCCTTCGACTTCGATGGCGTCTTTGGTGTCTTCAGTCATACGGTTGGTAAGGGGCGCAGGGAGAGTGCGCGGCAGCAAGTTGTAAACGACAACCATGGCCTTGGCGACCCCCAACAGTCAAGCTGGGAATTGACCCCCGCCGGGATTCCTGCCTCAGTGCCACCATGAGCGCGCACCCGCCCGCCCGCATTTGCCCGTTTGAGAAACTCCACCCGTCGCTCCTCCTGCGCGACGACGAGTTCTTCATGAAGCTCGCCTACAACCAGGCCATTGACGCCTGGCGCGTGGACGAGACGCCCATCGGCGCCGTCATCGAAATCGGCGGCGAAATCATCGCCCAGGCGCACAACCTCGTCGAAAACTCCGGCGACCCCACTGCCCACGCCGAAATCCTCGCCCTCACCCAGGCCGCCAAGGCCGTGGGCGACTGGCGGCTCAATGGCGCGCGCATGTTCGTGACCAAGGAACCCTGCCCCATGTGCTCCGGTGCGTCCATCATGGCCCGGCTCAGCGAAGTCATTTACGGCGTGTCCGACGCCAAAATGGGTTGCCTCGGCGGCGCGGCTTCGGTGCACGAACTCCCCAAACTCAACCACCACCTCAAAGTCCGCGGCGGCCTCCTCGCCCCCGAATGCCGTACTTTGCTAAAAGCCTATTTTCAGGAAAAAAGGGAAGCGGGGGATTGAAACTATTGGAGAAAGCTATTTGCTACTTATATACATACGCAGCCAAAGCTGCGACTGACGCTGAATGCGCCAATGGCGTTTTTATTGAGCGCGAGGAAGGCGACCTGACAGTTTTCAGGTAGCCCGCGTTTGGCCTCCCTTATTTACCGAGCAGCTTGGCAATGATGAAGATGCCGACAGCGCCGGCGAAGCCGCCGCCGAAAAGGAGATAGATCAGCGAATAGCCGATGGCCGCCATGGGCATGATCAGGGTGATATGGTCGGTCATATGGATATTGGGTTGATTATTTACTGGATTTTTTAGCTGGGAAAATTTTTTCGTCGGCGACAAGGGCGCAGGCGTTTATCGTGTTGGAAATTTTGGTCAGAATGCAGTTTCCCGCTTTGACTGTTTAACTATGCGGGTGTTTTTTATGCTTGGGCCGGTCGTAAATAATGATGCTGATGATCAGCCAAAAGGCGCCCATTGCGGCACCGAGAAAAAGGAGGAAGGCCAGGCCGGGATACCCCAGCACGCGAAAACTCGTTTCAATTCGCATCAGCAGCGAGGCCCCCATGATCAGGGCGGCCAACACAATGCTGATGGCAATCCGATTGGCGATTTTTTGCATGCCGTCCATCACCACGGGGGCGTCCACAGCCTTCACGCTCACTTCAAATTCGGCGTTCGTGAGCACATCCATGATG